>SLBI01000262.1 GCA_007126375.1 Paracoccaceae bacterium
GCCTCGAGCCGCGCGATGCCCAGCCTGGCGAGCAGCGGAGCAAGGCCGCGCCCCTGATATGCGGGATCGGTCATCGCCCAGGCGACGAAGCCGATCCTCCGATCGCCCGGCAGCGCGATCACCCGCACGAGGACGGCCGCAGCAAGTCCATCCGCACCATCGACGACGAAGCCCTCGTACCCCGCCCGCACGAACACCGCGAGACTCCGTGGAAAGGTCCGGGCCGCGAGCCGCGCGATCCCGCCTGAATCCTCCGCCGCCAGTGGCCGCGGCTCGGAAAGCGCCGGCACGGGCCCACCGGCGGGGCGGCTGCTGCCATTCGCCGTCGGGTCCGCCATGCGGTCAGGATACTCTTGCGCCGGCCGGTTCACAACGTCCGGGAGCCGCAACTCGCCCATGCCCTGCATGCGTCGCAGCAGCCACGACTGACAGGCGCTCCCTGCCGCCCCCGGCCCCCTCCTCTGCCGACAACGACGAAGGCGCAGTCTTGTCTCATGGCCACGGCCGATAGCTCTCGGCGGTGCGACCGTCACCTTCGCAGAGGGCGGCAAGCGGCCTGTGGAGTCGCCGCATTGCAGTCGCAGAGTGTGGCGGTTGCGGCAGTCGTCAGGCTCGCGCTGCGTGACGATTTCTGAAACCCCGGGTCTGCGGACTGCCCCTCCTTCGGTGCCGGCACGGCCTACACCACGGCCTGCCGCCCACCTGTCACGAAGTCCATTCCGTCGACATCGCGCAGGAACGCCTCGAAGAAGTCGCTGAAGGTGGCCACGAGGGGGGGAAGCGCGTCGTAGGACGGATAGTGCAGCGACAGCCAGAGTTGCGGCAGGGTCCAATCCGGCAGCACGACCTCCACCTCCCGCCGGTCAAGACCCGGCAGGACGATGAACTGCGGCAAGACGGCGATTCCGCTGCCCGCGCCGACGAGCGCATAGAGGAAGTCGCCGTTGTTCGACGCGATGTTGCGCCCGGCCGTCACGCTGCGCTGCGTCTGTCCCATTCGGAAGCGCCAGGTTTCGGGGCCGTCCTGATGGACATAGGCCAGGCACAGCTCGGGATCGAGGTCGTCCGGGGTCATGGGCCGCTGGAAACGCTCGAACAGCCGCGGCGCGGCGACGGCAAACCTCGGGACGCCGCACAGTTTGCGCCAGATGGTGGACTTGTCCTGCGGCGGCTCGGAAATCCGGATCGCCAGATCATGCGCGCCTTCCATCACATCCAGCAGGGTGTCGCTGAAGCTGACTTGCAGCTCGATCGTCGGATAGGCCAGCCGGAAGCTCTCGATCAGCCGCGGCATGATCCTGAGTCCGAAGGACATCGGTGCGTTGATCCGCAACCGGCCGCGATGGGGCTGCGTCGCGCGTGCAAGCTCTTCGGTCACCCGGTCGAAGTCGCTCACGACCGCCCCGTAGCGCGCCGCGACCATCGCCCCGTGGGATGTCAGGGCCACCTGCCGGGTGGTGCGGATCAGGAGTTGCTGGCCCAGGTCCGCCTCGAGCTGTGCGACGGTGCGGGTTACCGTGGCGGGCGTCATGCGCAGGCTGCGCGCGGCGCTGACAAAGCTCCGCTGTGCGGCGACCTCGAGGAAGACGCGGATCGGCTTCAGGTCCGGCATGCGGTCATTATTCCGTATTTGGTAATAATGAATGCCAGTCAATTATCATTCCTGTGCGGCGCGCAACCCCCTATCTTCGCGACAATCCGGACACGCTCATCCCGAGGCCGCGCATGAAAGACCTGATCAAGGGCCTGCACCACGTCACCTCGATCGCGACGGCGGCCCATGCGAACGACCGCTTCTTCACCCGGACGCCGGGTCTGCGGCGTGTGGGGCGAATATCCTCGCCTCGGTCATGATGGCGCGGCCGGACCTGTTCGACCGGGTGGCCTTCCCGCACCCGCCGATCCCGTGGCAACCTGAACCGGCCCCGACGCTGGCAGGCAAGCACGTCCTGATCACCGCCGGGCGGCGCGACCCGATCTGCCCCTGGGCGCTGAGCGAGCGGCTCATCGGCTGGGCCAAGGCGCAGGGTGCCTAGGTCACGACCGACATCCATGAGGGCGGCCATGAGCTGCGCCCCACCGACATCGACGCGCTGGCGCGGTTCTTCGCCACAGCGCCATCTGGAAAGGAGGGATCGCCATGATCCTCATTCACGAGAAGGCCAGTCGCGGGCGGACCCGGATGGGCTGGCTCGACAGCCATCACACGTTTTCCTTCGGCGGGTTCAGTGACCCGACCCGGATGGGTTTCGGCAATCTGCGCGTGATCAACGAAGATCACATCATCCCCGGCGCGGGCTTTGCGCCGCACCGGCACGACAACATGGACATTCTGACGCTGGTTCTCGCGGGCACGCTGCGCCACGAGGATGATCAGGGCAATGTCCAGACGATCCGCACGGGTGAGGCGCAGATGATGTCGGCGGGCACCGGGATAGAGCATTCGGAATGGAATGCCTCGGACATCGATCCGGCACACTTCCTGCAGATCTGGATGATCCCGGACGATCAAGGCGGGGCGCCGAGCTATGCGCAGGCCCCGCTGCCCGAAGGAACCGGTGAGGTTCGCCTCGCCGCCCGCACGCAAGCGCTGCTCCCCCTCCGCTCGGACAGCGTGATCCGGCTGATCCGCGCGCAGGCCGATGACAGGCTGGAGGTGGGCGCTGCCACGGGCGCGACCTTCGTTCATATCGTCGATGGCCTGATCGATGCCGAGGGCGAGCGGATCAGCGCGGGCGACGGCTTGCAGCTGCCGCCTGGCGAAACCGCCCGCCTGCACTGGTCGACCGACGGGGCGGCGCTGGTCTTCGACATTTCCCGGCGCACAGCCCCACGCTGAACCGAAGTCGCATCACCGAAAGGACCGATCATGAGCTGGAATCCGACCCATGACCCAGACTGCCCCAAGGCCGATGCCAGCGCTATCGAGACGCTGATCATCCCGCGCGCCCGCGATATCGGCAGTTTCGAGGTGCGCCGCGCGCTGCCCAGCCCCAAGCGGCAGATGGTAGGCCCCTTCATCTTCTTCGACCAGATGGGCCCGGCCGAGTTCATCAACGAGGCCGGCATCGACGTGCGCCCGCATCCGCATATCGGGCTGGGCACCGTCACCTACCTCTACA
>SLBI01000009.1 GCA_007126375.1 Paracoccaceae bacterium
GCACCGCCGCACCCATGTCGAGCGCGGCGCCGGCGAGCGTGCCGTCGGGCAGTTCCAGCCGCGGCAGGACATCCGGCCGGTCCACCTGCCGCACCGCGCGGCCGTGCAGCGCAAAGCCCGTGGCCGGCCCGCCCACCGGCGCCATGGCGTCGCTGACCAGAAACAGCCGTCCCGGCCCGCGCTTCGCCGCCAGCGCGAGGCGCAGCATCCGCGGGTCCACGTGATGCCCGTCGGCAATGATCCCGCCCCAGGCCCCGGGCACGGTCAGCGCCGCCGCCGCCAGCCCCGGCGCGCGGTGATCGAGCCCGCGCATCGCGTTGAAGAGATGCGTCACCCCGCGGGCACCGGCGGCGAAGGCGGCGGCGGCCTGATCCGCGGAACAATCCGAATGGCCGAGGCTGACGATCACGCCGGCGCGGGCCAGCCGGGCGATCAGCGGCAGCGGCGCCATCTCGGGCGCAAGCGTGACCATCAGCACGCCCACCCGCGGCCGGGCGGCGATGTAGAGCGACACATCGGCCTCGGTCAGCGGGCGCATGAGGGCCTCGGGATGGGCGCCGCGGCGTGCCGGTGCCAGATGCGGCCCCTCCAGATGCAGCCCCAGCACACCCGCAGGGCGCGCCGCCGCAGCCGCCAGCGCGGCGCGCATCCTCTCGACGGTGTCGGTGATCAGCGTCGGCAGCAGCGCGGTGGTGCCGGATCCGCGATGGGCCTCGGCGATGCGCGCCATGGTCTCGGGCGTCGGCGCGTCGTTCAGCATCACCCCGCCGCCGCCGTTCACCTGCACATCGACGAAACCGGGCGCCAGGATGCCGCCCTGCAGCCGCACCACCCGCGCCCCCGCCGGCGGTGCGGGGGCAAGGCCGGCAATGCGCCCGCCCTCGACCACGAGGCACAGACCCGGACGCATCCGCCGGCCGTCGAAGGGCATCGCTCCGGTAAAGGCAACCGTCATGGCCGCGACCATAGCGCCGGGCGCGCCCCGCGGCGAGCGGCTGGCGCGCGGGCCGGGGCGCCGGTATCCTGACACGGGAGAGGGAGGAGCGCATGATCCTTACGGAAGAGCAGGCCATGGTTGCCGACACCGCCCGTGCCTTTGCCCGCGAGGTGCTGGCGCCGGGCGCGGCGGCGCGGGCGCGGGCGAAGGCCATCGAGCCCGAGGTGCTGGCCGAGCTGGGCAGGCTGGGCTTTCTCGGCATGACGGTGCCGGAGGAAATCGGCGGGGTCGGCGCGGATTACGTCAGCTATGCGCTGGCGCTGATCGAGGTGGCGGCGGGCGACGGCGCGGTCTCGACCGTGATGAGCGTGCACAACGCTCCCTTCAACGCGATCCTGCAGCGCTTCGGCGCCCCCGGGCAGCAGGAGCGGGTGCTGCGCCCGGCCGCCGCCGGCGCCTTCATCGGCGCCTTCGCCCTGACCGAGCCGCAGGCGGGATCGGACGCCTCGGCGCTGCGCACACGGGCGCGGCGCACCGATTCGGGGTATGCGATCGACGGCGAGAAGGTCTTCATCACCTCCGGCCGCCTCGCCGGCTGGGCGATCCTCTTCGCGCGGATGGAGGGAAGCGCAGGCAAGACGGGGATCACCTGCTTCCTGACGCCCACCGATGCGCCCGGCTATGTGGTCAGCAAGGTCGAGGAGAAGCTCGGACAGGACGCCTCGGACACCTGCGCGCTGCGCTTCGACGGGCTGGAGATCCCCGAGGATCTGCGCATCGGCGCCGAGGGCGAGGGCTATCGCATCGCGCTGTCGTCGCTGGAGACGGGGCGCATCGGCATCGCCGCACAGGCGGTGGGCATGGCGCAGGCGGCTCTGGACGCGGCGCTGGCCCATGCGCAGGAGCGCATGAGCTTCGGCAAGCCGCTGGTCGCGCATCAGGCGGTGGGATTCCGGCTGGCCGAGGCGCGCACCCGGCTTGAGGCGGCGCGGCAGCTTACCCTGCATGCCGCCAGCCTGAAGGACGCCGGCCGGCCCTGCCTGACCGAGGCGGCGATGGCCAAGCTCTACGCCTCGGAGGCGGCCGAGCGGATCTGCTCGGACGCGATCCAGACCTTCGGCGGCTACGGCTATACCGAGGATTTCCCGGTGGCGCGCATCTACCGGGATGTCAGGGTCTGCCAGATCTACGAAGGCACCTCGGACATCCAGAAACTGCTGATCCTGCGGGGCATGACGGCGTGAGCGGGGCGCTGGCCGGCCTGCGCGTTATCGAGATGGTCGGCCTCGGGCCCGGCCCCTTCGCGGCGATGATGCTGGCCGATCACGGCGCCGACGTGCTGCGCCTCCATCCGCTGCGCGGCGCGCCCGAGGTGCCGGTGGTGGGCACGGCCGCCGATGTGATGGCGCGCGGGCGGGCTTCGGTCGCGCTGGACCTGAAGGCGCCCGGCGCGGCCGGGGCGGTGCTGGAGATGCTGGCCGAGGCCGACGCGCTGATCGAGGGGTTCCGGCCGGGCGTGATGGAGCGGCTCGGCCTCGGCCCCGGGGCGGCGCTGGGCCGCAACCCGCGGCTGGTCTACGGCAGGATGACCGGCTGGGGCCAGACCGGGCCGCTGGCGCCGCGGGCCGGGCACGACATCAACTATCTGGCGCTGACGGGGGTTCTGGGCGCGCTGGGGGAGGAGGGGACGCCGCCGCCGGTGCCGCTGAACCTGATCGCCGATTTCGGCGGCGGCGGCATGCTGATGGCCTTCGGCCTGCTTGCCGGCGTGCTGCATGCCCGCGCGACCGGGCAGGGCCAGGTGGTGGACGCGGCGATGACCGAGGGCGCGGGGCTGCTGGCGGCGATGCAACGGGGGATGCGCGCGGCCGGGGCATGGAGCGACGTGCGGGGCGCCAACCTCCTCGACGGTGGGGCGTGGTTCTACGGCACCTATGCCTGCGCCTGCGGCGGCTTCGTCGCCGTCGGCGCGATCGAGGCGAAGTTCCGCGCGGCGTTCCTGGCCGGGCTCGGCCTCGACCCGGCGGAGTTCGATGGGGATACGCCCGCGCTGTGGCCTGCGCGCCGCGCCCGCATCGCCGGCGCCTTCGCCGCGCGACCGCGGGCGCACTGGCAGGCGGTGTTCGAGGGCACCGACGCCTGCGTGACGCCGGTGCTGGGCTGGGCCGAAGCCGAGGCGCA
>SLBI01000132.1 GCA_007126375.1 Paracoccaceae bacterium
CACCCCCTTCGACCCCGCCGCCTATGCCTGTGTGCGCGACATGGAGGACCTCGAGCGCTGGATCGCGCGCATCCGCGCCCGCGGAGCGGTGGCGGTGGATACCGAAACGACAGGCCTCGACGAGATGCGCGCGGGGCTTGTCGGCATCTCGCTGGCGCTGGCGCCGGGCGATGCCTGCTACATCCCGCTGGCGCATACCGAGGGGGGCGGCGATCTCTTCGGCGGCGACGCCCCGCAGCCCGGCCAGATCGGGTTCGACGACGCCCTCGCCGCACTGAAGCCGGTGCTGGAGGACGCGAGCATCCTGAAGATCGGCCAGAACGTGAAATACGACGCCAAGATCCTTGCCCGCCACGGCATCGACATGGCACCGATCGACGACAGCATGCTGATCTCCTACGCGCTGCACGCCGGGCTGCACGGGCACGGGATGGACGCGCTGTCGGAACGCTATCTCGACCACGTGCCGATCCCGATCAAGCCGCTGCTGGGGTCGGGCAGGTCGGCGCGCAGCTTCGCCGCGGTGCCGATCGCCGAGGCGGTGCCCTATGCCGCCGAGGATGCCGATGTCACCTGGCGGCTGTGGCAGGTGCTGAAGCCGCGGCTGCACAGGGCGCGGGTGACCACGGTCTACGAGACGCTGGAACGCCCGCTGGTGCCGGTGCTGGCCGGGATGGAGCGGGCCGGCATCAAGGTGGACCGCGACACGCTGAGCCGCATGTCGAACGCCTTCGCGCAGAAGATGGCGGGGCTGGAGGCGGAGATCCACGATCTGGCCGGCGAGCGGTTCAACGTCGGCTCACCAAAGCAGCTGGGCGAGATCCTGTTCGACAGGATGAGCCTCGCGGGCGGGCGGAAGGGCAAGACCGGCGCCTGGTCGACCGATGCCGAGGTGCTGGAGGATCTCGCCGCCGAAGGTCACGACCTGCCCGCCCGGGTGCTGGACTGGCGCCAGATCGCCAAGCTGAAATCGACCTACACCGACGCGCTGCAGGACCACATCCACCCCGAGACGGGGCGGGTGCACACCTCGTATGTGCAGTCGGGGGCGAACACCGGGCGGCTGGCATCCACCGATCCGAACCTGCAGAACATCCCCGTGCGCACCGAAGAAGGGCGCCGCATCCGCACCGCCTTCGTCGCCCCCGAGGGATACCGGCTGCTCAGCCTCGACTACTCCCAGATCGAGCTGCGCATCCTCGCCCATGTCGCCGGCATCGACGCGCTGAAGCAGGCCTTCCGCGACGGGCTGGACATCCACGCGCTGACCGCATCGGAAATGTTCGGCGTGCCGATCGAAGACATGGAACCCTCGGTGCGGCGTCAGGCCAAGGCGATCAATTTCGGCGTGATCTACGGCATCTCGGGCTTCGGGCTGGCGCGCAACCTGCGCATCCCCCGCGAGCAGGCGCAGCGCTTCATCGATACCTATTTCGAGCGTTTCCCGGGCATCCGCGCCTACATGGACGACACCGTGGAATTCGCGAAGGCGCACGGCTTCGTGCAGACGCTGTTCGGCCGCAAGGTGCACACGCCCGAGATCAACGCCAAGGGGCCGGGCGGCGGCTTCGCCCGGCGCGGCGCGATCAACGCGCCGATCCAGGGCAGCGCGGCCGACATCATCCGCCGGGCGATGATCCGCGTGCCGGCGGCGATCGCCGGCCTGCCGGCGCGGATGCTGCTGACGGTGCATGACGAACTGGTCTTCGAGGTGGCCGAGGACGCGGTCGGGGAGGCCACCGCCCGCATCCGCGCGGTGATGGAGGCGGCGGCCGAGCCGGCGGTGAAGCTCTCGGTGCCGCTGACCGTCGATGCCGGCACCGGCGCCAACTGGGCCGAGGCGCACTGAGGCTGCCGCGGTTCTGCCGCGATCCGGCCCCGCTCACGCCCACCCGCTGCGCGACGGCGAGCGGCGCGGGCCGACCGCTTGCCCCGCAGGTCCGGCTGTCGTAGCCACAGGCAAGGGCCGGCGCAGCCCCTCCGGAGCCTGACGGGAGAGACGAGGCATGCCGCTCGCCATTGCCGGAAACCGCACGATCTACTTCGCGCATGTGCCCAAGGCCGGGGGTTCGTCGGTCGAACTCTACATGCACGAACGTTTCGGCGATCTCAGCCTGCGCAGCATCACCCGGAAGGGCCGGCTGAGCCGCTTCGAGCCCGGCCCCTTCAGCGCGGTGATGACCTCGCCCAATCACCTGGTCTGGCAGGATGCGCGGTTCTTCCTGCCGCGCAGGGTCGATCTGTCCTTCGCGCTGGTGCGCGATCCGCTGGCGCGAATCGTCAGCCAGTACCGGTTCCAGAAGCCGCATTCCAAGGCGAGCGGGCTCGACTTCTCGACCTGGCTGCGGGTGGTGCTGCGGGCCGCCGCGCTGGACCCGCGCATCTATGGCAACCACATCCGCCCGCAGGTCGATTTCCTGTCCGAGGGGATGGAGGTGTTCCGGCTGGAGGACGGCCTCGACCGCATCATCGACTGGCTCGACGCCCGGCTGGGCGAGGGCGCGCCGGGGATTTCGATGGGACATATCCAGAAATCGGCAAAGGTGAGCGTGGAGCCGAAGCGTGAGGACGTGGCGCTGGTGGCGCGCTACTACGCCGCGGACTATGACCGCTTCGGCTACAGCCCGCCCGACCCGGCAGCCCACCCGTCGGACCCGCTGGCCGGGCTGCGCGACCTGGCGGCCCGGCCGCTGGCGCGCGGCGTGATCCTGCGGCACCGGCGACGCTGGTTGACGTGAGGCGCCCGCCTCAGGGCGTGTCCTTGGCGCCGGGGAGCATGCGGCCGAGCGGCTTGCCGGCGAGGATGTGGACATGCAGGTGCGGGACGTCCTGCACCCCCTCGCGGCCGGCGTTGGAGATCAGCCGGTAGCCGACGCCGCCCATGCCGGGGCGGATGCCCAGCATCTCGCAGACCATGCCGATGGTGCGGGTGTAGTCGGCGATCTCCTCGACGCTGGCCTCGGCGGCGAAATGGTCGAAGGTGACGTAGGCGCCCTTGGGGATGACCAGCACATGCTCGGGCGCCTGGGGGGCGATGTCGCGGAAGGCGAGGCTGTGCTCGGTCTCGAGCACCTTCGTCG
>SLBI01000269.1 GCA_007126375.1 Paracoccaceae bacterium
CCAGCCGGACGGCGCTGGCCATGCCCCCTTCGGCCTTGCGCTTGCGGCCGCGGCGGGTCTAGCTCGGATCATGGACTGGCGTTCCGAGGGCACGCTTCTGACCGTGCGGCGGCATGGCGAGAGCGCGGCGATCATCGACGTCTTCACCGAGGCGCGCGGCCGGCACCTCGGCGTGGTGCCGGGCGGCGCCGGTCGGCGGCTGGCGCCGTTGCTGCAGCCCGGCGTCGATCTCGACTGTAGCTGGCGGGCCCGGCTGGAGGGGCAGATCGGCACCCTTTCGGTCGAGCCGGTCAAGGCGCGCGCGGCGGCGCTGATGGGCGATCCGGCGGGTCTGGCGGGGCTCGTCGCGGTCTGTGCCATGCTCTCGGTGGCCTTGCCGGAACGGGCGCCCTACCCTGCGCTGTGGCGGGCGAGCCGGGCGATGCTCGATCTGATCGGCGCGGCACCGGACTGGCCGGGGGCCTATCTGCGCTGGGAACTCGGCCTGCTGCAGGCGATGGGCTACGGGCTGGACCTGTCCCGCTGTGCGGTGACCGGCGCGCGCGAAGGGCTGGTGTTCGTCTCGCCCCGGACGGGCCGGGCCGTGAGCGCGGCCGGGGCGGGCGACTGGGCCGACCGTCTGCTGCCGTTGCCGCCCTGTCTGCTGGGCCTCGAGCCGGCGCAAGGACCGGGATTGATCGCCGCGCTCGGCGTAACCGGTCATTTTCTCGACCGCCATCTGGGTGCCGACCGGCCACCGCCGCCGGCCAGGGCGCGCCTGGTCGCGGCGCTGGCGCGGTCCGGTGCGGTGGCGCGTTGAAGACGGCTGCCGCGTTGATACGCATCGCCCGCGGCGCGGCGCTGTCGGCCAATGCGGCTGCGGGCGTCACAGGCGCAGGATGCGGTGTTGCCCGCCAAGGGCCCGCCGCAGGGACGGGCCGCCGAGCTGCGCAGCCGGTCAGAGGGCCTCAGCCCAGCAGGCGCCGGGCGATGACCTGGGCCTGGATCTCGGCAGCGCCCTCGAAGATGTTGAGGATACGGGAATCGCACAGGATGCGGCTTATCCCGTATTCGAGGGCGAAGCCGTTGCCGCCGTGGATCTGCAAGCCGTTGTCGGCCGCGGCCCAGGCGATGCGGGCACCCAGAAGCTTGGCCATGCCGGCCTCGAGATCGCAGCGACGCTCGGCGTCCTTCTCGCGGGCCGAGAAATAGGTGAGCTGGCGCGCCACCATGATCTCGACCGCCATCATCGCGAGCTTTGAATAGACGCGCGGAAACTCGATCAGCGCCTTGCCGAACTGCTTGCGGTCTTCGGCGTATTGCCTGGCAACCTCCAGAGCGTTCTGCGCCACGCCGATGGCGCGGGCGGCGGTCTGGATGCGCGCGCTCTCGAAGGTCTGCATCAGCTGCTTGAAGCCCTGCCCCTCGACGCCGCCGAGCAGGTTCCCGCCCTTCACGCGGAAGCCGTCGAAACCGAGTTCGTACTCCTTCATGCCGCGGTAGCCCAGCACCTCGATCTCGCCACCGGTGATGCCGGCGTCGGGGAAGGGGTCGGCGTCGCCTCCCGGCGTCTTTTCGGCCAGGAACATGCTCAGCCCCTTGTAGTCGGAGGTGGCCGGATCGGTGCGGGCGAGCAGCGTCATCACATGGGTGCGCGCGGCGTGGGTGATCCAGGTCTTGCTGCCGGTCACCACATAGTCCTCGCCCTCCTTCACTGCGCGGGTGCGCAGGGCGCCCAGGTCCGAGCCGGTGTTGGGCTCGGTGAAGACGGCCGTGGGCAGGATCTCGGCCGAGGCGAGCTTCGGAAGCCAATGCGTCTTCTGCGCCTCGGTGCCGCCGCAAAGGATCAGTTCGGCGGCGATCTCGGAGCGGGTGCCGAGCGATCCGACGCCGATGTAGCCTCGGGAAAGCTCCTCGGAGACGACGCACATCGAGGCTTTCGACAGGCCCAGCCCGCCAAATTCCTCGGGGATGGTCAGGCCGAACACGCCCAGTTCCGCCATCTCCTCGATGATCGGCATCGGGATCAGCTCGTCCTTGAGATGCCACTCATGCGCGTGCGGCACCACCTTGTCGTCGGCGAAGCGACGGAACTGGTCGCGGATCATTTCCAGTTCCTCGTCGAGCCCGGTGGCCCCGAAGGTGGCGCGGCCGGTATTCTCGCGCATCAGCGTGACGAGGCGGCGGCGTGCGGCGTCGGTGTTCCCGCGGGCGACCAGCGTGGCGATCCCGGGGGTGTCCAGCGCCGCCGCGTCGATGCCCATCTCGACAGGGCGAAGGATTTCGCCCTGACTCATCGGTATGCCGCCGCGCATCTGTGCGAGATACTCGCCGAAAGCGATCTGATGGATCAGCCCCTCCATCTCGCCGAATTGGCCCTCGGCTTCCAGCCGTTCGGCCCAGCCCTGCATCTGCCGCAGAGACTCGACATAGGTGGCAAGCCAGGCAAGCCCGTGTGCGGCGGTCTGATGCGTCTCGACCAGCGCGCCGCTGACGCGGCCGTCGCGGCTGACGCGGGCGCGCAGGCTTTCGGTCGCGGCGGCGAGCAGCGCCTCGGCCGGTGGCACCGCCGCTGCGGTGAGGGCCAGAAGGTCGGGCAGGAGCGTGGCCTGCTCGGCGAATGTCGTCGGATCCTGACCGTCGTGGGGCATCGGTGACTCCCTTTCATGTTGGGCGCGGACATAGGGCGTTTGCAGGTGCAGCGCAAGAAAAAGACTGACGTGCCCGAGTGCGGCGCATGAAAATGTCGCGGACGATCGGCCGTTTCCGCCGCCCTTCGGCAGAGGTATAGCGCGCCGAGGCGATCTTGGCAGGGGCTGGGCGGAAACGACATGGATCAGGCGATCGGACAACTGCTCGCAGGGCTCTCGGGCGGGCTGTCGCCGGCGGCCTTTGCCGCGGCGGTGGGGATCACCCTGGTGTCGGGCGTGGTCAAGGGCGCCATCGGCTTTGCCATGCCGCTGATCATGATCTCCGCCTTCTCGGCGATCATGCCGCCGCATGTGGCGCTGGCGGCACTGATCCTGCCGACTCTGGTGACGAACGTTCAGCAGGCGCTGCGGCAGGGCGTTGGGGCGGCCTGGGACTCGGTGGTCACCTATCGGCGGATGATCCTGATGCTGATCGTCTTCATCCTTGTCTCGGCGCAGTTCGTACTGGTGATCCCGGCCTGGCTGATGCTGGGGGTGCTGGGGATCTCGGTCACCGTCTTCGCCGCAGTGCAGCTTGCCGGGCGCGAGTTGCGGCTGCAGTTGCGGCACCGCCGTGGCGCGGAATACGGTCTGAGCATTCTCGGTGGGCTCTATGGCGGCATCTCGGGGGTGTGGGGGCCGCCCCTGATCGTCTATCTCGTTTCGATCGGAGCCGAGAAACGCGAGATGGTGCGTGTTCTGGGCGTGACCTTCCTGATCGGTTCGGTGGTGCTGCTGCTTGCGCATCTTCGCTCGGGCGTGCTGAACGCCACGACGCTGCCCCTGTCGGCGGCGATGATGCTGCCGGCGCTGCTTGGCATGTGGCTCGGCTTCCGTTTGCAGGACCGGCTCGACCAGCGGCGCTTTCGCTGGTGGACGCTGGTGATGCTGACACTGACCGGCGCGAACCTTATCCGGCAGGCCCTCATGGCCTGAGCCAAGGCGAAGGCCGCCCCCGCCCGGCGCGGGAGCCGTTTGCCGGCCGCCGTCCGGTCAGCCCAGTGCGGCGGCCTTCACATCCTCGTCGATGAACGCGACATACTGGGCGAAATTGTCCGCGAACATCTGCACCAGCTTCGCCGCCTGCCGGTCATAGGCCGCCGCATCGGCCCAGGTGGACCGCGGGTCGAGCAGCGCAGGATCGACACCCGGCACCGAAACCGGCACGTCGAAGCCGAAGAACGCGTCCTTGCGGAACGGTGCCCCCTCCAGCGAACCGTCGAGCGCCGCCGCGATCAGCGCCCGCGTGGCCGCGATCGGCATGCGACGTCCGGTTCCATGGGCGCCGCCGGTCCAGCCGGTGTTCACCAGCCAGCAACTGGCCCCGTGCCGGTCTATCTTGTCGCGCAGGAGCTTGCCGTAGACCTCGGGCCGCCGCGGCATGAAGGGGGCGCCGAAGCAGGTCGAGAAGGTCGGTTGCGGCTCGCGCACGCCCACCTCGGTACCGGCGACCTTCGAGGTGAACCCCGAAAGGAAGTGATACATCGCCTGCGCCGGAGTGAGCCGCGCGATCGGGGGCAGCACGCCGAAGGCATCGCAGGTCAGCATCACCACGTTCCGGGGATGTCCGCCCAGCCCGGTGCCGGAGGCGTTGGGGATGTACTCCAGCGGATAGGCGCAGCGGGTGTTTGCGGTCAGGCTGGCATCGGCGAAGTCGATCTCCAGCGTGCGCGGGTCGCAGACCATGTTCTCGACCACCGTCGCGAACATTGCCGTGGTCGCATAGATCTCGGGTTCGGCCGCGGGGCTGAGGTCGATGGTCTTGGCGTAACAGCCACCCTCGAAGTTGAAGATTCCCGCCTCGGACCAGCCATGCTCGTCGTCGCCGATCAGCACGCGGTCGGGCGCTGCCGAAAGCGTGGTCTTGCCGGTGCCCGAGAGGCCGAAGAACACGGCGCTGTCGCCCGGATCTCCGGGCGCGTGATTGGCCGAACAATGCATCGGCATGACGCCGCGGTCGGGCAGGATGTAGTTCAGCAGCGTGAACACCGATTTCTTGTTCTCGCCGGCATAGGCGGTGCCGCCGATCAGGATGAGCTTGCGGTCGAAATCCAGAGCGATGACGGTGCTGGAGCGGCAGCCGTGGCGGGCGGGATCGGCCTGAAAGCTGGGGCAGTTGATGATCGTGTATTCCGGCGCGAACCGATCGAGTTCGGCCGGCGCGGGGCGGCGCAGCAGATGGCGCAGGAACAGCCCGTGCCAGGCGAGTTCGGCGACCAGCCGCACGTCCAGCCGATGCGCCGGGTCGGCACCGGCATAGAGATCCTGCACGAAGTATTCCCTGCCCTTCATGTGGGCGAGCATGTCCCGGTGCAGGCGCTCGAACGCCTCCGGCTCCATGGGGGGGTTGTTTTCCCACCAGATCGAGTCCCTGACCGCCGGGGTGCGAACCACGAACTTGTCCTTCGGCGACCGGCCGGTGTGCTGCCCGGTCTCCACCATCAGCGTGCCGCCGCGTCCCAGCCGGCCCTCGCCGCGTCGCAGAGCCGCCGTCACCAGCGCCGGTTCGATCAGGTTGTAGTGCACCGCACCGAGCCCGGTGATCCCCTGATCCTCCAGCCGCCGTGCCGGGTTGACCCGCCCTTCCGTCATGCTGCCGTTCCCCTTCCTGGCGCCGCACGGGCTGCGTCCTGCAGGGCGCGGCCGCGGCCGATTGCCCGCCCGTCTTCGGCGCCAGCAGATGCGCCGCCAGACCCCAATCCCGAGACCCCTCCCGTGCGGATGATCCGGCTATAGCACGTCGTATCGGCGATGGAACGTCTTGGCAGCACACGTTAGCGCAACCAGAACCCATGATTCGACAGCGGCATCGGCAATCCGGCGCGTCTTAGGCAATTGTTGCCGATTTGCTCGCATGATTCGCGGGTATCCGTGACCGGGCACAAACCCGTTGATTCCAACGTCGGGAGGGGTAAGCATGCTGCAAAAAAGAGAATATCGAGCAGTTGAAGGACAGGCATGATGTCGCGGATCGCCCTAGTGGACGACGACAGGAATATCCTGACGTCGGTCGCCATGACGCTTGAGGCCGAGGGCTTCGAGGTCGAAACCTACAACGACGGCCAGTCGGCGCTGGACGCCTTCAACCGGCGGATGCCGGACATGGCCGTGCTGGACATCAAGATGCCGCGGATGGACGGCATGGATCTGCTGCAGCGACTGCGGCAGAAATCGACGATGCCGGTGATCTTCCTTACCTCGAAGGACGACGAGATCGACGAGGTGCTGGGCCTGCGCATGGGCGCGGACGACTATGTCAAGAAGCCCTTCTCGCAACGGCTTCTGGTCGAGCGCATCCGGTCGCTTCTGCGCCGGCAGGATGCCATCGCGAGCGGCGAGATGGGCGTGACCGAGGACTCCAAGGTCATGGTCCGCGGGAGCCTGACGATGGATCCGCTGCGCCATCTCGTCACCTGGAAGGGAAGGGACGTCACCCTGACCGTCACCGAGTTCCTGCTGCTTCAGGCGCTGGCGCAGCGGCCCGGCTTCGTCAAGAGCCGGGATCAGCTGATGGACGTCGCCTATGACGATCAGGTCTATGTCGATGACCGGACCATCGACAGCCACATCAAGCGGCTGCGCAAGAAACTGCGCGGGGTGGACAGCGACTTCACCGCGATCGAGACGCTCTACGGCATCGGCTATCGCTATAACGAGGAATGACCCTGGCCCCCGACATGGACAGTGCGGTGGCGCCCGGCAGGGCGCGCCGGCCAGCGCGTGACGCCGGCAGCGTTCGCAGGCGCAGCGATGCCGGGCTCCTGCTCGGCGAGGATTGGGTGCGCCCGCCCTCGGCCGATGAAGGCGAGTTGCGTGCCCGCCGGGCCCGCCGGGGCATGATCTCGCTCAAATCCTCGCCGCTGGCGCGGAAGATCATCGTCTTCAACCTGCTCGCACTCATGGTGCTGGTGGCGGGGGTGCTCTACCTCAACCCGTTCCGAGACGGGCTGGTGGAACAGCGCGGTGCAGCCCTGACCGCACAGGCCGAACTGATCGCGGATCTGCTGGGCGATGCTCCCTCGGTGGTGAACGCGGTTACCGGCTCGGCGGTATCGGGGCCGGGTCTGGGGCTGGAGACCCGCGCCGTGTTCGAGCGGCTGAGCCTGCGCGAGGGGGTGGAACTGCATCTCTTCGATGCCTCCGGCCAGCTTCTCGGCACACGCATCGGCAACCTGCCGGTGCCGGCGGCGCTCGATGCCCTCGAGGCACCGCGCAGCACGCTGATCACGGATTTCCTGAATTTCGTCTGGGATGGCGTCTCCGGCGTCTTCGCGCTGCGCGACGAGGCCGGGAGCGAGGCCGGACATGATGTGATGGCCGCGCGCCTTGCGCGGGATGCGCTGATGGGCGAGACGCGGCTCGAACTGGCCCGCGACGTGGCCGGCAGCACCGTCTTCACCGTGGTCGCTCCGGTCCGCCAGAGCCTGCCGGCGGCCGTGGCCGGGGGGGTGAACTCACAGATCGTCGGCGCCGTGGCACTGACCAGCGCGGCGGGCGAAATCGACCGGCTGGTGCGCAACGAACGCGAGCAGGTGCTGCAGGTCTTCGTTCTGGCGCTGCTTGTCTCGATCGGGCTCAGCCTCGTCCTGGCCTCGACGATTGCCAATCCGATCTCGGATCTCGCCGCCGCGGCCGAGCTCGGCCGCGAGCGAAACGCCCGCAGCCTTTCCCCAAGCCGCGTGCGCATCCCCGACCTTGCTGCACGGCCGGACGAGATCGGCCGGCTTTCCGTGGCGATGCGGGGGATGGTGGCCGCGCTCTACGACCGGATCGAGATGAACGAGCAATTCGCCGCCGATGTCTCGCACGAGATCAAGAATCCGCTTGCCAGTCTGCGCTCGGCAGTCGGCACCTTGCGGGTCGCGCGCCGCGACGACCAGCGTGAGAAACTGCTCGAGGTCATCGAACATGATGTCCGCCGGCTCGACCGGCTGGTCAGCGACATCTCCAACGCGTCGCGGCTCGACAGCGAACTGGTCAAGGAACAGGAGGATCCCTTCGACCTCGTGCAGTTGCTGCGCAATCTGGGCGAGTTCATGGGGCGCGAGGCCGAAGCAAAGGGCATCGACTTCATCACCGATGTCCCGCAGGGGCCGATCACGCTGAACGGGCTGGAAGGGCGGCTGGCACAGGTCTTCGTCAATCTGGTGACCAACGCGATATCCTTCTGCGAGGATGGCGACGCGGTGCGCATCTGGGCGCGCCGGCGCGACAACCGCGTGCTCGTGGTGGTGGAAGATACCGGCCCGGGCATTCCCGAAGCGGCGCTGACAAAGATCTTTAAGCGCTTCTATTCCGAACGCCCGGTGCAACAGTTCGGCAATCACTCGGGCCTCGGCCTCGCGATATCGAAGCAGATCGTCGAGGCGCATGGCGGGGTGATCTGGGCCGAGAACATCCGGCCCACCGACGCCGATCCGGCCTCCGAACCGCTGGGCGCGCGCTTCGTCGTCGGTCTGCCGGTCTGATCCGAGGCTCGGCGGCCGGGGCTGACCGCACCGCGAAGGCCCTGCCGCGCAAGGCCACGGCGGAACTCTGCGCGCGGGTGGCCTGCGCGGCCCGCGCCCTGCCGGTCTGCTGGCAGCGCCCGACGGCACCGCCTATGCTGGCCGTCCGGGCAGGGGGCGGCGGCGGGTTCACGGGCGATGCGGATCCTTACCTTCAATGTCCAGAATCTCAGGCTTCGTCGGCAGGACGGGCGAAGGGCACTCGACGGCGCACGGGATGCGGACGAGGCCGGCAACCCGGGCGATCCGGCGCTCGATGCCGCGGACCGGCGGCTCACGGCAGCCGTGATCGCCCGCGCCGATGCCGATGTGGTCTGTCTGCAGGAGGTCTATGACCTTCCGACACTCGATCATTTCCATGACGATTACCTGATCCCGGCCGGCGCCGCGCCCTGGCCGTGGCGGGTCTGCATGCCCGGCAACGACGGGCATGGCCGCGACGTGGCGCTGATGAGCCGCCGGCCGCTTCGGGAGGTGGCCAGCCATGCCGCCTTGACGCCGTCCGATCTCGGCCTTTCCCCGCCGCCCGGGACCTCGGCCGGCACCCCGATCTTCCGTCGCGACTGCCTGTGCTCCCGGATGGGGCGGCTGACGCTGTTCCTCGTGCACTTCAAGGCGCCCTGGCCGGACCCTGTCGCTGCACATGCCGTGCGCCGGTTGGAGGCCGAGGCGGTGCGCCGGCTGATCGCGCGGCGCTTCGCCGGCGATCCCGAGGCGCTGTGGCTGGTGCTGGGCGATTTCAACGAACCCGCAGAGGCGCCTTCCGAGGGGCCGGCCATTGCCCCGTTGCTTTCCCCCTTCGGCGTCGATCTGCTTGCCCGCATGCCGCCGGACGAGCGCTGGTCCTATCATCTGCCGGCAGAGGGGCCCGCGGCAGGGGTCTATTCGCGCCCCGATGGCATGATCGCCGCTCCTGCACTGGCGCGGCGCTGGCCCGAGGCCTGTCCGGAAGTGCTGCGGGAGGGGCTTGCCGGGCAGGCACGTCGCTTTGCCGGACCCCGTCTGGCCGGGGTCGGGCACAGGCGGCCACATGCCAGTGACCATGCCGCGCTGCTGATCGATCTCCCGGGGTTGTGACCTGTCGCTGCGTCATCCGGGCGACGTTGTTGCCGGCGCCGGCAGATGCCCCTAACTTCTGCCCATGCAGGTGGAAGGTCGTCGCATGTCCCGAGCCCTCGCGCCGCGCCACGCCTACAGCCCGGCGGAACGGCGCTCGGACGCGGTGGTGCACGTCACCGGCGTGGTGGCTGTCCTGCTGGGCGTGCCGGCTCTGATCGGCACGACGGCGATGATCCGGCCGGACCCGTCCGCCCTTGTCGGCGTCTCCGTCTATGGTGGGGCGCTGGCGGCGATGATCATATTCTCGGCCATCTACAACATGACCCGCGGGGGTGGTCTGGGTTGGCTGTGGCGCCGGCTCGACCATTCGGCGATCTACGTCAAGATTGCCGGCACCTACACCCCCTTCTCGCTGCTTTCAGGGCAGGGCCTGGCGCTGACGCTGGGCCTCTGGGGCGCCGCCGGCCTCGGCGTTGCGCTGAAACTGCTGGATCCCGAGCGGTTCCGCTGGTTGTCGCTTGCGCTGTATCTGGGCATGGGCTGGGCCGGGGTGGTGGCCGGGCAGGCGCTGATCGCGGCGCTGCCCGCCGAGGTGATCGCCCTTATGCTCGCCGGCGGGCTCATCTACACGCTCGGTGTGGCTTTCTACCTGTGGCAGGGGTTGTCGTTCCACATCACCATCTGGCACGTGTTCGTGCTGGTCGCGAGCCTGCTCTTCTACGCCGCGGTAGTGGTGCTGGTGGTTGCCGGCCCGGTCGTTTGAGGCGTGCAGTCACCGGGCGACGGGCCGCATCGGACAGGCGAGGTCGCTATCGCGGGCGTGGTCCGGGCGACGCGCCCGATGTTGCGGTCGAGCGCCGTTGCGGCGAAGCGCCACCAGAACAGCATCCAGACGGTAAGTCCGCAGAGCTTGGTCACCTCCTCGGCCAGAAGTTGGATTGCAGAAGGATTGGCCTTGTCCTCCAGCAGGTCGGCGATCAGGCTGACCACGAGCAGGCCCGCGGCGATCCAGAAACCGGTGAACTGCGCAGACAGGCTGCGCCGTCCCGCGATCAGCAGGATCACCAGGCCGATGACCGCGAAGACGGCGTAGACCAGCGCCTCGTGGATCCCGAATGCGTGCCGAAGGACACGTTCATGAAACTGCCATAGATCGTCGATGGCGAGCAGCGCCGAAAGGAGCGCCGCCACGACCAGAACGCGGCGGGCGATCACCTCGTCCCGGGCGACCGGCGCCATGCGCAGCGCGGAAAAGGCCAGCACCGCCGCCGCGATCGTCAGCGCCAGCACCCCGATGTAGGTGAAGAGCCCGGTATGGATCGGATACCCGCCGATATCGGAAGGATCGGCGAACATGCCGCCCCATTTGAGATCCTGCATCCGCATCAGCTGGATGGACACCCCCACCGTCAGAAGGCACACGGCAATGACGACGAGGTATGGCCGCATCAATTTTATCATGGAACCGCACCCCGAATACCAAATTGATTATGCGCCGGCGCGCGCGGCAAAGGCGGCGAGCGCGATCTGGTAAAGATCTCTCTCATGAGGCTAATACATGACGCCATCATGACATCAAAATGAATTCGTCATCTATATGCCATACGTGGTGGCGGCTGGTTACGCGGATGGCAAAAGGGCCGGTCCGCAATACGGACCGGCCCCTCGTCGCGCTGCCTGTCGGCGGCCTCGGTGCCTACTGATCGAGGAAGGAGCGCAGGCGCCGCGACCGGCTGGGGTGCTTGAGCTTGCGCAGCGCCTTGGCCTCGATCTGGCGGATGCGTTCGCGGGTGACGGAGAACTGCTGGCCGACCTCCTCGAGCGTGTGGTCGGTGTTCATGCCGATGCCGAAGCGCATGCGCAGCACCCGCTCCTCGCGCGGGGTCAGCGAGGCAAGGACGCGGGTGGTGGTGTCGCGCAGGTTTTCCTGGATCGCGCTGTCGAGCGGCAGGATCGCGTTCTTGTCCTCGATGAAGTCGCCGAGCTGGCTGTCCTCCTCGTCGCCGATGGGGGTTTCGAGGGAGATCGGTTCCTTGGCGATCTTCATCACCTTGCGAACCTTTTCCAGCGGCATCTGCAGCTTCTCGGCCAGCTCCTCGGGCGTCGGCTCGCGGCCGATCTCGTGCAGCATCTGCCGGCCCGTCCGTACCAGCTTGTTGATCGTCTCGATCATGTGCACCGGGATGCGGATGGTGCGGGCCTGATCGGCAATGCTCCGCGTGATCGCCTGCCGGATCCACCAGGTGGCATAGGTCGAGAACTTGTAGCCGCGGCGGTACTCGAACTTGTCCACCGCCTTCATCAGGCCGATGTTGCCCTCCTGGATCAGGTCGAGG
>SLBI01000032.1 GCA_007126375.1 Paracoccaceae bacterium
CGCCGCAACTGACCCCGGCTCTGGAGGCGCTGCAGCGGCGCGAGGAGCGGGTGGCGGCGCGGGAGGCGGCGCTGGAGGACCGGCTGCAGGCGCTGGCCGTGGCCGAGGCGGAACTCGCCGCACAGCTGGCCGCGCTGGTCGCCGCCGAGGAGCGTCTGGCCGGGACGCTGGCGCTCGCCGATCAGGCCGCCGAGCGCGACGTGGCCCGGCTGACCGCGGTCTACGAGGCGATGAAGCCGCGCGAGGCGGCGCTGCTGTTCGAGGAGATGGACCCGTCCTTTGCCGCCGGGTTCCTGGGGCGCATGCGCCCCGAGGCGGCGGCGGCGGTGATGGCCGGGCTGGAGCCGCGCGTCGCCTACAGCATCAGCGTGCTGCTCGCCGGCCGCCATGCCGGGGTGCCGACCGAATGAGGGACCAGATGATACGGAACTGCAAGCGGGAGGCCGCGTCATGCTGGGAATAATCGGCATCGTGATGGTGGTGGTCATGGTGTTCGGCGGCTATGTCGCCGCCGGCGGCAAGCTGGGGATCATCGTCGCCGCACTGCCCTACGAGATCGCCATGATCGGCGGCGCCGCCCTCGGCGCATTCCTGATCGCCAACGACAAGTCGGTGATCCGCCAGTCGGCGCGCGATTTCGGCCAGATCTTCCGCGGCGTGCACTGGAAGCCGGAGGATTACCGCGATCTGCTGTGCCTGCTGTTCGAGCTGATCCGGATCGCCCGCAGCAATCCCGTGGCGCTGGAGGCCCATATCGAGAACCCCGGCGAGTCCGAGATCTTCGCCCGCTATCCCAAGATCCGCGCCGACCACGAGGCGGTGGAACTGATCTGCGACACGCTGCGCGCCGCCTCGATGAACTATGACGACCCGCATCAGGTCGAGGAGGTGCTGGAAAAGCAGCTCGAGGCCAACATGCATCACCGGCTGCACACCAGCCATTCGCTGCAGACGGTGGCCGATGCGCTGCCGGCGCTTGGCATCGTCGCGGCGGTGCTGGGCGTGATCAAGACGATGGGCTCGATCGACCAGCCGCCCGAGATCCTCGGCAAGATGATCGCCGGGGCGCTGGTGGGCACGTTTCTCGGGGTGTTCCTGTCCTACGGCTTCGTCGGACCCTTCGCCCAGCGGCTCGGCGCGATCGCGCGCGAGGACGCCCATTTCTATCAGCTGATCCGCGAGGTGCTGGTGGCGAACCTGCACGCCCATCCCACCAACATCTGCATCGAGGTCGGCCGCCAGAACACCCCCCACGCCCTGCGCCCCAGCTTCGGCGAGCTGGAGGAGGCGCTGCGCGGTCTGCGCCAGGACGCCGCGTGATGCCGGGAATGCGGCGCAGGGGCGGGGCTGTGCCCGGCGGGCCGTCGGGGACGGAACGGCTCCCGTGGGCCTTGGTTGCGGCGATCCCTGCGCGGAGCCTTCGCAGCGTCCGGTCTTCCTGCGGGGGCCGGCGGCTCAGCATCGCCGCCGCCTTCGACGCCGGACCCCACGCCCGGGCCGGCAGCCCGCCCGGTCTGCGCAGCCGGGGCACGAGGCCGGGCACGGCGGCTGCGGCCGCCGGCACCATCGCGCCTGCCGCATTCCGGGCTGCCGGGGCGCGGGCCTCCGGACGGCCCACGCCGGAAACCGGGACGAAAGGAACATCGGCATGACGGCGGTGCGCCTCCTGCGCGTGGTCGCGCTGCTCCTCGCGGGGGTCGCCGGAGCCGCGACGGCGCAGACCCAGCCCGCCCCGCTGCGCTCGGGCGAGCATGCGACCTTCACCCGCTTCACCCTGCCGCTTCCGGCCGGGGTCGGCTGGCAGCTGGGCCGGACCGAGGACGGCTACGGCCTGCAGCTGTCCGATCCGACGCTGCAGCTGGACGATTCGGCCGCCTTCGCGCGCATCCCGCGCAACCGGGTGATGGCACTCCGCGTCGAACCCGGCGCGCTCGATTTCGTGCTCGGCTGCGAATGCCATGCCCGAGCCTTCGTCGAGGCCGGGCTGCTGGTCATCGACATCCGCGACGGTCCGCCGCCCCCCGGAGCCCGTTTCGAATCCCGGCTCGGCAGCCCGGTCGCGGCCGCGCCGCCGGTGCGCCCGGCCTTCGACTGGATCCGCGCCCACTTCGATCTGCTCGCGCCGGAGGACCGGCCGGTCCCCCCCGTCGCCGGGGCCGATCCGGCGGTCCCGCTCGATCTGCAGGACATCGCCCGCGACCTCCTTGTGCAGCAGTTCGCCCGTGCGGCGGCGCAGGGGCTGATCGGAGCCGATCTGGCAGCGCTGTCGCGGCCGCCGGCGGGCTCGGGACAGGGGATGGCGTCGGCAGAGCCTGCGCCGCCCGTCGTGCCCGAACCGCCCGATCCCTTGCGCAACCTGCGCATCGATGCGGAGACGGCGCTCGACCGGGCCCAGCGCGGCCTGTTGCGGTCCGGCCTGCGCGCGGATGGCGGCGACTGCCTGCCCGATCCCTTGTTCGATGTCGCCGCCTGGGCCGACGACCGCGCGCCCACATTGCAGATCGCGGCTGCACGCCGCGCCCTGCTGGGCGAGTTCGACACCCCCGACCCGGCGGCCGTGGTGGCGCTGGCGCGGGTCTATCTGCATTTCGGCTTCGGGGCCGAGGCCGTGGCACTGCTGCGGGCCCTTCCGGTGGAGCTTCCGGAGGCGGCGGTGCTTGGGCACATGGCCGCGATGGTCGACGAGGCCCTTCCGCGGCCGCAGGCGCCCTTCGCCGGAATGGAGAGCTGCGACAGTGCCGTGGCGCTCTGGGCGGTGCTGGCGGCGCCCGCCCAGCAGCTCGCGACGGACACGGATCGCGCAGCGGTTGTGCGGGCGTTCTCCGCGCTGCCGCTCCCGTTGCGCCGCCACCTGGGCCCGCCGCTGGTGCAGCGCATGCTGGCCGCGCAGGATACCGAGACGGCGTTGCAGCTGCGCAACGCCATCGGCCGCGCCCCGGGGACGGACGCCCCGGCGCTGGTGCTGATCGATGCCGGGCTGGCCATGGCCCGCGGCGCCCCGGAAGAGGCGAGCCGCAGCCTCGCGCCGGTCGCCGCCGGCAACGCTCCCGAC
>SLBI01000138.1 GCA_007126375.1 Paracoccaceae bacterium
CGTTCCAGGTCGCCGACGATCTGCGCGACGCGCTGGGCGACGCCGACAGCCTGGGCAAGCCGGTGGGGCAGGACGCGGTGAACGGCCGGCCGAATGCGGTGCTGGAATACGGGGTGGACGGGGCGATTCGCCGCCTCAAGGACATCCTCGGCGGCGCCATCGCCTCGATCCCCTCCTGCCCCGGCGAGGCGATGCTGGCGAAGATGGTCCGCGCCCAGGCCGAGCGATTGACCCCGGTGCATGCCCGGGTCTGAGCGATGGCCGGCCGGGATCGGGCGGCCGCGGTTCCGCAGGCGGTGCGGCGCAGCGCCGGGGGCTGGCGCGCCTGGCGCAACCGCCTGATCGCCTCGCCCCGGTTCCAGGGCTGGGCCAGCCGTTTCCCGCTGACGCGCGGCCATGCCGGGCGCGAGGGGGCGGCGCTGTTCGATCTGGTGTCAGGTTTCGTTTACAGCCAGGTGCTGTTCGCGCTGGTCTCGCTCGACCTGCTGGAAGAGCTTCTGGAGGTGCCGCGCGACGCCGAGGCGCTGGGGGCGAAGCATGGCATCGCGCCGCAACGCATGGCGGCGCTGCTCGATGCCGCGGTGGCACTGCGGCTGCTGGAGCGGGTGGGCGGCGGCTGGCAGACCTCGCCCCGCGGCGCGGCGCTGATCGGCGTGCCCGGCCTGGCCGGAATGATCCGGCACCATGACGTGTTCTACCGCGATCTGGCCGATCCGCTGGCGATCCTGCGCGATGACGCCGACACCGAACTCAGCCGGTTCTGGCCCTATGTCTTCGGCGCCGCCGGCGCGGTCGATCCCGAGGTCACCGCGCGCTATTCGGCGCTGATGGAGGAAAGCCAGGGGCTGGTGGCGGAGGAGACCCTGCGCACGGTCTCGCTGCGCGGGGTGCGTCGGCTGCTGGATGTCGGCGGCGGGACAGGTGCCTTCCTGCGCGCGGTCGGCCGGGCCTATCCCGATGTCGCGCTTGATCTTTTCGATCTGCCGCCGGTGGTGGAGGTGGCCCGGCGCCGGTTCGCCGAGGAGGGGTTCGCGATGGGCCCCGGCAGCCGGGTGACGCTGCACCCGGGCAGTTTCCGCGACGATCCGCTGCCGGGCGGTGCGGATGCGATCAGCCTTGTCCGCGTGCTCTACGACCATGCCGACGCGACGGTCGGGGCGCTGCTGGCCAAAGTGCTTGCCGCACTGCCGCCGGGCGGCCGGCTGATCGTGTCCGAGCCGATGGCCGGGGGGGCGCGGCCGCAGCCGGCCGGCAACGCCTATTTCGCGCTCTACTGCATGACGATGCGCACCGGGCGGGCGCGCTCGCCGGCCGAGATCGCCGGCATGCTGCGGGCGGCAGGTTTCGCCGATATCGCCATGCCGGCGACGCGGCGGCCGTTCCTGACCGGCGTCGTCACCGCCGTCCGGCCCGCGGCGGGCTGACGCTTGCCCAAATATCCTGTCTGTTTCGATTGACAGTGCAGACTGTCAGGCTAAACTGACACTCACGGTTCGACCTGTTCGCGAGTCCTTCCGGGGCATGCGGGCGCGGCAGAGAGGGAGGCGCAGCAATGGAGACCACGGCAGTCGTCCTCAGGGGGCCGCAGGATCTGGCGCTGGGCCGCGTGCAGCTGAGCGCGCCGGGTCCGCGCGACCTGGTGGTGGACATCACCCATTCCGGCATCTCGACCGGGACCGAAAAGCTCTTCTGGTCGGGCCAGATGCCGCCGTTTCCGGGCATGGGCTATCCGCTGGTGCCGGGCTACGAATCGGCCGGCGAGGTGGTCGAGGCCGGTGCCGACAGCGGCTTTCGGGTGGGCGAGCATGTGTTCGTGCCCGGCGCCAACTGCTACGGCGAGGTCAAGGGCCTGTTCGGCGGCGCCACACGGCGCCTGGTGACCGATGTCGACCGGGTGACCCGAATCGACCGCGGCCTCGGCGCCGAGGGGGCGCTGCTGGCGCTGGCCGCCACCGCGCGCCACGCCATCGCCGGCGTGGACAAGGCGATGCCCGATCTGATCGTGGGTCACGGCGTGCTGGGCCGGTTGCTGGCGCGGCTGACCGTCGCCGCCGGGGCGCCCGCGCCCACCGTCTGGGAGATCGACGCCGACCGCGCCGAAGGCGCGATGGGCTATGCGGTGATCCACCCCGACGAAGACCCGCGCCGCGACTATCGCGCGATCTATGATGCGAGCGGCAACGGCGCGCTTCTCAACACCCTCATCACCCGCATCCGCAAGGGCGGCGAGGTGGTGCTGGCGGGCTTCTACACCGAGCCCATCCAATTCGCGTTTCCTCCGGCCTTCATGAAGGAAGCGCGTCTGCGAATCGCCGCGGAGTGGAGCCGCGACGATCTCGCTGCGACCCGCACGCTCGTCGAAAGCGGTGCGCTGTCGCTCTCCGGCCTGATCACCCATGAGGTCGCCGCGGGGGATGCCACGGGCGCCTATCGCACGGCCTTCGAGGATCCGGCCTGCCTCAAGATGATACTGAACTGGGGAGCCGAAGCATGACACTGGATGTGCCCAACCTGAAGGACTTCGACCAGCGGCTACGCGACGAAGCCAACGAGCCGCTGGAAGATCTGCCGGTGACCGAGCCGACCAAGAAGACCCAGATCATCGCGATCTACGGCAAGGGCGGGATCGGCAAATCCTTCACGCTGGCCAATCTCAGCTGCATGATGGCCGAGCAGGGCAAGCGCGTCCTGCTGATCGGCTGCGACCCGAAATCCGACACCACCTCGCTGCTCTTCGGCGGCAAGGCCTGCCCGACGATCATCGACACCTCGTCGAAGAAGAAACTCGCCGGCGAGGAGGTGAAGATCGGCGACGTCTGCTTCAAGCGCAGCGGCGTCTTCGCGATGGAGCTGGGCGGGCCCGAAGTGGGCCGCGGCTGCGGCGGGCGCGGCATCATCCACGGCTTCGAGCTGCTGGAGAAGCTCGGCTTCCACGACTGGGACTTCGACTATGTGCTGCTCGATTTCCTCGGCGACGTGGTCTGCGGCGGCTTCGGCCTGCCGATCGCGCGGGACATGGCGCAGAAGGTGATCCTCGTCGCCTCGAACGA
>SLBI01000119.1 GCA_007126375.1 Paracoccaceae bacterium
CCCGCCAGCGATGGCCTGCGCGGCGGGATTCCCGCTGCGGCAGGACCTGGGATGGACGGTCCCACCCTTGTCGTCCCTCCGGCGATTGCCTAGACCGATGGCGAACCCCGAAACGCTAGCCGGATCATGGTTACCGAAGGGTTAACCACCCCGTCCCCGAACCCCGGAAGGCCTGCATGTCCGCCACGTCGCCCGCGCCCGAGCCCCCCCCCGTCGTCACCCGGTTCGCCCCGTCGCCGACGGGGTTCCTGCACATCGGCGGGGCCCGCACGGCGCTCTTCAACTGGCTGTTCGCCCGTGGCCGCGGCGGGCGGTTCCTGCTGCGCATCGAGGACACCGACCGCGCCCGTTCCACCCCCGAGGCAACGGCGGCGATTCTCGAAGGGCTGGCCTGGCTCGGGCTCGACTGGGACGGTGCGGCAGTCAGCCAGCATGCCCGGGCGGAACAGCACGCCGAAGTGGCCCGCGCCATGCTGGCGGACGGCACCGCCTACAAGTGCTTTGCCTCACAGGCAGAGATCGAGGCCTTCCGCGAGGCGGCCCGGGCCGAGGGCCGCTCCACCCTCTATCGCAGCCCCTGGCGCGACGCCGACCCCGGTGACCACCCGGACGCCCCTTTCGTCATCCGGCTGAAGGCCCCGCGCACCGGCGAGACGGTGATCGCCGACGCGGTGCAGGGCGAGGTGCGCTTCGGCAACGACCAACTCGACGACATGGTGCTGCTGCGCGCCGACGGCACGCCCACCTACATGCTTGCGGTGGTGGTGGACGATCACGACATGGGCGTGACCCATGTGATCCGCGGCGACGACCACCTCAACAACGCCGCCCGCCAGGCACAGGTGTTCCAGGCGATGGGCTGGCCGCTACCGGTCTTCGCGCATATCCCGCTGATCCACGGGCCGGACGGCAAGAAGCTCTCCAAGCGCCACGGCGCGCTCGGGATCGAGGAATACCGTCGCATGGGCTATCCCCCGGCGGCGCTGCGCAACTATCTCGCCCGGCTCGGCTGGAGCCACGGCGATGACGAATTCTTCACCGACACGGATGCCCTGGCCTGGTTCGACCTTTCCGGAATCGGCCGGGCGCCGGCGCGGCTCGACCCGAAGAAGCTCGAACATCTCTCGGGCCAGCACATCGCCGCCGCCGCAGACGCCGCAATGCTGCAGGACATCGACGCCTGGCTGGCGGCGACGTGTCAGGATCCGCTGGACGCGGCCCGTCGGGATGCCCTGTCGCGGGCCCTGCCTTACCTGAGAGATCGCGCAAAGACCATCCCGGATCTAATTGAAAAAGCGCATTTCGTTCTGGCATCGCGCCCGCTGGTTCCGGATCGGAAGGCGGCGCAGGCGCTCGACGATGTATCCCGCGGTATACTGCGCGAATTGACGCCGCGCCTGCAAAATGCTACTTGGCAACGGGACGTTCTTGAAGCCACGGTCAAGGCTCTGGCGGAGGAGCACGGAATGGGTCTCGGCAAGCTCGCACAACCGCTGCGTGCGGCGCTGGCGGGGCGAACGGTCAGCCCGAGCGTGTTCGACATGATGCTCGTGATCGGCCGGAAGGAAACGCTCGCCCGGATCGCCGACGCGGCAGGCTGACGCCCGAGGAGGCGCGACGACACAGGCCGGCGCCGCGAGACGGAGCCGCCAAAGACACAGGGCGCCGCCCCGCGCTGGTGCCGATCGGGAGAGGGAACGCTATGCTGGACAACAAGAAGACGGCGACACTGAACGTCCACGGCCGGACACTCGAACTGCCGGTTCATTCGCCCACTCTGGGCCCGGACGTCATCGACATCCGCAAGCTCTATGCCGAGGGCGATGTCTTCACCTACGACCCCGGCTTCACCTCCACCGCATCCTGCGAAAGCACGATCACCTATATCGACGGTGACGAGGGCGTGCTGCTCTATCGCGGCTACTCGATCGACGATCTGGCCGAGAAGTCGCATTTCCTCGAGGTCTGCTACATCCTGCTCTACGGCGATCTGCCCACCGCCGAGCAGCTCGAGGATTTCGAGACGAGGGTGACGCATCACACCATGCTGCACGAACAGATGCAGTATTTCTTCCGCGGTTTTCGCCGTGATGCGCATCCGATGGCGACGATGGTCGGGGTCGTCGGAGCGATGTCGGCCTTCTACCACGACTCGACCGACATCGGCGATCCCTGGCAGCGCGAGGTGGCGGCGATCCGGATGATCGCCAAGATGCCGACCATCGCCGCCTGGGCCTACAAGTATTCGGTGGGTCAGCCGTTCGTCTATCCGCGCAACGATCTCGACTATGCCTCGAACTTCCTGCGCATGTGTTTCGCGGTGCCGGCCGAGGATTACGAGGTCAACCCGATCCTCGCCCGCGCGATGGACCGCATCATGACGCTGCATGCCGATCACGAGCAGAACGCCTCCACCTCCACGGTGCGGCTGGCGGGCTCGTCGGGCGCCAACCCCTTCGCCTGCATCGCCGCCGGCATCGCCTGCCTCTGGGGTCCGGCGCATGGCGGCGCGAACCAGGCCTGCCTCGAGATGCTGCAGGAGATCGGCACGGTCGACCGCATCCCGGAATTCATCAGGCGGGCCAAGGACAAGGACGACCCGTTCCGGCTGATGGGCTTCGGACACCGCGTCTACAAGAACTTCGATCCGCGCGCCAAGGTGATGAAGCAGTCCGCCGACGAGGTGCTGGGCCTGCTCGGCGTCGAGAACAACGAGACGCTGCAGGTCGCCAAGGAACTGGAGCGCATCGCGCTGGAGGACGACTACTTCGTCTCCAAGAAGCTTTACCCGAACGTCGATTTCTACTCCGGCATCATCCTCGAGGCGATGGGCTTTCCCACCTCGATGTTCACGCCGATCTTCGCGCTCTCGCGCACCGTCGGCTGGATCTCCCAGTGGAAGGAGATGATCGCCGACCCGAGCCAGAAGATCGGCCGCCCGCGCCAACTCTACGTCGGCCCGCCGCACCGGCCCTACATCGAGGTCGAGGACCGCTGAACCGGCCAGGTGCGCGGCAGCCGCCTGAACCGGGGCGCG
>SLBI01000399.1 GCA_007126375.1 Paracoccaceae bacterium
GGCAAGCTGGTGAACCTGTCCGACCTGCTGGTGCATGATCCGCTGCGCGGCAAGGCCGGGATCGGTCATACCCGCTGGGCCACCCATGGCGCCGCGACGGTCGAAAACGCCCACCCGCACCGTGCCGGCCGGGTCGCCGTGGTTCATAACGGCATCATCGAGAACTGGCGCGACCTGCGCGCGAGCCTGCCGGCCGACCAGGCGTTCGAGGGCGACACCGACACCGAAATCGTCGCCGCGCTCGTGGCGGCGGAAATGGCCAGGAGCCACGAGCCGGTCGCGGCGGTGCGCGCGGTCCTGAACCGGCTGGAGGGCGCCTTTGCGCTCGGCTTCCTGTTCGAGGGCGAGGAGGACCTGATCATCGCCGCCCGCAAGGGCTCGCCGCTGGCGGTCGGGCATGGCGAAGGCGAGATGTATCTCGGCTCGGACGCAATCGCACTGGCGCCAATGACCGACCGTGTCACCTATCTCGACGAGGGCGACTGCGCGGTGATCCGCCGCGACGGAGTCGAGATCCTGGATGCCGCCGGGCGGCGCGCCAACCGCCCCGTCACGCGTATCGAAGTGCCGGCGGCGCGCGTCGACAAGGCGGGGTTTCGCCATTTCATGGTCAAGGAGATCCATGAACAGCCCACGGTGCTTGGTGCTGCGGTGCATTTCCATCTCTCGTCCGACGGCAACCGGATCGAGTTTCCCGGCGCCATCGATTTTGCCGCCTGCGACCGCATCCTGCTGGTGGCCTGCGGCACGGCACATTACGCCTGCCATGTCGCGCGCTACTGGTTCGAACAGATCGCGCGCGTTTCCTGCGACATCGATATCGCCTCGGAGTTCCGCTATCGCGATGCGGTGCTGTCGGAGCGCACGCTGGCGGTCTTCGTCAGCCAGTCGGGCGAGACCGCCGACACGCTGGCCGCGCTGCGCCATGCGCGCGGGCAGGTGGCGCAGCTGGTGGCGGTGGTCAATGTGCCCACCAGTTCGATCGCGCGCGAGGCGGATGTGGCGCTGCCGATCCACGCCGGGGCCGAGATCGGCGTCGCCTCGACAAAGGCCTTCGTCTGCCAGCTGGCGGTGCTGTATCTGATGGCGCTGCAGGCAGCGGCGGCGCGCGGTATGCTGGACGCTGCCGGACTGGCCGAACGGCTGGCGGAACTGCGCCGGCTGCCGGGCCAGATGCAGGCCGCGATCGGCCGCGATCATGAGGTCTGCGCGATCGCCGAGGAAATCGCCGAGGCCCGTGACGTGTTGTTCCTGGGCCGCGGGCCGATGTATCCGCTGGCACTGGAGGGCGCGCTGAAGCTCAAGGAAATCAGCTATATCCACGCCGAAGGCTATGCCAGTGGCGAGTTGAAGCACGGCCCCATCGCACTGGTGGACGGGGCGGTGCCGGTGATCGTGCTCGCGCCGCGAGATGCGCTCTTCGACAAGACCGTGTCGAACATGCAGGAGGTGATGGCCCGGCATGGCCGCGTCGTGCTGATGTCGGATCGCGCCGGCCTGGACGAGGCCGGCGACGGCGTCTGGCGGGGGCTCGCCATGCCCGATGTGCCCGCGGCGCTGGCGCCGATCCTGTATGCGGTGCCGGTGCAACTGCTTGCCTATCACGCCGCGGTGGCCAAGGGCACCGATGTCGACCAGCCGCGCAACCTGGCCAAGTCGGTGACGGTGGAATGACCTCGGTGGGCTGCGCGCTGGACGCGCTGCGGGGTCTGCGCGATGACGCGCGGGCAGCCCGGATGGCCGCCTATCACAAGGTTCCGCGCGTCTATCTCGGCGTGCAGGTGCCCGAGATCGCAGCGCTGGTGGCCGCCTGGCGCGCGGGCGCAACGGTCGAGGCGCGGGTGGCGCTCGCCGCCGGCCTCTGGGACAGCGATATTCACGAGGCCCGCGTGGCCGCGGCCAAGCTGCTGACCCAGGCGCGATTGCGCCCCGACGAAAACGCCTGGGCGCTGATCGCCTCCTGGGTGCCGCAGTTCGACAGCTGGGCGCTGGCCGATCATGCCTGCGCGGCCGGATCACGGCGGCTTGTGGCCGACCCCGCACGGCTCGATCAGGTGGAGGTCTGGACGCGGGCCCCCTCGCTCTGGGTGCGCCGGGCAGCACTGGTCATGACCCTGCCCTGGGCCAAGTTCAGCCACCCGAAACCCGACGACCTGGCCCGGAGAGACCGCATTCTCGGCTGGGTGGCCGGCTATGTGTCCGACCGCGACCGGTTCATCCAGAAGGCCGCGGGCTGGTGGCTGCGCGATCTCTCGCGCCACGATCCGGATCGGGTGCGGGCGTTTCTTGCAGAGCAGGGTGCCGCGATGCGTCCCCTTGCGCGGCGCGAGGCCGCCCGGCACCTCTCGGCCTGAGCCGCGCGATACGGGCGCGGTCCTTGGGCAACGCTGCCAGACGACGGACGGTGGCACCATCGCGGCGCCCGTCCGCCGGCACCGGTTTCTCCCCACGGGCGTGGCACGGCTGGGCGATCGGGCAGACGCCCCCACCCGTCCGCGCCTGGCCTGCGACGGGCCGACCGCCATGGCGACCGCACAGCCGTCCGTGCGGGGTTGCAATACCTCGGGGAGGCACAGCCGGGCGGGCCCCGGTCGCGCAGGCAGGAAGCCACCGCGTCAGCCCGGCGCCTGCACGCGCGCACCCCTGCGCGCCGGCGCATACCCTGGAAACCGATGATCCGGACTCCGGCCTCTCCGACCCGGACCGACGGGGGTCAGGGACCGGAACCGGGACACGCGGCTGGTCCGATCCCGGCAGCATACACCGGCCAGGACCGGCCGGTCGCTGCGCCAGACATCACTCCACGAAAACCCGCAGCACCGGGAGCGCGGTCAGGGGCAGGCCGAGGGCGCGGAACGCCGGCAGCGACAGCTGGCTGCCCGATCCCGGCGCCCCGCCGGAGGGGCGCAATTCCACCGACACCGAGCCGCCACCGGCGGTTTCCACCCGACCGGATCGCACGGCCGGCACCAGCGGGGTGCGCAGCCAGAACCCCGCCTCGGTCGGCGCTCCAAGACTTGCCACGGTCTCGCC
>SLBI01000018.1 GCA_007126375.1 Paracoccaceae bacterium
CGCGCATCCCCGGCAGCGGCGATCTCGCGATCGAGTCGGGCATGTATGGCCGCCGCGTCGAAGATCTCCGCCTTTGGGGCGATCAACTCCTCCGGCCTGCCGCCAGCCCGCATGTCGGCGTCGGCCTCCACCGCCCCTTCCGCGCCGCCTGCAGGCCTGACGTCTCTCGATCCGGCGGGCGACCGCTGGCACCCCCGCGCCGATCTGCCCGACAAGATCGCCGGGCGGCTGGAATACCTCACCGACGCGCGCGCGCCGGAGATGCTGGTGGGCCGCATCCTGCGCGCCGGCCGGCCGCATGCCCGCATCCGCGCCATCGACACCGCCGCGGCCGAGGCGATGCCGGGCGTGCGCGCGGTGGTGACGCATCGCGACGTGCCCGGCCTGAACGCTTTCGGCATCATGTGGCAGGATCAGCCGGCGCTGTGCGCCGATATGGTGCGGCACGAGGGCGATCCGGTGGCCGCCGTCGCCGCCACGGACGCCGCTGCCGCCGAGGCCGCGCTTGCGGCGATCCGGGTGGACTACGTCGATCTTCCGCCCGTCATCGACCCCGCCGCCGCGCTGGCGCCCGATGCGCCGATCCTGCATCCGCAGGGCAACCTGGCCGCCGAGACCGGCATCGACCGCGGCGACCTCGCCGCAGGCTTCGCCGCCGCCGCGCATGTGGTCGAGGAGACCTATGTCACGCCCCGCCAGATGCACGCCTTTCTGGAGACCGAAGGCGGCTGGTGTGCGCCAACCGCCGACGGCGGGTTGATGGTGGCGGTGGGCGGTCAGCACGGCGCTCGCGACCGGATGCAGCTCGCCCGCATCCTCGCCCTGCCGGAGGAGCGTATCCGCGTGGTCACCAGCCCCGTCGGCGGCGGCTTCGGCGGCAAGGACGAACTGACCGTTCAGCCGGCACTGGCGCTGCTGGCGCTGAAGGCCGGCGCGCCGGTGCGGATGCACCTGTCCCGCGCGGAGTCCGTGCTGGCAGGCGTCAAGCGCAACCCCATGACGATCCGCATGCGCAGCGGCTGCGACGCCGCGGGCCGGCTGGTGGCGCAGGAGGTGGAGTTGCTGGCCGATTGCGGCGCCTACGCTTCGCTCTCGCCCGCGGTGATGGAGACGGCGCTGGAGCATGCCGCCGGCCCCTACCTCGTGCCGAACCTCCGCACCCGCGGCCGGCTCGCCTACACCAACAACGGCACATGCGGCGCCTTTCGCGGCTTCGGGGCGAACCAGATGACCTTCGCCATCGAATGCCAGATGGACCGGCTGGCCGCGCGGTGCGGCCTCGACCCGGCCGAGATCCGGCGGCGCAACCTGCGCCGCCCCGGGATGCCCGGCTTCCTCGGTCAGGCGGTGGCGGGTTCGGAACGGCTGGACGAGATGCTGGCGGCCGCTGCCGCGAGCCCGCTCTGGGCGACGCCGCAGGAGGAGGGCGACGAGGTCTTCGCCACCGGCATGGCGCTGAACTATCAGGGCAACGGCCTCGGCTCGCTGCCCGACGATCAGGCCGAGGGTGCGCTGCGGCTGGCCGCCGACGGGGCGATCGAGATGCTCTGCGGTCTTGACGAGATGGGGCAGGGGCTGGTGCCGGCCCTACAGGCCGCTGTGGCCGACCGGCTGGGCTGTGCCCGCAGCGATGTCCGGCCGGTCTTCGGCGACACCGGACTTGCACCCGATGCGGGCTCCACCTCGGCCTCGCGGGGGACCTTCGTCGCCTGGCATCTGGCGGACCGGGCCGCCCCCGGACTGGCCGCCGCACTGCGCGACGGCGCCGCCCGGCTGCTGGGCCGGCCGGCCGAGGCGCTGCGCATCGTGCCCGGCGGCATCGCCGAGGTCGGCAGCAACAGCTCCGCGCCGCAGCTCGGTCTTGCCGAACTCGCGCGCGGGCTGTTGCCCGGCGGGCTGCCGGAGACGACGGCCCATGTCGCCTTTCCGAAGACGGGCTACACACGCGGCAATGCCCGCTATGTCTTTGCCTTCGGCGCGACGCTGGCCCGCGTCGGCATCGACCGGGTGACCGGTGCGGTGCGGGTCACCGACCTGCATCTGCATTCGGCCTGCGGGCCGGTTCTGGACCTTGCCGCCTACCTCGGCCAACTTGAGGGTGGTGCGATGCAGGGCCTCGGGCTGACCCTGACCGAGGATATCCTGATCGCCGGCGGTCGCACGCTGACCCGCAACCTCGACAGCTACATGATCCCGACGATCCGCGACATGCCCGCCCGCATGGCGATGACCGCGCTGGAGGACCTCGATCCCGATGATCCCTGGGGCCCGCGCGGGGCGGGCGAACTGGGCATCGGCGCCGTCACCCCGGCCATCGCCAATGCCGTGGGGGCCGCGCTGGGGCGCTGGCCGGCCATCGCCCCCTTCCCGCCCGAAGCGATCCTGCAGCTGATCGAGGAACCCGCGTCATGACCCCGGTCTTCACCCTGAACGGCGCCGAAACCACGCTCGACTGCGCACCCGACACCCCGCTCGTGACCGTGCTTCGCGAGACGCTGTGCCTCACCGGTACCAAGCTGGGTTGCGGCATCGGCCGCTGCGGCGCCTGCATGGTGCTGCTGGACGGGGCGGCGGTGAACGCCTGCCTGCTTATGGCCTGGCAGGTCACCGGGCGCGAGGTCGTCACCATCGAGGGGCTGCGCGCGCGTCCCGCGGCGGCGCCGATCCTGGCTGCGCTGGCCGAGGCCAATGCCTTTCAGTGCGGCTATTGTGCGCCGGGCGTGGTGGTGACGCTGGCGGGCCTGCTGACCGCGCGGCCCGACGCGGGCGACGACGATGTACTGCGGGCGCTGGAGGGCAACCTGTGCCGTTGTACCGGCTACGCGTCGATCCTGCGCGGCGCCCGCGCCGCCGCGGCCCGGTTGCGGGCGGCGGCATGACCCTGACCCTGCGCCCGCATCCGCCGCGCCAGACCGCTGCGCAGGCGTTCCTTGCCGCGGGGCCGCACCGGCTCTGGATCGACGGGGCATGGGGGCCGGCTGCCGCGGGACTGTTCGAGACCCGCGACCCCGCCACCGGCACGGTTCTGAC
>SLBI01000162.1 GCA_007126375.1 Paracoccaceae bacterium
AGACGCCACCCGCGCCCGGAGCCGGCCCGCGGTGGCCTGCCGACCCGCCGTCTTCGGCGCCGCCAAGCGCATCTCGGCCTGCCGCGCTGCGATCACGATCGCCTCGCCGTCGTTCGACGCGCGTGCGCGGCCCCGCCGGGGCCACGGCCGCGCCGCACTGGTTCGCGCAACCTTCGTCGCGGGTGACTGGAATGATGGCCGCCCGGGAGAGCTTCCGGCACAGCCTTGCATTCGGTCGGCGACGTAAAGCAACGCGAAAGGAATCGGCGCCATAACATTCCCCTGTCGGCGCCGTCGTTTCCGTCGGCGCGCCCGTTTCGAGGAGAATGACATGCCCCAGATCTCAACCCGCCGTACCGTCCTGGCACTGAGCCTCGGCCTGCTGGTCGCTCCCGCCGCCGCCCATGCCGGCGCACCCTTGACCATTTCCGGCGCCTCCACCGTCGACGCCAATGGCGTGATCGAACTGATCACGAGCACGCCCGGGCTGGTGATCTTCGACAATCGTCGCGAGGCCGATTTCGCCGCCGGGCACATCGAAGGGGCGATCCGGCTGATCGACACCGACATCACCGGCCCGGAGGTCCTGGCCGCCCATGGCGCCGAAGCCGACACGCCGGTGCTGTTCTACTGCAACGGCCTGTCCTGCGGCCGCGCCGCCAATGCCGCCGAAATGGCTGTCAGCTGGGGCTATACCAACGTTCACTACTATGCCCTCGGCATGAGTGAATGGGGGGAGCTGGGCCTGCCGGTGGTGTCGCACTGACCACGGCCGTCACCGCCGGCCCTCCCCGGGGGTGGCCCCCTTTTGAACGAATGAAAGGGACATCATGCACCGCTGGACCCCGGGAAAATACAGCCGTCTGCTGATCCTCGTGGCTCTGGCCCAGGCCCTTGTGGTCTGCGCGACGCTGGCGATCACCCTGGTGATGACGCGGAGCTATGACGCGCTGGTGTCCGACTACGGCCAGCTCCGCAGCCATGATGCCGCGGCGCTGGCAGTGGATGATCTTCTCTGGCGTGACCATGCCGCCCTGGTCGGGCAGACCGGGGCGGAAGTCGCGCGCGAGCTGCAACCCATGGTGGCCGCCGGCGATGCCGACGCCATCGCCGCGCACATGGCCGATGTCCATGCCCGCGGCAGCGTCAGCAGCGGGGCGATCGCGCTGCTGGGCGTGGATCTGCTCGACCCCGAGCTGCGCCCCCTCGCCGGGCAGTCGCGCGCGAGCAGCGGCATCGCCCTGCCGGACGCCCTGCAAGGCGCCCTTGCCGCGCGCGAGGGCACCGAACGCCTGCGCCCGCTGGTCCATGCCTGGACCGATGGGGACAGGCCGGTGTTCAGTGTCACCGTGCCCGTTGGGGGACTCATTCTGCAGGGGTATCTGGTGCTGCATGTCGAGCCGACGAACGCCCTCAGGGGTCTGGACATGCGTCTGGCAGCACCGGTGCGCATACGTGCCGCCGATGGCCGCGCCCTGCTGCTGGAAACGCAGAACATCGAAATCACGCCCCAGGCCGCCGAGTTGCCCGAACCGCTGGTGATGACCGCCACGGACGGCAGCCCCTTCCTGTCCATCAGCATCCTCGAAGACCGCAGTCAACTGACGTCGCAGCTCGCCGGCACCCGCAACGGTCTGGTGGCGATCATGGCGGCAGTCAGCATCGGACTGGCTGCGACCATGATAACAGCGCTCTGGCTCTACCTGTCCCGCGCCCACCATCGCGAGGAAGCGATGGCCCGCGACATAGCCGATGCGCAGAAGGCCGAAGCTGCTCGCGCCGAGGCCGAGGCCGAAGCAGCCCGCGCCCGCGAAGCCCGGCAGCAGGCGGAAGCTGCCGTACAGGCCCGGGTCGTGTCGGAAATCTCGGCCGGGCTGGAAAGGCTGGCAGCGGGGAACCTGTCGCAGCCGATCGACAGCCCGGACCACGACCCTTTTCCCGAAGCCTACGATGCGTTGCGCGCCAGCTACAACAGTGTTCTCGAGCAACTCGGCCAGACCGTGGCAGAGATCGATCGTATCGCAGCCTGTGTCCGCCAAGATGCCGCCGAGATCGAAAAAGCCGCAGGGGACCTCTCAGCGCGGGCCGAAACCCAGGCTGCAACGCTGGAACAGTCTGTCGCTGCGCTGAACGAACTCACCGGGAGCGTCTGCACCGCCGCCGACCGCGCCGCCGAGGGCGAAACCGTAAGCCGCAACAATCGCGACTGCGCCCAAAGCGGCGCCCGGATTGTCGAAGATGCCATTGCCGCGATGCACGCAATCGAGAAGAGCGCGACACAGATCACCCGCATCATCGATGTGCTCGAGGACATTGCCTTTCAGACCAACCTTCTTGCGCTCAACGCCGGGGTGGAAGCCGCCCGCGCCGGCGAGGCCGGGCGCGGATTTGCCGTTGTCGCCTCGGAGGTGCGGGGCCTCGCCCAACGCGCCACGGAGTCCGCGCGCGAGATCAAGGGTCTGATCGCCGAGAGCGGAGAACATGTGAAGACCGGTTCGGCCCTGGTAGGGCGCACCGGCGAAAGCCTGACCGAGATCCTCGCAATGGCCAGCGAGGTCGAAAAACTGATGGCGGGCATTTCAGTCTCGGCGCGTGAACAGGCCACCAGCCTCTCCGAGATCAACACCGGCGTGACGCAGCTGGATCAAGTCACTCAGCAGAACGCTGCAATGGCAGAGGAGAGCACCGCCGCCGCAAGCTCCTTGCGCCGCAATGCTGGCGAACTGGTCGAGGTGCTGACCCATTTCCAGCCCGCGCAAACGAACGCCGCAGGCAATGCCCAGTCCGAAGCGGAAGTTCTACGTAGGCACGGCTCCGAGGCAAGGCACTGCGGCGCTTCGGGAATGTCTGATCAATGGGTTCGGCTGGGTTGAGATGACGGCCAGTGCGCGGCAAAGTCAGGTCACGTCCGTCAAGCTGGTGTAATTTCCCGGATGGCCTGAGGGCATGATCAGGCGGCTTTCGTGGTTATGCTGAGAATGGGGTCGATGTCCTCGGTGTCGATGCGGGCGAAGGCCTCGA
>SLBI01000284.1 GCA_007126375.1 Paracoccaceae bacterium
CGGCGCGGCCGAGGCCGACGCGGCGGTCAGCGCTGCCCGCACCGCGCTCGAGCGCCCCGCATGGGCCGGGATGACGCCTGCGGCCCGCGGCGCCCTGCTGTGGCGGATCGCCGATGCCATCGAGGCCGAGGCGGATGCGCTGGCCGAGATCGAGAGCCTTGATCAGGGCAAGACCTACGCCACCGCGCGCTTCGCGGAGATCCCCGGCGCGGTGGCGCAGTTCCGCTATTATGCGGGCTTCGCGACCAAGATTCTGGGCCAGACCATCCCCACCTCGATCGGCTATCAACCCGTCGGCAAGCAGCTCTTTTCCTACACCGTGCGTGAACCGGTCGGGGTGGTGGCGGCGATCGTGCCCTGGAATTCGCCGCTGCTGATGGCGGCGATGAAGCTCGCGCCCGCGCTTGCGGCCGGCTGCACGGTGGTGCTGAAACCGGCCGAGGAAACGCCGCTGACCGCGCTGATGCTCGGCGCGATCCTCGACCGCGCAGGGCTGCCGGCCGGCGTCGTCAACATACTGACGGGATATGGCGAGGAGGTGGGCGCGGCGCTGGCCGGCCATCCGGGGGTGGACAAGCTCGCCTTCACCGGTTCCACCGGGACCGGCCGGGTGCTGCTGGGGGCGGCGCGCGGGAACCTGAAGAAGCTGACGCTGGAACTGGGCGGCAAGTCGCCTGCGGTGGTGCTGGCCGATGCCGATCAGGCGCTGGCGGTGCCGGGCGTGGCGCGCGGGATCTTCGCCAATTCCGGGCAGGTCTGCGTTGCCGGTGCGCGCGTCTATGTCCATCGCAGCATCGCCGAAGGCTTCACCGAGCGGCTTGCGGCCGAGGCCGAACGGCTGCGGCTCGGTCACGGCCTCGACCCCGAGGCCGATCTCGGGCCGCTGATCGGCCCCGATCATGCCGCCCGGGTCGCCGGCTTCGTCACCGAGGGGCAGTCCAGCGGGGCCGAAATCCGCGCGGGTGGTGCGCCCTTCGCCGAGGCGCCGGCCTTCTTCGCCCCCACGGTGCTGACGGGTGTCACCCCCGACATGCGGCTGATGCGCGAGGAGATCTTCGGCCCCGTCGCCGCCGTCACCCCGTTCGACGACCCCGAGGAGGCGCTGGCGATGGCCAACGACACCGACTACGGCCTCGCCGCCAGCGTCTGGACCCAGAGTCTCTCGGCCGCGCATCGTTTCGCCGCCGGCATCCGCGCCGGTACGGTCTGGGTCAACTGCCACAGCTACTTCTCGCCGGAACTGCCCAAGGGCGGGCACGGCCTGTCGGGCTGGGGCTACGAGAACGGCCCGCAGGGGCTCGAGAACTACCTCGAGACCAAGACCGTCTGCATGGTGATCTGACGCGGATGCGTCAGGCCCGCCAGCGTTCGCGGGCCGTCTCGACATCGGCGCTGTCGGGGCCGGGGACCTCCGTCTCGCCATGCGCGTGCAGCAGCGCGAGCAGCCGCTTGCGCATCAGCATGCCGGGCCGGTCCGAGGGCATGTGCATCTCGACCCTGCGCGACATGTCCACGACGGCGTCGGGCGAGGTGCTCTCGAGGATGTCGCGGTCCTCGGAGATGATCTCGGCATCCCAGGCGATCAGCTCCTCGGTGCTCACATCCTCCTCGCGGTCGTTGCGAAACAGCAGTTGCACCACCTGGATACGGCCGTCGTCGATCGGCGTGGCCGAGTTGAAGATGATGTGGCGGATGCCCGAGGGGTATTCCATGTCGAGCCGCCGGCAGAACGGCATGAACCACTTGTTGCGCATGTGCCGCTTCGTCGTCGGGTTCGGATCGCCGGTGATCCGCTTCGCCCGGTCGGGGTTGTCGATGGTGATGATGGTTTCCGCGTCGAAGCCGTAGTCGGTCTCGGTGATCTCGTATTTCTCCGGCTTCGGCTGGCTGATCTGGCCGAAGGTGTTCTGGTGGACGAAGGCGAAATGGGCGTTGTCGAAGCTGTTTTCCATCAGCCGCAGGGCCGAGGTCTTCCACTCGTCGTGGAACTGGAAGATGCGGCGGTATCCCGCATCACCGGCCTCGGGGATCGGCGGTATGTCGGCGAGCGGCGCGTCGAGGCAGACCCAGACATAGCCATATTTTTCCTGCGCGTGGAAATTGCGGGCCCTGGCCTCGGGCACGGGTTGCTCGAAGGGGAACTGCGGGATCATCACCAGCTTGCCGGTGCGGTCGTATTCCCAGCCGTGATAGCCGCAGACGATGTTGCCGTCCCTGATCCAGCCCTTGGAGAGCCTGGCGGTGCGGTGGCAGCAGCGGTCCTCCAGCGCCGCGGGCTGGCCGTCGCGGTCGAGGAAGAGCACGATGTCCTCGCCCAGCAGGCGGAAGGGTTTCGGCCCCCCGGCCAGATCGGATAGCGGAACGCAGGCATACCAGAAGCGGCGCAGCACCTTCTGTTTCGTCACGAGCATGTCAGCTCCTCCGGGCAAGGCGCGCGGTGACGCGGGCGGCGTCGGCGCGCAGTTTCACCGTGTCCAGCCAGGGCAGCGCCCCGTCGCGGACGATCTCCCGCCCCGCGACGAAGGCGTGCCGGACGCTCAACTGCCCCGCGCCGATCACCGGGGCGAGCAGCGGATCGTGCAGGCCGAACCAGCGCGGGGCGTCGAGATCGAAGAGCACGAGGTCGGCGGCCTGACCGGGTGCCAGCGTGCCGATCGCCGGCAGGCCGAGGACCGCGGCGCCGCCGGCGGTGGCCCAGTGGATCAGCTCCTGCACCGTCACCGCGCCGGCGCCGCCGGCGGTGCGGTGGAGCATGAAGGCCGCATAGAGGGCCGAGCCCATGTCGGCGGCCTCGTTCGCCGCGGCGCCATCGACCGCCAGCGCCACGGTGCCGCCCGCGCGCGACAGCGCCGGGGCTGGGGCGAGGCCGGAGCCGAGCCGGCCGTTGGCCTGCGGACAATGCGCCATGCCGGTGCCGGTTTCGGCCAGCAGCGCCACCTCATCGGCGTCGGCCTCGACCAGATGGGCGAACCAGACATCCGGGCCCAGCCAGTCGTGGCCGGCCAGCCATGGCACCGGGC
>SLBI01000036.1 GCA_007126375.1 Paracoccaceae bacterium
AGCACCCCCAGCGGCAGCCCGGCCAGCGCCAGCCGCCGCAGCCCGCGCCCCAGCCGCTGGTCGAACGCCAGCGCGAGGTCTGCCTCGCCCGCGGCGACGGCGGCAGCAGCCTCGGCCGAACCGGCGACGCGCACATCGACCGCGATCTCGGAGTTGCGCGCCCAGAACCCTTCCAGCACCCCGGGCAGAAGGCCGGCCAACGCGCTTTCCACGGTCACCAGCGTGACCGTCCCGCGCCGCAGCCCGCGCAGATCGCCGATGCCGGTGACAGCGCGGTTCAGTTCCGCCCCGCTCTGCTGCAGGTGATAGAGCAGAAGCTCGCCGGCCGAGGTCAGCCGCAGCCGCTGGCGGCCCCGCTCGAACAGCGGCACGCGCAGCTCCTCCTCCAGCGCACGGACCGATCGGCTGACCGAGGACGGGGTGAGCCGGATCGCCCGCGCCGCCGCCCGGATCGAGCCGAGCCGGGCCGCCAGCTGGAAATGCCGCGCCCGGGTCGAGACGAGGCCGAGGCGGTGCAGGTCCATCCCCGGCGCCTAGTGGTAGTCCGGAATGCCGGGCATGGGGACGAAGCCCTTCAGCGCGCGGATGCGCCGCGCCCACAGCCGCAGGGCAGGGAAGGCGTCATGGTCGAGCCCGTAGTCGCGGCTGAGCGCGAAGGCGGGGAAGAGGGCGATATCGGCGACGCTGGCCTCCGCCCCCGCGACGAAGCCATCGCCGCGCTGGGTCTGCGCCGACAGGTGATCCTCGACGATGCGCAGCGCGTCGCGGGCCGACAGGCGCAGCACCTCCGGATCGCCCGGCCCCTCCAGCATCGCCGCCATCCGCGCAGCGGCGGCCGCGCCCAGATCGCGGGCGGCGAAGGCCAGCCACTCCTGCACCAGCGCCGCCGGCCCGGGCGCCTGCGGCAGGAAGCCCGCGCCGCGCGGTCCGGTACGGGCGAGGTGGCAGAGCATCGCCTCTGGCTGGGTCAGGACAAGAGCGCCGTCCTGGAGCACCGGCAGCCGGCCGAGCGGATTCAGCGCCATCATCTCGGCCCCGCGGTGCTCGGCGCCCGGATAGGCATCCACCGACCGCAACGTCAGCGCCACACCGGCCAGCGACGCCATCAGCCGGACGCGGTAGCAGGCGTCGTCGAGATCGTAGTTCCACAGTACCGGCGCCGACATCAGGCGGCCTCTCCGGTTCCGGCGGCGGCTTCCGCGGCCCGGCGCAGGCCGGCGGCGGCGGTGACGAGGGCGAGGCGGCGGTCTTCGGACGCGCCCGCGGGCAACACGAGGTGCAGCGCCGCCGCCCCCGGCCCCATGGGATGCATCCCGGCCGCGATCCGCGTGCCCCCCTGTGACAGATGCAGCAGCGCGCCGTCGCGGCGCGCCTCGGTCACGGCGCCCGCACCGGGCAGCCCGGCCTGCGCGAGCCCGACCAGGACCTCCAGCGGCGCCTCGACGAAGAGGCTTCGCAGAGGCTCTGCCCCGCCCGGCGGCAGGCTGCCGGGATCGGTACCGGCGGCCGCCACCCAGACCATGCCCAGCGCCTCGGCCGCGGCATGGGCGGGCACGCAGATCGACGCCGGCACCTCCAGCTCGGGATGGGCAGGGATGTATCGGCAGACGCCGGCGCCATCGTATTGCCAACCGTGGTAGAGGCAGGCGATCCGGTCGCCCCGGACGAAGCCGAAACTCAGCTTCATGCCGCGGTGCGGGCAACGGTCTTCCCAGGCGTGAACGCGGCCGGCGCTGTCGCGCCAGATCACCACCTCGGCCCCCTGCAACACCGTACCGGCCGAGGTCGCGACCGGCAGATCGGCGACCAGCGCCACGGGGGTCCATTGCGAGGGCAGGTCGGGCATCTTCGGTCACTCCATGGTCGGGGGGGCGTTGTCCTGCCGGCGCACCTCGCGCACGAGGCAGTCGGCGGGGCCGAGACTCAGCGCCATCTCGAAGGCGTCGATCAGCGCCGCAGGGCCGGTCAGCCGGATCACCGCGGCGCCGGCATCCTGCATCAGGATCGCATGCGGCAGCGACAGCCGTGCCGCCCGGTGTGCGGCGAACTCGGCAAAGCTCGCCTCGGGCAGGTGGCCCTCGAAGCGCAGGGTCACGGTCCGCAGCATCGGCATGTCGTCGCGGGAGGGGCCATGCGCACAGAAGCCAGCGCAGCACCGACGCGGTCAAGCGTTGCCTGCCGCGCAACAGCAGCCCCACCGCAACCGGCGCCTGAAAAAGCGGCAGACGAGCGCGATGCGGGCTGCCGGCTGCTGCCACCGGCGGCACCGGTTTGACAGCGCCGGCGCACCGACGCAGCATCACGCCCGATCGGCAACGAGGGTGCGATGCGCGGCAGGGACTTGGATTCGGCGGGACCCGACAGCGCCCGCGACGAATGGTATTGCCTCGGCGCGCTGGGCGAGATCCCCGAGGGCGACAGCACGACCCGGCTACTGGGCGTGCCGCTTGGGCTGCGGCGTGCCGGCGCCGCCGTCGCCGTGGCCGCAGAAGGACGCAGCCTGCCGGTGCAGGACCGCTACGGCTGCGTCTGGACCAGCCTCGGCGCGCCGGCGCGGCCGCTCTTCGCGATCGCCGAGGCCGCCGACCCCGACCGCCGGCATGTCCCCTGCGGCGCCGTGACCGTGCGGGCCTCGGGGCTGCGGATCGTCGAGAACTTCCTCGACATGGCGCATTTCCCCTTCGTGCACACCGACATCCTCGGCGCCGAGCCGCATACCGAGGTCACCCACTACGCCTGCGAGATCCGCCGCGAGGTAGACGAGGTCTGGGCCACCGAGTGCAGGTTTCCGCAGCCGAAGGCCGCGCTCTCGGCCGCGGGTGCGATCGATACCGACTACATCTATCGCGTCGCCAACCCGATGGCGGTGATCCTCTACAAGACCTGCCCGGCGGCGCCTGCGCGCTGGGACGTGATCTGCCTGTTCATGCAGCCGCTTGCGCCCGATCTCTGCCGCGCCCATCCGGTGATGTATCTGATCGACGACGGCGCGGCACAACGCGATCTCATCCATTTCCAGCAGCTGATCTTCCTGCAGGACCGGATCATCCTTGAAAACCAGCGCCCGCGCCTGCTGCCGCTGGAACCGCGGGCCGAGACGCCGACGCGGGCCGACGCCTCCTCCATCGCCTATCGCCGCTGGCTCAAGGAGAGGAGCTATACCTACGGCACCACCGCCGGGCCGCAAGGGGTGGCGGCGTGACGCCGGATCTGCGCGGCAGCGCCGTCACCGGCTTCGCGCTGCATGCGCCCGAACGCGGCAAGGTCGAGGCGATCCCCGAAACGGTGATCGAGATCGACGACCTGGGCGCCATCGCCACGGTTCACCGGCCCGGCGATCCGGGCCATGCGGCGGCGCAGCGCGCGGCGCTGACCTTGCCGGCGGGCACGATCCTGCTGCCCGGCCTGGTCGATCTGCACATCCACGCGCCGCAGTATCCCCAGCTCGGCACCGCGCTGGACCTGCCGCTGGAGGAGTGGCTGGAGAACTACACCTTCCCGCTGGAAGCCCGCTACGCCGACACGGAGTTCGCCGACCGGGTGTATCGCGCTCTGGTAGCGGATCTGCTGGCATGCGGCACCACCACGGCGGTCTACTACGCCACCATCCATGACGCGGCGACCTGCCGGCTGGCCGACATCTGCATCGAGGCCGGGCAGCGCGCCTTCGTCGGCCGGGTGGCGATGGACCACCCCGAGATGTGCCCCGACCATTACCGCGACGCCTCGGCCGAGGCGGCGATCGCGGGCACGCGGGCGGTGATCGATCACATCCGCGCCCATCCCGGCAACCCCGGCGCCCGCGTCCGGCCGATGATCACGCCACGCTTCATCCCCTCCTGCACCGACGAACTGCTCGCCGGGCTGGGGGAGCTGGCGCGCGAGACCGGGGTGGCGGTGCAGACCCATGCCTCGGAGGGCGACTGGGAACATGCGCATGTTCTGGCGCGCCACGGCATGACGGGGACCGCGAGCCTCGACCGCTTCGGTCTGCTGCCGCCCGGTTCGGTGATCGCGCATGGCTGCCACATGAGCGCGGAGGACATGACGCTGCTGGCGCGCCGCGAGGCGGCGGTGGCGCATTGCCCGTGGTCCAACGCCTATTTCGGCGGCGCGGTGTTTCCGCTGCGCCGGGCGCTGGGGCTGGGGGTCCGGGTGGGGCTGGGCAGCGACATCTCGGGCGGGCCGCTCGCCTCGCTGCTCGATACCGCGCGGCTGGCGCTGGCGGCGGCCCGGATGCTGGAGGCCGGGACCGATGCCGGCCTGCCGCCCGGCGAGCGCAGTCGCCATGGCGCCGCGCGGATCGACGCGGTCACCGCCTTCTTTCTGGCCACGGCCGGCGGCGGCGAGGCGCTTGGCCTTCCGGTGGGCCGGTTCGCACCCGGACAGCGCTTCGACGCGCTGCTGGTCGATCCGGCCGCACCGCAGGGCATGCTGCGGCTGTGGGAGCCGCCGGAGGCGACCGACCCGGCCCGGCTGCTGGAGCGGCTCCTGCACGGCACGGCGCGGGCGAACATCGCGGCGAGTTTCGTGGACGGCCGCCGCGTCGCCCCAGTGGCGGCCTGAACGCATCGGGCGCCCGCCGTGCGGGCGCCCGGTCCTTGTCGCGCGCAGCGGCGATCAGGGCAGGCTGCCCTCGACCCCCTCGACATAGAAATCCATCGACAGCAGCATCATGTCGTCGGGGATCTCGCCGACCGGAACCTTGGTGCTGCCGTCCTGGGCGACGAGCGGACCCTGGAACGGGTGGAACTCGCTCGCACCGATCTCGGCCTTCTTGGCCATGACCATGTCGCGCACCTCCTGCGGCACGGAGTCGGCAAAGGGGGCGATGGTCATCATGTCGGCGGAGATGCCCTCCCAGGTGTTCGCCGTCTCCCAGGTGCCGTCCAGCACCATCTGCGTGCGCTCGACATAATAGGGCCCCCAGTTGTAGACGAGCGCGGTCAGGTGGCTGGTCTCGCCGTATTGCGCCATGTCGCCCAGCGCGACGACGTGTTTGCCGCGATCCTCGGCCGCCTGCACCACCGCCGGGCTGTCGGTGAAATGCGCCAGCACATCGACGCCCTGATCGAGCAGCGCGTCGGCCGCGGTCCGCTCCAGACCCGGGTCGAACCAGGTCGAGATCCAGACGACGCGGGTGGTGAAGTTCGGGTTCACCGACCGCGCGCCCAGCGTCATCGCGTTGATACCGCGCAGCACCTCCGGAATCGGGTAGGAAGCGACGACGCCCATGCTGTCGCCCATCATCCCGGCGACCATGCCCACCAGATAGCGGCTTTCATAGGCGCGGGTGTGATAGATCGCGAGGTTGGTATCCTGCGTGTAGCCGGTGGCATGCTCGAAGGCGATGTCGGGAAACTGCGCCGCCACGCGCGCCATCGGGTTCATGTGGTTGAAAGAGGTGCCGAAGATCAGCCCGTAGCCCTGGCTGGCAAACTGCCGGATCACCCGCTCCGCATCGGCGCCGCCGTCGATGCTCTCGACATAGGCCGTCTCGACGCGGTCGCCGAAGGCCTCCTCGACCATCAGCCGGCCGAGGTCGTGCTGATAGGTCCAGCCGGCATCACCGATCAGCGAGGAATAGACGAAGCCGATCTTCAGCGGCTCGTCCGCCGCGGCGGCGCCGGCAAGGCCGAGACCGAGTGCGGCGGCGATGAGGGTACGTCTCGTGGGCATGCTTGTTTCTCTCCTGTTGGATCTAGGCGGTTGGACGAAAGGCCTTTCCGAGACTGCCCGGCGCGGCGAGGCGGATGCGCGTGGCATCCCGGCTGATCAGAACCAGAACGAGGATGGTGACGAGATAGGGCAGCATCGCCAGGATATGGCTCGGCACCGCCAACCCCAGCCCCTGGCCGTGGATCTGCATCACCGAGACGAGGCCGAAGAGCCACGCGCCAAGCACCACGCGCCCCGGCTTCCAGGTGGCGAAGACCACCAGCGCAACGGCGATCCAGCCGCGGCCGGCGGTCATGCCCTCGATCCACAAGGGCGTGATCACGCATGACAGATAGGCTCCGCCGATCCCGGCCATGGCGCCGCCGAAGGCAATCGCGGCGAAGCGCACCCGGATAACCGAAAAGCCCAGCGCATGGGCGCTGTCGTGGTTCTCGCCCACCGCACGCAGCACCAGGCCAAGCCGCGTGCGCAGCAGCGCCCAGGCGATCAGGGCTGCGGCGGCCAAGGCTACATAGACCATGATGTCGAGGCGGGTGAAGACGCTGCCCACCACGGGAAGCTGCGACAGCCCCGGCATCTCCACCGGCTGCAGGCCGCGCATGTTCTGCCCCTGCCAGCGCTGGCCCCAGAAGGCCGAGGCGCCACCACCGAGGATCGTCAGCGCGAGGCCGGCGGCATACTGGTTGACCATCAGAAAGAGCACCAGCACGCCATAGACGAGGCTGAGCGCGGCACCGGCAAGCGCGCCGACAAGGAAGGCCAGCGCGAAATTCCCGGTGGTGAGCCCGATGGCGAAACCGGCGACCGCCCCCACCAGCATCATTCCCTCGACGCCGAGGTTCACGCAGCCGGATTTCTCGACAACCAGTTCGCCCAGCGCGGCGAAGATCAGCGGCGTCGCGGTGCGCAGCGCGGAGACGAGGATCGCGAGAACGAGCGCGGTATCGATCATGCCGATCCCCGCCCCAGCCGGCCCAGCCGCACCACCCGATAGCGCACCAGAACATCCGAGGCGAGCAGCGCCACCAGCAACACCCCCTGGAAGAGCTGCGCCACCGCGACCGGCACGCCCAGCATCTGCACATTCTCGCCGCCGATCAGGATCAGCGCCAGCAGATGCGCCGCCAGCAACACCCCCACGGGCGAGAGCCGGCCCAGAAAGGCCACGATGATCGCGGCGAAGCCATAGCCCGGGCTGATCTCGGGCAGGAGCTGGCCCACGGGGCCGGCCACCTCCATCGCGCCGACAACGCCCGCCAACCCACCGGTCAGCAGGAAGGAGAGCCATACCATGCGCTTCTGCGAGAAGCCGGCATAGGCCGCGGCGCCGGCCGCCTCGCCCGAAACCTGCAGCCGGAACCCGGTGACGGTGCGTGACATCAGGAACCACATCGCCAGAACCGCCAGCGGCACCAGCAGCCAGCCGACATGCAGCCGTGTGCCCGACAGCAGGTTGGGCATGATCGCCTCGGCGCTGAACAGCCGGCTTTCGGGAAAGCCGAAGCCCTGCGGGTTGCGCAGCGCGCCATGCACCAGATAGCCGAGCAACTGGTCGGCGACGTAGATCAGCATCAGGCTGGTCAGGATCTCGTTGGCGTTGAAGCGTGTGCGCAGGAAGGCCGGAATCGCCGCCCAGGCCATGCCGGCCAGCGCCCCGGCGATGCAGACCAGCAGGAAGGTGCCCGGAACCCCCTCGCGCCACAGCGCCAGCGCCACCGCGCCTCCGCCGATAGCCCCGAGCAGAAGCTGACCCTCGGCGCCGATGTTCCAGACGTTGGCGCGAAAGCCCACGGCCAGCCCGAGGCCGATCAGCGTCAGCGGCAGAGCCGTCAGCAGCCATTCCGAGAGCCCGAAGCGCGAGTTCACCGGGGCGATGAAATAGGCGTGCAGCGCGGTCAGCGGGTCGCGGCCGATGGCGAGGAACAGGACATAGCCGAAGACGACGGTGGCCGCGACCGCCAGCAACGGTGCGCCATAGAGCGCCAGCCGCGACGGCGCCAGACGGGGGACGAGCCTAAGCGGCATCGGCGGTTTCCAGCGGGGTTGCGCCGCTCATCAGCAGGCCCAGTCGCTCGGGCGTGCAGTCGCGCACGCGCATCGGCGCCGAGAGGCGGCCGCGGCAGAGCACCGCCATCCGGTCCGACAGCGCCAGCAACTCGTCGAGGTCCTCGGACATCACCACCACGGCCGCGCCCGCGTCGCGCAGCGCCACCAGCGCGGCATGGATCGCCGCCACCGCCGCCACGTCCACCCCCCAGGTGGGATAGGCCACGATCAGCGCCGAGGGGCCGGCAAGGATCTCGCGGCCGACGATGAAGCGTTGCAGGTTCCCGCCCGAGAGCGCCTGCGCCGCGGTCGCGCGCGAGCGGGTGGCAACGCGGAACTCGTCGATCACCCGGTCGGCGAAGGCGGCCCGGCGGCGCGGCGAGATGATGCCCCGCCGCGCCAACGGCAGCCGCCAATGGGCGGTGAGAAACCCGTTCTCGCTCAGGCTCATGGGCGGCACGGCACCGCGGCCCAGCCGCTCGCCCGGCACGAAGCCGAGGCCGAGCCTGCGGCGTGCGCCGGGGCCGAGCCGGCCCACCTGCCGGCCGTTCAACAGGACGGCGCCCGGATCGGCCACCGGGCGTTCGCCCGAGAGCACGGCCAGCAGTTCCTCCTGGCCGTTGCCGGCAATGCCGGCGATGCCCAGGATCTCGCCGCCGCGGGCGACCAGCGTGAGGTCATCCAGCGCGGTGCCGTGCGGATCGGCAGGCGACAGCGACAGGTTGCGCACCGCCAGAGCCTCGCCGGCGGGTTTTCCCGCATGGTCGGAGCCGAAGGCCGGCATGTCGCGGCCGATCATCATCCGCGCCAGATCGTTGACCGAGGTTGCGGCGACCTCGACGGTGCCGACCACACGGCCGCCGCGGAGCACCGTGGCCCGGTCGCACAGGGCGCGGATCTCCTCGAGCTTGTGCGAGATGAAGACGACCGCGCGCCCCTCGGCGCGCAGCCGGCGCAGCGTGTCGAACAGCCCCTCGATGGCCTGCGGGGTCAGCACCGATGTCGGCTCGTCGAAGATCAGGATGGCGGGATCCTGCAGCAGGCAGCGCACGATCTCGACCTGCTGGCGCTCACCCACCGAAAGGTCCGCGACATGGCGGCCGGGGTCCAGCGCCATGCCGTAGCGCGCGCCGATCTCGCGGATGCGCCTGCCGAGGTCGCGGCGGTCCGCGGCGTTGTCGAGGCCCAGCGAGATGTTCTCGGCCACGGTAAGCGATTCGAACAGGCTGAAATGCTGGAACACGATGCCGATGCCGGCGGCGCGCGCCTCGGCCGGGCTGGTGATCGCCACCTCGCGTCCATCGATGAAGATCGTTCCCGCATCGGGCGCGACGAGACCATACATGACCTTGACGAGGGTCGACTTTCCCGCCCCGTTTTCGCCCAGCAACGCGAGGATTTCGCCGCCCTCGACGGAAAGCGACACATCATCGTTGGCAAGACACCCCGGATACTGCTTGGTCACCGATTCCACGCGAAGCCGCGGCGGCGCCTCGGCACCGCCGGACGTGGCCGGGCGCGGTTCGCTGATGGTGGCGCTGTCCAATTCCGTTTCCCCCGGTCTTGCCGCCACAAAGCGACGATCGGAACCACGGCGAGCAAGCCCGATCGCCAGTGGCCGGCGACTGCATCTGCAGGAACGGAAGCACATGCCGAAAGATCGGGCAAGGCGCCCAGCAAACGATCACCCGCACGATTACGCGGGCCGCCGCATGCCGGCGGCGCCATTTGATGCGGATCATTGCACGCGGCGCGTGCCGATCACATCTTCCGAACATCGGAGACGACAGAGCCGATGGAGGATGGACATGGTAGAGAAGAACCCCATGGCCAGTTTCTGGCCGCAGATGATCGAGCCGTTCCGCAATTTCGGTGCCCGTCTGGCAGAATGGGTGGCGCCGGTGTCCGAAGCCTCGTCCGACGACGCCGCCTATCGCATCGCCATCGAACTGCCGGGGGTGGAGGAAAAGGACATCCATCTCAGTGTCGAGGGCGGGGTGGTCACCGTCCGTGGCGAGAAGAAGACCGAGCGCGAGGAAAAGGGCGAGACCTGGTATTTCAGCGAACGCCAGTTCGGTGCCTTCGCGCGCAGCTTCCGCCTGCCGGCGGATGCCGACGATACGGCCGTCAAGGCGGCGCTGAAGGACGGCGTGCTGACAGTGACGGTGCCGCGCCGGGCACAGGCCGTGCCGGAGGGCCGCCGGGTGCCGATCAGCACCGGCTGAGCGCCGGCGCACGCCGCCTTTCGTCGGGCCTTCTGCCCGAAGGAAGGCGGCACCGCGGCCCCGAAGCGGTCCGCAACCGGTCACTGCATCTCCGAGAGCACCGCAAAGCCGGCGATCGCCAGGCCGGCGAGCAGCACCGCGAGGCCGATCTTGATCCAGGACCACGGGCGTTCGCCCCGCACCTGCCCGGTCTGGGCATTCACCACGAAGCGATAGCTGCGGCCACGATAGCGGTAGGCGGCCACCCAGACCGGCAGCAGGAGGTGCTTGAAGCGCTCGCCCGAAGTGGTGGTGTCGATACCATGGATGCGCTGCACGTCGCCCCCGATGGCACGTGCCACGTCGCCGCGGATCACCTCGTCCATGCGCGCACGTCCGATCGCCCAGCCGTCGGGCAGTGGGACCGTATAACCTTCGGCGCGGAAGCCCGACAGAAACCGCGCGTCGTAGGGCCGCAGGTCCGTCAGGCTCCACGGCTCCAGGGCGCGGACATAGCGTCGCGGCAGGCTTTGCGCCGCCATCACAAGCAGATCGTCGAAGCGACGCGCGACCCGGCCCGAGGCCGGCGACCAGCGGATCTGCCGGCGGCGTTTCTTGCCCGAACCGGTATAGTAGTAGACGCCGCGTTCGCCCCGATAGCTCGACCGGGTGTCGGCATCGAAGCTCCAGTACGGCACGTAGATACCGGTAAAACGGTTGTCCCCGCGGGCGTAGCGCGCAAGCCCGTTGGGCGCGAACCACAGCCCCTTGAGCCATTTCGCGAAGGCGGCGCGCGCTTCGGCGTCGGTCAGCCGGAAGGGCAGCACGCCTTGCGGCTTGATGTGGCGGTGCGTGCCGGTGTCGGTGACCACCGGTGTTGCGCAGAAGGGGCATTCGGCGGCATGCACCGCGGGCTCGAACTCCACCTGCGCGCCGCAGTTGGTGCAGGAGAGGACCCGCGTTTCCTCCATCGCCGCGGGCGGCGGCGGGGCGGCGAGGGTAGCCCGCAGATCCATCGGCGCCAGCGCGGAGGCCACACGCTCGGCGCTGGCGCCGGGAATCGCCTGCTCATGGCCGCAGTAGCTGCAGCTCATCCAGGTCTCGCCGGGAGTGTAGCGGAGGTTGGCGCCGCATTGCGCGCAGGGAAAGCGCCGCTCTTCGGCGGTCGCGCCCGCGCGCGCGCCGGCGGCAGCTGCACCCTCCTCCTTGTCGGGGCGTCTGCCCCATGGGCCAAGCGCCATGGGCGGTTCAACCCGCCGGCGGCGGGGGCGGGGGCGGCGGCTGGAGCTGCGCGAAGAGGGCCGCGAGGGCGTGCAACTCGCCGGCCGCCCGCCAGCCCTCCTGCCCGGCGGTCCAGACCAGCGTGGCGCGGGTCAGGCTGCCCTCGGCCGCCATGCGCTGCAGCGCCGGCAGATCGAAGGGGCCGCGGGTCTGGCCTGCCTCGGCGATGTGCCAGACCGGCGC
>SLBI01000181.1 GCA_007126375.1 Paracoccaceae bacterium
CGGTTCGGCCTCGGCAGCCGCGGGCGCGGCAGCGCGGCGGCGACGCCTTGCCGGCGCGCGGCGGGGTTTTTCCTCCTCCGCCGCCACCACGGGCTGATCGCCTTCTGCGGCGGACGCATCCGCCGCCCCCTCGGTAGCATCGGACGGGGCAGCCTCGGACCCGGCATCGGCAACAGCCGGGCGCCGGGTACGACGCCGGCGCGGCTTGGCCACCGCTTCCTCCGGTGCTTCGGCGGCGGGCACGGCATCCGGGCCGGCTTCGGGCGCTGCCTCGGCAGGCTCGGCCACAGGCTCTGCAGTATCCGCACCGGCCTCGGGCTCCGATGCCTCGGCGGCACCGCGGCCGCGGCCGGAACGGCCTGTGCGGCGCCGCGACGGGCGCCGGGCGACCGGCGCGGCATCCTCGGCAGTGCCATCGGGCGCATCGGCACCGGCTTCGGTCGCGGCGGTTTCGGTCACGGCTTCGTCGGCATCATCCTCTGATCCACCGACATCATCAGCCTGCTCTGCCTCACCGGCCTGCACCGCCTCGGCCTGGCCATTCTCGGACCCGCCACGACGGCGACGGCGGCGACGGCGCTTGCGACGCCCGCCACCATCCTCGGCCTGCTCTGCGGCTGCCGCAACAACACCGGCTTCTTCGATATCGGGGCTTTCGTCCTGTTCGACCTCATCCTCGACATCGGACATCGGCGAACTGTCGAGCGAAACCACCGGCGCAACGGCCGGCAGCGGCCGCACCGCGGTCTTGAAACGCTCGACCGAGAAATCCGGGCTGATCATGGCCGGGTCGGCCTCGATCCGCACCGACATGCCATAGCGGCTCTCGATCTGCGCCACATGCTCGCGCTTCTGGTTCATCAGGAAGTTGACGATCCCAACCGGGGCGCGCACCAGAACCTCGCGCGAACGCCGGCGCGTGCCTTCCTCCTCGATCTGGCGCAACACCGCCAGCGCGAGATTGTCGTCAGACCGGATAAGCCCGGTGCCGTGGCAGTGCGGGCAAGGCTGGGTGGTGGCCTCCAGCATGCCGGGGCGCAGGCGCTGGCGGCTCATTTCCAGCAGCCCGAAGCCCGAGATCCGGCCCACCTGAATGCGCGCCCGGTCGGTCTTGAGCTTGTCCTTGAGGCGCTTCTCGACCGCGGCGTTGTTCTTGCGCTCCTCCATGTCGATGAAGTCGATCACGATCAGCCCGGCAAGGTCGCGCAGGCGCAGCTGGCGCGCAATCTCCTCGGCGGCCTCGACGTTGGTCTTCAGCGCCGTTTCCTCGATCGAGCCTTCCTTGGTGGCCCGGCCCGAGTTGACATCGATCGCCACCAGCGCCTCGGTAATGCCGATCACGATGTAGCCGCCGGACTTCAGCTGCACCACCGGGTTGAACATCGAGTTCAGGTAGCTCTCGACCTGATAGCGCGCAAACAGCGGCATCGGGTCGGTGTGATGCTTCACGTTCTTGGCATGGGACGGCATGATCATCTTCATGAAGTCCTTGGCCACGCGATAGCCGGCCTCGCCCTCGACCAGCACTTCCTCGATCTCGCGCGAATAGAGATCGCGGATCGAACGCTTGATCAGGTTGCCCTCCTCGTAGATCGGGGCGGGCGCGATGGATTTCAGTGTCAGATCCCGGATCTGGTCCCACAGCCGCTGCAGATACTCGTAGTCGCGCTTGATCTCGGCCTTGGTACGCTTGGCCCCCGCAGTGCGGATGATCAGCCCCGCGCCCTCGGGCACGGTCAGCGAACCGGCGATTTCCTTGAGCTTCTTGCGATCCGCCGCCTGGGTGATCTTGCGGCTGATGCCGCCGCCGCGCGCGGTGTTGGGCATCAGCACGCAGTACCGCCCGGCCAGCGAAAGATAGGTGGTCAGGGCCGCCCCCTTGTTGCCGCGCTCTTCCTTGACCACCTGCACCAGCAGGATCTGGCGGACCTTGATGACCTCCTGGATCTTGTACTTGCGCGGCCGCTGCCGGCGCGGCGCCCGGATCTCGTCACTGACATCCTCGTCGGCGATGGATTCGATCTGGTCGTCGATCTCGGCGGCATGATCGACCGCAGCATAGGGACGCTGGCCATCCTCGCCGCCGTTGCCATTGCCGTCTTCCGCCGCTTCCCGGCCTGTCACGGACGGCTCGTCATCCAGATCGACAATATCCATCCCGGGAATGGCCGGCGGCATCGCAGCATCCGCCAGCTCGGCCGTTGCCTGCACTGCGGCCGCATCTCCGGCGCGTTCGGCGCGCGCCTCACCGCGGCTCCGGCGCCGGCGTCCGCCGCCCTCGCCGCCCTCGCCCTCGGCACGGGCATATTCGCGCTCTTCCTCAAGCAGCGCCTTCCGGTCGGCGACCGGGATCTGGTAATAATCGGGGTGGATTTCCGAGAAGGCGAGAAAGCCGTGGCGGTTGCCGCCATATTCGACAAAGGCCGCCTGCAACGAAGGCTCGACCCGCGTCACCTTGGCCAGATAGATGTTCCCTGCCAGCTGGCGGCGGCTTGCCGCCTCGAAATCAAACTCCTCGACCCTGTTTCCGTCCGCCACCACGACGCGGGTCTCTTCCGCATGGGTGGCATCGATAAGCATTTTCTTTGCCATGTCCGTCCGATGCACCCGGCAACGGCCCGCGGCGCCCGCTTCGGGGCGGCTGCGGCACGCGTCCGGGATGTCCTGCTGAGGCGATGCCGAGACCCCGGACCGGCAGCACATGGCGGGCTTCAGGCCCGTCGCGTTCCTGCGGTCTTGGGGGTGAATGGGTCATCGCGGTCCTGTCTTTGCACGCCACATGATGCGGCGCCGTCGAAATTGCCCCGGCGCTGGAAATCGTCGCGGGCGAAGGGTATGCCTTGCGGCCAATCGGTCCGCCTCGGATCAAGCGCGTGCATGTCGACGCGTCCGGTGCCGGCGGCGGCGAAACTGTCCAGGAAGCGCGGCCGGAAGGGCCGATACAACCTTGGGCAGGACTGTAGCGGGGAAAAGGCGCAAATGACAATGGCCAATTTCATCCCCGGCCGCATGC
>SLBI01000305.1 GCA_007126375.1 Paracoccaceae bacterium
GCTGCCCTCGGGCGTGCCGGCGCGGCGCGCCGCCGCCGCGATCGTGCGGCGCAGCCCGGCCAGCGCCAGCGCGTGGCGCGCCAACTCGTGCCGGATCGCCTGAAAGGCCGACAGGAGCCGGCCGAACTGCCGCCGCCCCTCCACATGGGCACAGGCCTGCTCAAAGCAGGCGACGGCGCAGCCCTCCATCTCGGCGGCGCGCAGCAGTATCGCCATGTCGCGCAGGCGTTGCGTGGCGGCGGAGTCTATCCGGGCGACCTCGCGCGCGCCCGACAGCCGCAGCGTGACCATGGTGCGGTCCACGTCAAGGGTGATCGCAGGGGCGACGGCGCAGTCAGTGGCGGCGAGGTCGATCACCGCCATGCCGTCTTCGCCTACGGGGGTGAGCAACCAGCGGGCCCCCTCGGCCCAGGTGAGCGAGCCGAGAACGCCCGAGAGCTCGTCGCCGCTGCGCGACAGTGCGCCGCGCCAGTTGATCACGGCGGTCTCTCGGCCGGCGATGATGGCTTCCGCGGCCGCGGGGTGGGTGGCCCCGAGCGCCCGCGCGGCGAGCACCCCGTCCACCACCGGAAAGGCGCACAGCCCGGCACCGGCCGCTGCCGCCACCGGCAACGCATGCGGCAACGACAGGTCGAGCCCGCCCACCGCCTCCGCCGCGAGTATGCCCGGAACGCCGTCGATCGCCAGCCGCGCAGCGGCCTCGGGCGCAGCCAACCTGGCGCAGGCGGCAACGGCTCGCCCGACGGATTCGATGAAATCGGCAGGGATGTCCATGTGAGGATCGGTCATGCCCTGGCCTCCCCCTTCGTAAGCTTCAGGATGCGGTCGGCGATGATCCCGAGCTGGATCTGGCTGGTGCCGGCATAGATCGTTTCGGCCCGCGCCGAGAGGTACAGGGTGTGGAACCGCTCCTGCGCGCGGCGGACCTCGGCGCCTGCGTCTGCCGGGGCGCGGCCCAGCATCTCCACCGCAAGGGCCAGGAACCGCTGGTGCCCCTCGCTCCAATGCAGCTTCATCAGGCTCCCGCGGGCCGCGATCCTGTCGCCCTCGGCGAGGCTGTCCACGGCGTCCAGCACATGGTGGCGCAGCGCCTCGATATCGGCCATCGTGGCGCCCAGCCGTTGCCGGAAATACCCGTCGGCCAGCAGGGCAGCCAGCCGCGGGTCGGACCGGCAGGCGGCCACCAGATGGCGCAGTTCGTTCTCGAACCGCCATGTGCGGTACATGCGGTTCGTTGCACGCTCGATCTCCAGCACGCCGATGGCCGCCATCCAGCCGTCGTTGATACCGCCGATCAGGTCGCAGTCGGGCACAGGCACGTCGTCAAAAAAGACCTCGCAGAACTCGCGGCTGTCATTGATCTGCCGCATCTGCCGCACGGTGATGCCGGGGGCGTCCATCGGCAGGGCAAAGAGGCTGAGGCTGCGGTGACGCTCCTCCAGCGGGCCTGTGCGGGCCAGCAACAGGCACCGCTGGGCGCGAAAAGCGTTGGAGGTCCAGATTTTCTGCCCGCTGACGCGCCAGCAGGTGCCGTCATGCACCGCCCGGGTGCGCACCCCGGCCAGGTCCGACCCGGCCTCCGGCTCGGAAAACCCCTGGCACCAGATCTCGCGCATCTCCAGGATGGCGGGCAGGTGGCGCTGCTTTTGCGCCTGCGATCCGACGGCCAGCAGGATTGGCCCGACCAGTTCCTTGCCGATGGAGTTGACGCTTTCGGGCATGGCAAGGCGCCCGATCTCCTGATTGGCCAACAGATGCTCGCGCAGGCCCAGGCCGTGCCCGCCATGTTCGCGCGGCCATGCGATGCCGGCCAGGCCGGCGCGGTACATCCGCGCTTCCCACACGCGCCGCGCCTCGAAGTCCGGAGGGCTCCAAGCCACGTCGTCGGCGCGCCACGAGGCTGGCAGTTCCGCCTCCAGCCATGCGCGCAGCCGGCGCCGGTGGTCCGGGTCGCTCGCCAGCCGGCTGTCCTGCGCCCCCATGCTATCGCCCCTTGAAGGCAGGCTTGCGCTTTTCCAGGAATGCGCGCTGTGCCTCCTTGGCGTCTTCGGTCTTTGACAGCGCATGGGTCATGTTCTGCTCGAACCGGTAGCCGTCGCGCGGCGGCATGGTCTCGATGGTATTGTAGGACATCTTGGCGTAGCGCATGCCAATCGGGCTTTTGGAAGCGATCTCGGCGGCGATCTCGCGCGCTTTCGGCATAAGCTCGTCGGGCGGCACGCAGGCGCTGATCACCCCCAGCCGATAAAGCTCGGCTGCCGGCAGGCGCTTGCCCGTGAAGAACATCTCGCGGCCCACGGATTTGCCGAACATGCTGTTGATAAGCGCGGCCCCGCCGGCGAGGCCGATGTCGATCTCGGGCATGCCGAACACCGCTTCATCCGACGCCACGATGATGTCGCAAGACGCCGCAAGGCTCACGCCCGCGCCCAGCGCGGCGCCGTTGACCGCGGCAATCACAGGCTTGGCGCATTCGCGGATGGAGTTGCCGGCCTCGCGCACCCTTCGGCTGTGCTGCCAGAAGCCGCCGGCCTCGGCGTCGATGGCGCCGCGCTCCTTGATGTCCGCGCCGGCGGAGAAGACACGCCCGGCGCCGGTCAGGATGGCGACGCGCACGTCGTCGCGGTCGTTGAAGCTGTCGAACAGGGCCGCGATCTCCAGCCGCAGGGCGGTGTTCTGTGCGTTCACTGGCGGCCGGTTCAGCGTGACCGTCGCGACGTGATCAGTCACCTCCACCTGCAGGCATTGCGTCTCCATCCATCGTCCTCCTCAAGTCATTCGAACGCGCATATCCGAGCATCAGCCACCAACGCACTGACGACGCCGCAACCACGGCGCCCTGAGGGCAACAGACCGATGCAAAAACGAATACCTTCCTCCCGCTTCACACATTGTTTGAGGGGGCCAGGGATGTCAACCGACCGGCCCTGCGCAGATGTCAACTTAACCGATGGACGCAGTTTTCGCACGCCGATCGAAGGTATCGCTCAGGCAGAGACCTACATCAC
>SLBI01000317.1 GCA_007126375.1 Paracoccaceae bacterium
CGCGCGCGCACTGGCGCGCCCCGATGCGCGCCACGCCTGCATCCTGGGCGCCGGCTGCCAGGCCCGGCTGCAGCTCGCCGCGCTGTGTCAGGTCCGGCCGGTCGAGGCAGCCACAGTCTGGGCGCGCGATCTTGCCCGCGCGCACGCGATGGCGGCGGAGATGACCGCGACCCTTGGCCTGCCCGTCAGCGTCGTCGCCGACGCGGCCGCAGCCGTCGCTGACGCCGACATCATCGTCACCACCACGCCCGCCACCGCGCCGATCCTGCGCGCGGACTGGCTGCGCCCGGGTCAGCATGTGACCGCCATGGGCTCGGACCAGCACGGCAAGTGCGAGGTGGACCCGGCCGCCCTGACCCGCGCCATCTATGTCCCCGACCGGCTGTCGCAGGCGCGCGCGCTGGGCGAACTGCGCGCTGCCATCGCCGCCGGGCTAGTTGCCGCCGACCGCGACTTTGCCGAACTGGGCGCGGTGCTGGCCGGCATCGCCCCTGGCCGGCCGTCTGGGGACGCCATCACACTGGCCGACCTGACCGGTACCGGCGTGCAGGATACCGCCATCGCCACCCTGGCACTGGCCCGCGCCGGTGCTGCCGGCATCGTCATCTCCACCTGAGGTTACCCATCCATGCCAAACCCCGCCCCCCGATTCTCCCCCGAGGAATATTCCCGCCGGCTGGAGCGCACGCGCACCGCCATGGCCGCGCGCGGGATCGACACGCTGGTGGTCTCGGACCCCTCCAACATGGCCTGGCTGACGGGCTATGACGGCTGGTCCTTCTACGTCCACCAATGCGTGATCGTCGGCCCCGACGGCCCGCCGGTGTGGTTCGGCCGAACCCAGGACACAAACGGCGCGGTGCGCACCTGCTGGATGGCGGATGCGCATGTGATCGGCTACCCCGACCACTACGTCCAGTCGACCGAGCGCCACCCGATGGAGTACCTGGCCGCCCGGCTGACCGACCGCGGCTGGCACCGCGGCCGGATCGGGGTGGAGATGGACAACTACTGGTATTCGGCTGCCGCCCATCGCGCGCTGTCGGCCGGCCTGCCGGCTGCGCCGGTGGACGCCACCGCGCTGGTGAACTGGCAGCGGCTGGAGAAATCCCCGGCCGAGCTGGACTGCATGCGCCGCGCCGCCCGCCTGACCGAGAAGATCCATGCCCGCATCCTGGAGCGCGTGGAGCCCGGGGTGCGCAAATGCGACCTCGTGGCCGAGATCTGGGACGCCGGCCTGCGCTTCGACCCCGCGCTGGGGCATGGCGGCGACTATCCGGCCATCGTGCCGCTGCTGCCCTCGGGCACCGACGCCGCCGCGCCGCATCTGACCTGGGACGACCGGCCGATGCGCGCCGGTGAAGGCACCTTCTTCGAGGTCTCGGGCTGCCATCACCGCTATCACTGCCCGCTCTCGCGCACTGTTTTTCTGGGCAAGCCCAGCCAGACCTTCCTCGACGCCGAGGCGGCGGTTCTGGAGGGGATGGGGGCAGGGCTGGAGGCCGCACGCGCCGGCAACACCTGCGAGGATGTGGCGATCGCCTTCTACGACGTGCTGGAGCGACACGGTATCACCAAGGACAACCGCACCGGCTATCCCATCGGCCTGAGCTATCCGCCCGACTGGGGCGAGCGCACCTGCAGCTTCCGCCGTGGCGACCGCACCGAGCTCGCACCCGGCATGACCTTTCACTTCATGACCGGGCTTTGGATGGACGACTGGGGCCTGGAGATCACCGAGAGCATCGTCATCACCGACGGCGCGCCCGAGTGCCTTGCCAACGTTCCCCGCAAGCTCTTCGTCAAGGACTGAGGATGACCGCGATCCGCCCCACCGTGCCGTTCGACACCGACGGCAAGCACCACGGCTTCCTGCGCCTGCCGCATTCGCGCAACGACAGTGCCTGGGGCTCGGTGATGATCCCGATCACGGTCATCCGCAACGGCGTTGGGCCCACGGCGCTGATGACCGGGGCCAATCACGGCGACGAATACGAAGGCCCCATCGCGTTGCAGGCGCTGGCGCTGGAGATCGCACCCGAGGACATTGCCGGCCGGGTCATCCTTGTGCCCTACATGAACTTTCCGGCGTTTCGCGTCGGCACGCGGCTTTCGCCGATCGACGGCGGCAACCTCAACCGTGCCTTTCCGGGCCGGGCTGACGGCACCGTGACCCAGAAGATCGCGCAGTATTTCAACGACGTGCTGGTGCCGATGGCGGATCTGGTGCTGGACTACCACTCTGGGGGCAAGACGCTGGATTTCCTGCCCTTCGCCTGCGCCCATTATCTCGACGATCCAGCGCAGCAGGCGGTCTGCCTTGCCGCCGCCCGCGCCTTTGCCGCGCCCTACCTGCTGATGCTGCGCGAGATCGACAGCGTGGGGATGTACGACACCGCAGTCGAGGCGCAAGGCAAGGTGTTCGTGACCACCGAACTTGGCGGCGGCGGCACCGCCACCGCGCGCTCGGCCCGCATCGCCCGCCGCGGCGCCCGTAACCTGCTGATCCACGCCGGCATCCTTGCCGGCACGCCGGAGCCGGCCGACAGTACCTTTCTCGACATGCCCGGGGACGACTGCTACCACTTGGCCCCGGCCGACGGCATGGTCGAACCGATGACCGATCTGGGCGAGGCGGTCGCCGCGGGAACGCCGCTTGCCCGCATCTGGCCCGTCGACCGCACTGGCCATGCCCCGCTCACCTGCACCGCCCAGCGCTACGGCCTCCTCGCCGCGCGCCATTTTCCCGGGCTGATCCAGACCGGCGACTGCCTCGCCGTCATCGCGACCCCGGGCGGGGAGTGACGGCCCGACCGGCGAGGCTCGCCGCCGCAGGAGGGTCGCCGTGCCGGGGCGCCCCCCCCACGGGCGACGACCTCCACGCCCCCCCCGGTGGACGACCGGAATGGCGGATGCCGTGTAGCCATCGACGGCGCCGGCTGCGGCGGAAAAATGCCCCGCCGGCCAGCGCCGGCGGGGCCAGGTCGTGCCG
>SLBI01000388.1 GCA_007126375.1 Paracoccaceae bacterium
CGAAGGCCGCGCCCAGACCGGTGCCCGCGGCACCGGCAGCCACGGCCAGCGCCGCGATCGACTCGGCCGCCGCGGCGCTGATCAGCACCTGTCCGCCCACCACCTGCACCTGCGCGGCGGGCACCACGACCGTCTGCCCGTTGGCCAACGTCAACGTGGCCGACCCGTCCGGACCGACCGCGACGTTCGCAACCCCGTCGAGGCTCGCGGCGTTCACGAAGCCCTCGCCCTGTGCCGATGCATCGACGGCCAGCAGCGGCAGGGTCAACGTGCCCAGCCCGAGCCCGGCCGAGAGACGCCGCAGATGTCGGCGCAGCCAGCGGTCGAGATGGGCCCGACGGGCACTGGCGGTGCCACCGATCCGCTCATCCGACGCCCCGGTCTGGTCCTGCGGGGTGTCGATCTGATCCTTCATCATTGCCTCCGAAAGGGGGATTGGACAGTTGCCGGGCACATTAGCAGGTAAATGTTACCGATCCATCCCCAATCGGCTGGCGCAAAGCGCGATTGAACCCCGCTCACCCCGGGCGCCGACGGCCTGCCGGACCGGCAAACGGCCGCCCCGGCGGGCGGCCGTCGCGCGGTGCGACAGCAGGCCCGGATCAGCTTGCGGGTTTCAGCCGGCCCGCCACCTGCACGAGGCGCCGCGCCTGGTGCGCGAGCGCTGCGCGGGCTGTATCGTCAAGCGCACCGGCGGTGTGGCTGTAGCCGTAGGGATTGCCGCCGGCGGCAAAGATCGCCTGATCCGTGTACCCGGGCGGCACCAGAATTGCGCCCCAGTGCATGAAGGTGGTGTAAATCCCCACGAGCGTCGTCTCCTGTCCGCCATGGGCGTTCTGCGCCGAGGTGACCGCCGTCACCGCCTTGTCGGCGAGCTTGCCCTCGAACCACAGCCCGCCGAGGGTATCAATGAAGGCGCGCATCTGGCTCGCCACCGTGCCGTATCGGGTCGGCGCCGAGAAGAAATAGGCGTCAGCCCATTCCATGTCGTCTGCCGTCACCAACGGGATGTCGGCCATCCTGTCGGCCTGGGCCTTCCATGCCTCCTGACCGGCGACGACCTCGGCCGGAGCGGTTTCGGCGACCCGGCGCAGCCGCACTTCGGCGCCGGCGGCGCGGGCGGCCTCGGCGGCCACCTCGGCCATGGCATGGTTGGTGCCGTAGGTGGAATAGAAGACGATCGCGAGTTTGACGGCCATGACAAGCTCCTTGATGGCTGGAGTGAGTTTCAGCTGGTGCGAAGATGCGATGCTCCAGGCGCGCGCGCATCGGGCAGAACCGCAAAGACGGTGTGCACTCCCGCACCATCCACCCGGCGATCCGGGCAACGGTTGTGCCGCGCCGCCGCCGCTGGCACTCTCGCCCCCTGCCCGGCATCCGCAGGCAATCCCGGAGGCATCGTTGCACCTGCCGTCCCAACGCCCGATCCTCACCGTGACGCTGAACCCGGCCGTGGATGTCTCGGGCAGCGTCGCACGGGTCGAGGCCGGCCCGAAGCTGCGACTGGCCGGGATGCGAAGTGACCCCGGCGGCGGTGGCCTGAACGCCGCCCGTGCCGTGCAGAGGCTGGGCGGAACCGCCACGGCCTTCGTCGCTCTTGCCGGGGCGATGGGCGCTCAGCTGGCCTGGCTGATGCGGGCCCAGGGCGTACCGATTGAAGCCTTCGACGGGCCGGGCGAGACACGGCAGTCGCTGACCGTGGCAGAAGGCGAGACCGGCCGCGAGTTCCGCTTCGTGCTGCCAGGCTGCGACTGGCCTGCAGAAACCGCTGCCGCGGCCATCGAGGCAGTGGCGGCAGCAACGGCAGCGCAGGCGGTTGTCCTGCTCAGCGGCAGCCAGCCGCCCGGCGTGCCCGACGATTTCCCGACACTGCTGGCGCGGCGCCTTCCGACGGGCACGACGCTGCTGGTCGACACCTCGGGTGCCCCGCTCGACCGGCTTGTCGATCTCCCCGAGGCCGACGCCCCGCCGGCAGTGCTGCGGATGGATGACGCGGAGGCGGCGGCGATCGCCGGCCGGCCGCTGTCCCTGGCCACCGACACCGCCGATTTCGCCGCCGCCCTCGTCCGCCGCGGCGCCGCCCGCTCGGTGGTGATTGCGCGCGGCGCCGATGGCTCGGTGCTCGCCGGCCCCGATGGACGGCATCACTGCATTCCGCCGGTGGTAGAGGTCGCCAGCAAGGTTGGTGCCGGCGACAGCTTCGCCGGCGGCTTCGCGCTCGCGATCGCCCGGGGCGAGGACACCGTCGCCGCGTTGCGCGCCGGCACCGCCGCCGCCGCCGCTGCGGTCATGACCCACGGCACCGAACTCTGCCGCGCCGAAGACGCCAGTCGCCTCGCACCGCTCTGCCGGCTCGTCCAACTCTGAATGCTGTCCGCAGCCTGGACCCGGAGCGGGCACGGCAGTTTGTCTGCACATCGGAACGTCGAACACCGAAAGGACAAATGGAACAACGGATTGAGGCATCCGCAGACCGGGTTGATCCACGGCAACGGGGCGAGGATCGGAACGACCGCCCAGAGAACCCTGCCTTGAGAGCGCGGGAGGCTCCGCTTCCGGCCCAACGCCGACGGTTCCAGTCGCGGTTCCGGATGGGCAGGTCTGCACCCTCTCCGCGGTCCGCATGCGCTTCGAACAGGCTTTTCTTATTCAGCCGCGATGATGGCCCCGTTCGCGACCGCCCGCGCTCCCCGGCGCTCCCTTTCCGTGACCCCCGCAAGTTGGACTGCGCCGGGATTTCCCCGATCACGCCAGCACGGGGGCCGCACGACCATTGTATTCGCTGCATGTCACGGCGCCTGCTCTGGCTGCCGATGACGGGTTTCTCCGTTTTTTCTTGTGGTTGCGGGGCGTCGCTGCCCCACTTCGCAGTGAAGTCGAGCAGACTTCCTTCGCCTTTCGTCCTGACATGGGCCGGATCTGTCAGCCGGCTGCGGGCGGGCTGACGGGTATGGGTGGCGGCCGCACCGGGCGAGGTATGGGCGGGTTCGGCCACGAACAGGTGTTCGCCGGCGTCGCCGTCGGCGGGCAGTGCCGCGCGCGTACGATGCCCTCGGCGGTGGTCGCGTCAAGGGGGAGGGACTGGCGCACCGCAACGGCGCCGCCAGCACGCTGGGCCGCATGCTGCGCCGCACCTCCGCCCATGCGTTCGCCTGCAGCAGGCATTCCTGCCCGCGCGTCTCACCGACGCAGATCCTGCGGCGCTTCATGACCGCCGAATAGGCGCATGCGAGGGCCAGACACGTCCTGCGGCGAGTGAGAAGGTCGTGCGGAGCCCTTGTCCATTGCGCCGGAAACCGCCATCCGCACGACCGCAAGGGTCGATGCGCATCCTCAGTTGGCTGCGATCTGGCGCAGCAGCGGCGTGATCCGGCGCACGGTCGCGCGTCGGTTGCGCTCTTCTGCCGCCTGCGTCTGAACCTTGAGGTACGCTTCGCCATAACCCTGGACGATCAGGTTTTCCGGCGGGATGCGGAACGTCTCGGTCAGGGCGAGGGCCACCGATTCCGCGCGCCGGTCCGACAGGGCCAGGTTGGAGCTTTCGCTGCCCACCGCGTCGGTGTGACCTTCGATCAGGAACATCTCACGCGGGTTCTCGAACAGCATCTCCTCGATCAGGATACCCAGCCGCACCAGGCTGCGGGCCTGATCGGCCGGGATCGCGGCCGAACCGGTCGCGAAGGTGATCGTATCGAGTTCGATCGCCGGAACGAGGCTGCGCACCTGCTCGATCTCGCGGATCTGGCGCAGGCTGAACGTCCGGCCGGGATCGAAGGACACGTCGTCGCGCACCGCCGCACGCAAGGCGTCCAGATCGCTGCCTGCCACCGACAGGCTGCGCGGAACCGGCCGCTGCGCCTGCAACCGGCCCACATCGACGGCCGGTGCCGGCTCCAGATCGTCGAACAGGTCGAATTGCGTGCCGTCGGGATAGACGGCGGCGCGCCGCAGCACCCGACCGCGCGAATCGCGGATCGTCACGACCTGCGACCCGTCAACCCGATCCAGAGTGGTGCGCGACGACCCATCGACAAAGGTCTCGGTGCGCAGCGTCGCGCCCGGCTGACGCAGCAGCGCATCGTCATCCTTGTAGACGCTCAGACCGCGCGAGCCTTCGACAACGACCCTGTCGCCCGTGTTCGCGACCACCCGGTCGCCATTGCGCAGCACGGCGCCGACAGCGACCGCCCCCAGCCCCAGAAGGAGCGCCCTTTCGATATTGCTCAGGCCGCTGCGGCCGTTGCCCTGATCGGCACGCTCCGCCGCGGCGCCGATGGCGGTTGCGAAATCCTGCGCACTGGTGCGGACCGACTGCGCATCGAGTGTTTCCTCGACCACATCCTCGGGCGCCGCCGTCGTATCGGCCATCGCAGCCACCGGCGTCGCGTCCTCTTCGGCCACTGTCGGATCGACCAGATCGGTCTCCGCCAGCGCCTCGGCTTCCGCCGCAGCGGCTTCCTCCGCCGCCAGCGCCTCGGCCTCTGCCGCCGCGGCTTCCTCCGCCGCCTGCGCCGCGGCCTCTGCCGCAGCGGCTTCCTCCGCCGCCAGCGCCTCGGCTTCCGCCGCCGCGGCTTCCTTAGCCGCGCGTCGCGCCGCCTCAGATTCGGCGCGACGCGCTTCTGCCTCGGCTTCGGCCGCTGCCGCCTCTGAGGCGACGCGTTCTGCGTCCGCCTGGGCCTGTGCCAGCGCGGCTTCGGCGGCCTCGGCGGCCTCGGCCTCGGCGGCCTCGTGCGCAAGGCGTTGGGCCTCCGCCTCGGCAGCGGCGGCTTCTTCCTGCAGCAGTCGTGCGGCATGTTCTGCTTCTGCTGCCAGGCGCGCCGCCTGTTCGCCATCGAATGCCGCGTGTTCCGCCGGCGTCGCGCCGTCTCGCGGCTCGCCCTCGGGACAGGGGGGCTCGCTTTCGTCGCGGCACAGCAACACCGCTTCCTGTGCCCAGGCGGCGGCGACAAGCCCGGGGTGAGGCAGCATCAGGGACAAGCCGGCAACAAGCGCCGTGGTTGTGTTGAGCGGTGCGAGAGACATCTGTCCATTTCCTTCCTTGGACAACGCGTTGGCGAGTGACCTTCACGACGCCGCGCAGCGCGCCGGCACGTCGACGCGCCGGTGGTGGTAGAGGTTCGACGGCGTCAATGACCACTCTTTCAAACGGCTCGAACGCCGCCAGGTCGGTAGGTCATTTGCGCTGGCCCGGCCCGCGGGAAGGGGCTGCGTCGTGGCCAGCCACGCCGACCGGCGTCTAGTAGAACTGCCGGCAATCCTCGGGCAGCACGTAGACCCTCTGGAACAGATTGCCGTCGCGATCCTCGAAACTGTTGCGCAGGGTCGCGCCCATCAGGAACATCTGCCGACCCTCGAGGCAGATCGTCTCGGCACTGGAATTTATCAGGGCACGCAGCTCGCCTGCAGTGGCGCGGGCATCGGAGGCGGTCGTTACATAGCTGTATTCCATGATTCGCATGCGCGGCAGGAACAGCGCATCGTTCAGCGTCAGCGTGTCCGTCACGGCCATGGGCAGGCCTTCGCGGATATCGGCGGCCATCTCCGCCAGCAGCACCTCCTCGTCGGAGGGGGCGGGCTCGATCGCTTGCCGCACCGCGGCGTCCGGCACCATCGGCGTTGTGGCGGCCGGCTCGGTGGCCTGGGAGGGCGCCTCCGCAACGGGCAGGGCCGGCGGAGCCGGCGTGTCCCCGGCAGGAATCAGCAGGATGTATCCGGCCCCCACAACGACCAGAACGCCGAGGCCGACAAGGTATTTGACCATCCCGCAAGCTCCAACGTGGCGCTTTCGGCAAGACGTAGAGATTTCCGGTCCGCAGGCAAGGGCGCAGACCTTTCACATCGGGCTGATCATGGAACAACGCGTGCAACGTCCAACACCGTTGCGCATAAGGGAAAGACCGGTGCCACCTGCGCCCGGTGGCGGCGCGGCAAACTCAGCATCTCCGGGTCGGGAATTGCCGCCGACAGGTTGGTCGCCTCGGGCTGCGCGACGGCGGGCGGATCCCGTGCTTGGTCGCGGCGGGCCCCAACCCGGCGCCGCACGAGGTCATCCCCGCACCGGCGTCGCGCTGTTCCATCTCAGCCCCGAGGACAACGCCCGGTTCCACCATCACTTCACCAACCTGCCGACGCTGGAGGTGGCGCACCGCCAGCATCGCAACACGATCGCGGCACGGTTGCGCGCGGCCGGGGTACAGCCGTTCGCGCCCGACAGAGCCGGCTTCGGGGCGATCTGGCAGCGTGAAGAGGTTGAAGCGCTCCTTCGCTGAACGGCGGGGGAGGCCGCACAGTTGGTCGCGGGGGGCTATCGGGCCAGGCAAGCTTCGCTCGTGCTGAGAACCAAGCAACGCGGTCGCACAAATACTATTGAAAACCCAAAGTGACTGGTCCTTTCGGTGGACACGACCAGTCCGCCGGCCAGGTTGGCGCCGCATACCCGCTCGGAAAACTGATGCTGTCGAGGGTTTCCAGTTCGAATGCCGGACGTCAATCAGCGCGCCTCGCTGGATGTGGCGACCCCGGCAGGACTCGAACCTGCAACCATTCGCTTAGAAGGCGAGTGCTCTATCCGGTTGAGCTACGGGGCCCCGAGCGCTTTTTGCGACAGCACGGCCAGGCAAGCAAGGCTGCCGCTCGGGCAACTGCGTCTTGCACGGACCGACGGATGCTTCGGGCACAGACCGGCCGGCGCGCGACGATGATCGGCAAAGCGGGAAATCTGCGAAGTCTTAGGCGAGATAGGGCGCGTCTGCCCTTGACGCGGGTGAGCACAGGCAAGGGAGACGATGATGGCACTTGTGGCTCTGCGCCTCCAGGTGGGCCTTGGACGCCTCCCGAGGCGCCATGCGCGGGATCGGCATCACTGATATTGCACCGCGCGATGCCCGCAACCCCGTGGCCCTGCCGTTTGCCATCGGGCTCGCGCCGGGGAATGCCGGCAGGATAACACTGAGCACCACGCCAGTCCGGACCGGCGCGGGCACGCGAGGGCGCATGACCATACCGAACCTGATCACCGTCTTCCGCCTCGTTCTGGTGCCGGTCGTGATCCTGATGATCCTGCAGGAAGAATGGGGGTGGGCCTTGGCGCTGTTCGTGATCGCCGGCATCTCCGACGGCCTCGACGGCTTCGTCGCGCGCCGGTTCGACATGCGCAGCGCCCTCGGTGCGGTGATCGACCCGCTTGCCGACAAGGCGCTCCTCGTCACGATCTACGTCACCCTCGCGATCGTCGAGGTCATCCCCGCCTGGCTCGCCATCGCCGTCGTCTCCCGCGACATCATGATCGTTATGGCCTTCATGGTGTCCTCTGTCATGGCGCGGCCGATGGCCGTGAAGCCGCTCTTCATCGGCAAGGTGAACACCGGGCTGCAGATCGTCCTTGCTGCCCTGGTGCTCGGGGGCCTGACCTTCGGTCTGGATCTCGACCGGCTCGACGGCTTCCTTGCGATCCTGATCGTCGCGCTGACGATCCTCACCGCCGGTCTGTATCTCGCCCGCTGGCTGAAACACATGGCGGGGTGACACCGTGCCCGGCGGATCGGTCCGCGTGACCCGTCCCGGTTGCCGAGCGGCCGGTCACCGGCGCATCCGGACGGGCCGGCGATCCCGTGACAGTGCCGCCGGAGCGGTGATACCCTCGCACCACGCAGTCCGCTTCCGGTGGTCTGGTCGGGCATACTCGCCGGGCGCGATGTCGGCAGAGCGGGTTTCGCGGGGCTTCTGGCAGTCTATGTCTTGGACCATCCGAGCGTCGAGCCGGCGATCTTCGCGATCGCGGTCACCGGCATGAGCCTCGGCCGGATGGGCGAGGATCATGGCCGAGCGCTGAAGCTGCTGGGCGGCGCCGTCATGGTGGCCCTGGCCGGAGCCCTGGCGCCGCGACCCGAGCTGATGGAAGATCTGACCGGGACTCTGTTGCTCTTTGGTGCGGCGCTCGGGCTGGCGTTGCTGGTCATGCCGGCGCATCGCAGGGCCACGACGGGCTGATCACCGGTCGCGCCGGGGCATGGTTGGCCGGTGGCAGGCGAATCGCCGCGGGCGCCGGGAAGGACTGGTTCCCGGTGCCGTACCAGCCGACCCTTGCGTGCGATGTGCCAGTCTTCGTTGGGAAACTGGCAGCGCCCACCCTGCCACCGGGGCGTCGAACCGGCGCGTGCCATTGGCTGTTCTCCTCGGGCCTCTTGGGGGGGGATGCGTGCAATTCCGGGCTGGAACGGGCATGATCGGGACCGCAGGCCTCAGGGAGGGGACGATGAAGGTTGATGAACTGGCCGTCCTCATCACCGGCGGCGCGCGGGGCATCGGCGGCGCGACGGCCCGGCTTCTGGCCGAAGGCGGCGCGCGGGTGATGATCACCGACGTGCTGGACGAGGAGGGCGCCGCGCTGGCCGCGCAGCTGGGTCCCCGTGTGCAATACCGCCATCTCGACGTCACCGATGCGACCGGCTGGCAGGGTGCGGTCGCCGCGGCGGAGGAGGCGTTCGGCAAGCTGAACGCGCTGTTCAACAACGCGGGCGTTCTGTCCTTCGGGACGGTGGCCGACTGTACGGAGGCGGATTTCCGCCGGGTGCAGGACATCAACGTGCCGGGCGTGTTCCTCGGCATCCGAACTTGTGCGCCGGCGATCCGGCGGGCGGGCGGAGGCGCCATTGTCAACAACTCATCGACTGCGGGAATGCAGGGCTATACGGGCATTGCGGCCTATGTCGCCAGCAAATGGGCGGTGCGGGGGCTGACCAAGGCCGCGGCGCTGGATCTGGCGCGCGACGGGATCCGGGTGGTATCGCTTCACCCCGGCCCGATCCGCACCCCCATGACCGACGACCTGCCGCGCGAGATGGCCGAGACCCAGCCGCTGCCGCGCTTCGGCGAGCCCGAGGAGGTGGCGACGATGACCCGCTTCCTGCTGTGCGAGGCGACCTACACCACCGGCACCGAGTTCGTCATCGACGGCGGCGCCATCGTCGGCCGGCTGGAGCCGGTGACCGAGAGGTGAGCGCTTCTGCGCCGGCCCTGCCCGCCTCGTTTGCGCCCGCAGCTCCCTGCGCGCCCCTCCGGCTGCGGCGCATGGCACAGCGCCGCCACGGTCCACGTGACCGCAGCGCCTGGTCAGAGGCGTCGCCCTTTGGTCGCTGGCGCCATCCGCTGGGGCGGCGCTCTGGGCCGGGGACGGGGCCGTGGCTGGTGTTATTGCTGCTCAACCCCTCCACCGACGCTCACATCGCCGGGGACGCGACGCTGGCGCGCTGCATGGCGCGGGCACGCGGGCTGGGATTCGGGGCGCTGCGTGTGGTCAACCGGATCGCCTGGCGGGCCACTGACCCCCGCGCGTTGGGCCGCGTGCCCGATCCGGTGGGGCCGGAGAATGACGCGGCCATCGGGCAGGCGGCGCGCTGGGGCGTGCGCACCCTGTGCGACTGGGACGTGCGCGGCGGTCTGGCGGGCCGCGACGGAGAGGTCCGCCGGCTGCTGGGGTGCCGGCCGCTGTGGCACCTCCGCCTGACGGCGGGCGGCAAACCGCGCCATCCACTCCATCTTGCGGCCGGCGCGCCCGCGCGCGCCTGGGTCTGAGGCTGCCGGCGCGGAGGGTCCATGAAGCGGATGCTGCACCTGGCAAGGCGGCTGGCGGCGCGGACCCCCGCGGACCGGGACCGGTATCTGGATTTCCTTCGGGTCGCGGCCCTGTTGCTGGTGGTGCTGGGGCATTGGCTGGTGCGGGTAGTGATCGCACCGGACGGCGCAGCCGAGGCGCACTACCTGCTGGCGTTGCAGCCCGGCTGGCAGGCCGCGACGCCGCTGTTTCAGGTGATGCCGCTGTTCTTTCTGGTGGGCGGCGTGGTCAACCTGCGCAGCTGGCGCCGGGCAAGGGCCGAGGGGCGCGGGGCCACGGAGTGGCTGCGCGGCCGCGCCCAGCGGCTCCTGACTCCGGCGGTGCCGTTGGTGCTGGGCGTCGCGGCGCTGGGGCTGGGGGCGGAGGTGCTAGCGCCGGGCCGGGCGATCCTCGATCCCTGGATCGCGCTGATCCCGCTGTGGTTCCTCGCGGCCTATCTGGCGGTGACCGCGCTGACGCCGTGGAGTGCCGCGATGCATGCGCGCGGCCACAGCCCGGCGCTGATCGCCGTCGCGGCGGGGTTGGCGCTGGGGGTGGATCTGCTGCGGTTGAGCGGGGTCGGGCCGGTGGCGGGCACCCAGCCGCTGGTGGGGCTGCCGAATTTCGTGCTGGTCTGGGGCGCGGTGCACCAGCTTGGCCACATGTGGATCGATGGCCGGCTGCCGGCGCGACCGCTAGGCCAGTTCGGCCTTGCGGCGGCGGGAGTGGGGACGCTCGCGGTCTTGATCGGGGCGCTGGGCTGGCCGCTCAGCATGGTTCCGGTCGCCGGCACGCTGGCGCCCAACAATGCAGCCCCGCCCACGGTGGCACTGCTGGCGCTGGCGGGGGTGCAAACGGGGCTCGCGCTCAGCCTGCGCGCCCCGGCCGAGCGGTGGTTGGCCCGTCCAATCGTCTGGGCGGCGGTGGCGCTGGCGGGGGCGCGGCTCATGACGCTGTTCCTGTGGCACCAGATGGCGCTGGTGGTGGCGGTCAATGTGGCGGTGCCGGCCGGCTGGCTGCCACTGAGCGACGCGGTGGACCTGCGGTACTGGCTGCTGCGGCCGGTCTGGCTGGGCGCCGCGGCGCTGGTGCTGGCGGGGATCGTGGCGGCGATGGGCCGGCTGGAAAGGGGGCGTGGCGCCCCGCTTCCGGGCGGTGCCGCGGTGACCCTGCTGGGCGTCGGGCTGGTGGCGGCGGGGCTGGCGGCCCTCCTCTGGGCACCGCTGGCTCCGCCGGGGACAGTCACGGCGGCGGCGGTATCGGGGGTGGCACTGTTCGCCACGGGATGCCGGGCGCTGGGCATCACGTGGCGCAGGACTGCGCGGCGCGCATGAGCCCGGCAGCCGGCGGGCTCGCCGCACGGCATGTGGATGTCACGTTGGACGCAGTGCTTACCTTGCGGCGGGGAGAGCGGGCTTCTCTGCCGGTGACATGACGGCGCGATCCAGCGACGCTCCGCCCGATGCTTGTCAGCGTGATTGCCGCTTGGGATTGGTTCATGCTGCGCGCGGCTGGTGGCCGGCCATGGTGGAAATTTGAGGTCGGCGTAATCTCCGGATGACTTGCAAGCAGCCAACCGGCGGCTGGCACCGCCGGGGAGAGTGAGGGCCGCAAGCCGCCACCGGTTCGAGGCGCGGCCCGAACGCCATGACCGAGACTACAGCGACCGCCATGCCTGCGCTACTGGGCGATGATGACGCCTTCGACCCGATCGAG
>SLBI01000367.1 GCA_007126375.1 Paracoccaceae bacterium
CGCGCCACCGGGTTGTAGGTGAGATCGAGCATCGACAGCGTCAACTCGCCACCGGTGATGACGGTGGGCCGTTCACACAGCACATAGCGTGGATCGAAGCGGTTCGAGCTGCGGCGCAGGCAGGTTGGATCGTCCACCAGCGCCTGGGCCTTGGAATGCACGATGGGGTCGTAGACGGTGATGATCTGGCCCGAATGCTCGACCGCGCGGGGCACATAGATGCGATCCCCCATGGCATCGCGGATGCCGTTCGAGATCGAGGATTTCCCGTTTCCGGGCGGACCATAGAGCAGGATCGACCGGCCCGCGCCCACGGCCGGGCCGAGATGGTCCATCAGGTCGGGCGGGAGCACCAGATCGCCCATCGCCGCCATCAGCGCGTCGCGGGTCAGCTGCATGTTGCGCACCGACTGCCGCTCCACCTGCTCGGAGTACTGCGGCAGCGGCACCGGCACCGCGCCATAGTATTCAGACTGGGCAAGCGCGTCCTGTGCGCGCGCCTTGCCCGAGTCCGTAAGCTGATAGGCCATCTCTCCGCGCGAGCTTGCGTGCAGAGTGCCGGTCGCCTCGACCAGCAGCTGGCTGCGGGCGATGTCCACCAGCTCCTGCGCGATCGGCACGCTGACGCCGCAGACCCGCGCGATGTCGCTGACCTGATCGACGGTCATGCGGAACATCGTCTTGATCAGAAGGTCGCGCAGCATCACCGGGCCGAGGCCGAGGTCGGCCATGCTGCGGGGGTTTGGCGGTGAGGTCACCGATGGCCGGTGCACGGTGGCTTCGGCCGGAGGGGTCTGGACATTCATCGCGGGCTCTCCGTCGTTTCGGATCGCCTTACAGGTGGGTCATGGCGAAACTATGGAAGCCGTTGCTGTCAACGCCCCGTTCCAGCCGCAAGGAGGAGATAGAGCAGCAACGCACCGCCGAGGGCGAACCCCATGGGAAAATCGTGGCGCTGCCAGGAGCGCCATTCGGGCGTGAGGCCGCGCAGGGCAGGGACCGCGCGCACCCCGCGATGGGTGGCGAAGGCGGCCAGCAGCACCAGCGAGAAGAGCAACAGGAACACCGCGACATCAGCGAGCGCGACGAATGGCGCCATGGCGGCCGCGAACTTGGCGTCGCCTGCGCCGACAGCACCGGCGAGATTGAGAACGAAACCGACCGCGAGCACCAACGCGAACTGCGCCCAGCCGATCCCCCAGTCTTCCAGCGGCAGGGCCAGCGGTCCGATCAGGGCATAAGCCGCCATCAGCGTTACCACCGCGACGTTGGGAATGCGCATCGCCCGCATGTCGGACCAGATGACCCACAGCGCCACAGGCGCTGCCACCGGCAGAAACCACCATGCCGCACTGGCCGGAAGCATGAGCATCATATCCCTCCCCGCATGTGTTTCCCGTTGTCAGCCCGCGCCCGCCGCCTCGAGCGCGCGCAGCGCCCGCACGGCCACCTCGAAGTGCTGCGGATGGCTCTCGATGGCCTCCTGAAGCAGGCTGCGGCCGGTGGTCACGTCGTTCTGCTTGATCGCGGTCATTGCCAGCGTGTGCAGAAGTTGCGCGCGTTCGACTTGGGTCATCGCCACCAGAGGCAGCGAGTAGTTGCGCCGCGCTCCGCGTGCCATCGCGGCGTTGTTCTTGGCGGCAAACAGGTTGGGGTCGTAGGTCAGCGCCTCCATGAACAGCCGTTCCGCCGCGTCGGGATCGCCCCGCGTGAGCTTGGAATAGCCCCAGTTGTTGAGCACGCTGGCCGGTCGCGTGGTCAGCCCCACAGCGGTTTCATAGAAGCTGTCGGCCTTCTGCCACTGACGGTTGGAGTCCGCCACCATCGCCTCCAGACGGTAACGGTTGAAGGTCTCGAAGGTTGGCGGGATCGTGTTCAGCATGGCCGCCGCGCCGTCCCAGTCGTTCGTGCGTATCAGCGCATCGGCGAGCGCCACGCGGTCCTCGTTGGTGGCCTCGGGATGGGAGACGATCTCGCGCCAGTGGCCGACCGCCTCGCTCGCCTGCCCGGCCCGGATCAGCGATCCGGCGAGGCCGCGCTTCAGGTCGATCCGCCCAGGCCGTTCGGCGAGGCCGCGGCGGAAATGTGCCACAGCTTCGGCCGGCTCCGCAGTGGTCATCATCAGGTCGTTCAGGTTGGTTTCATCGATCAGGTCGATGCTCTGCAGCGCGCGGCTGGCGTCGGCGTTGCCATTGCCGCAGGCCGTAAGGAGGCCCGTGCCGACAAGGCACAGGGCCGCAAGGACGGGATGGCGCATGATGCGTCCCTTTCTGCTCGTCACAACGGTGTGGAAAGGAGCAGGAACCGCCCCTGGCCTCGCCGCACCAGCCTCAGGTTGTTATCGTTTTCCGCAACATACCCCGGATCCTCGGTCTTTGCGATAGCGAGGCGCAGGTTTTCGCGGATCTCGACCGATCGGCCACTGTCCAGCGCGAAGGCGGTCTGGAACACGCGGCGGGCCTCGCCGTGGCGACGGGTTTCCATCAGCACGACGCCGAGGTTGTTCCAGGCCGGCACGAAGGTTTCGTCCACCTCGATGGCGCGGCGCAGCAGTTGTTCGGACTGGCCAAGTCGCCCCAGGCGCAGATTGACAGAGCCCAGTGCCGAGAGAACATCGACCGTCGCGCCCTGTTCGCTCGCACCACGCAGATAGGCGCGCAGGGCCAGTTCGTATTCGCCCGCCGCCATGAGGCGATGGCCGACTTCGAGCCCGTCCACGGCTTCGGTCACCGCGGGCGTGCCGGCCGGCACCGGGCCGAGGCCGGCGGGGCCGGCCAGCGGCCCGGGCCGTTCCGCACAGCCTGCGAGCAGCAGCGCACAGCCCAGTGCCAGCGCCGCATCCGTCAGCTTGCAGCGCCGGACGAAGGGGTCACGGCGAAAGGACGCCGCCGCCCAGCGAGGTGAAGATGCCATAGACCGAAGGCCCCACAAGAATGATCATCAACGGCGGCACCGTCAGCATCATCGTGCCCAGCGTCAACTTGGTCGGCAGCACGTTGGCCTTTTCCTCGGCCCGCATCACGCGCTTGTCGCGCATCTCGGCGGCATAGACGCGCAGCGCATCGGCGATCGAGGTGCCGAAGGTCGCCGACTGCACCAGCACGGTGACGAAGGATTGCACATCCTGTACGCCGCAGCGCTCGGACATGTCCTTCAGCACCGCGACCCGCTCCTTGCCGGCCTTGACCTCGTGGCTGACCATTTCGAACTCCTCCGAAAGGGCGGGGTAGCCTGTCCGCATCTCCCTCGCCACCCGCAGGATCGACTGGTCGAGCGACTGGCCGGCCTCGACGCAGACAAGCATCAAGTCCAGCGCATCCGGAAACCCCTCGGTGATCTCCTGCTGGCGGGCGGTGCGACGCCGCTCGATCCAGTATTTCGGAAGATAATACCCCACAAAGGCCGGGCCGACCATGTAGACCGCGAGAATATGCGGCGCGATTTCGTTGTTGACGCTGTTCACCAGGGCCATCAGCACGCCGACGACGAGGAGGCTCATCGCCAGCCCGAACTGCACCGCGTGGAAGGTGCGCACTGCCGATTTCGAGGGGTATCCCGCCTGCAGCATCTTCAGCCGGGCCGAGCTCAGTTCCTTTTCGTCCTTCGGTTCCAGGAAGTTGGCAAACCGGTCGAGCTTGGGGGAGCCGCCATCACGCTGACGCAGCGTCCGCCCGGCTTCGGGCCCGCGTGCCGTCCGTCCACCGGCGTCGCGCTTGAGCTTGTCGAGCGGGTCGTCACGGCCCTTGGGAAGGGCGAGCAGGACGATCAGGATCAGGAGCAGCCCGAGCGCCCCCACCGCGATCAGCGGGCCTAGCGGCCCCAGCATCTCCACCAGGACCTCATTGAAGGGTTCCAGAAACGGCATGACGCCCCCTTTCGATATTGCGGCGCGCGGGATCGGCGCGCCGGCGTCAGACCCGGATGTTCACCATAGCCCGCATGTAGAGGACGTTGGCAACGAGGAAGCCGTAGACCACCAGCGCGGCGGGAATGAAGGCCGGGGTGTCCTGCACGTCCTCATAGTAATCGGGCTGCATGATGTTGATCAGCAGCAGTGCGACAATGGGAAAGCCCGAGAGGAACATGCCGGACCATTTCGCCTCCGCGGTGATGGCCCGCACGCGGCGAAAGAGCTTGAAACGCGCCCGGATGACCTTGCTCAGCCCGTGCAGGATATCGGCGAGGTTGCCGCCCGAAGTCTGCTGGATGGTCACCGCCACCGCGAGGAAGCGCAGATCCTGAATGCCGATCCGTTCCGCCATCGCCTTCAGCGCCTCGCCCATGTCCTTGCCATAGGCGGCCTCGTCCGCGATCACCCCGAATTCCGATCCGAGCGGATCCGCGACCTCCTTGGCGACGATGCCGACGGCCGAGGAGAACGGGTGGCCGACCCTCAGGCTGCGGACCATCAGTTCGATCGCGTCGGGCAACTGTTCCTCGATCAGCGACATGCGCTTGTTGGCCTTGCCGTTGACCCAGACATAGACTCCGCCCACGCCCATGCCCACCGCCACCAGCGCCCGGATACCGAGGGCGGCCTCGGTGCCAATCGTCAGCCCGGCGAAGGCGATGGCAGCCAGCACCACCATCATCACCACCAACTGCATCGGCGAGAAGGCGATGTTGGCCTTCTGCGCCTTCTCTGCCAGCAGGGAGTAGAGCGGGATCCCCTGCGAGCGGATGTGCTGGCTCATCTCCTTGCGGAGTTGTTCCAGAACCTCCTCGCGGCTGTTGCCCTTCTCGAGCAGTTCAAGGCGGCGGTTGACCTTGTTGTTGAGGCTGATCGACTTGCCGAAGACGGTCAGATAGACCCCTTCGACGAGGACGAGCACGCCCACGAAGATCAGGATGTAGATGATCGGCGCAACGCTGATTTCCACGGATCACCTCCCGGCGGGTTCGTAGATCGACGAGGGCAGGTCGTAGCCCCATTGCTTGAAACGCTCGGCGTAGTAAGACCGCATGCCGGCAGCGGTGAACCGGCCGATGATCGATCCGTCCGGGTTCAGCCCCAGCCGCTCGTAGCGGAAGATCTCCTGCATGGTGATCACTTCGCCCTCCATCCCGGTGACCTCGGTGATCGACACCATGCGGCGGCTGCCGTCCTGCAGCCGGCTTGCCTGAACGATCAGGTTGACGGCGCTGGCGATCTGGCTGCGCACCGCACGCAGCGGCATCTCGATGCCGGCCATCGCCACCATGTTCTCCAGCCGGCTGACGGCGTCGCGGGCGCTGTTGGCGTGGATCGTGGTCATCGAGCCATCGTGGCCGGTGTTCATAGCCTGCAGCATGTCGATGACTTCCTCGCCGCGGGTCTCGCCCACGATGATGCGGTCTGGGCGCATCCGCAGCGCGTTTCTGAGACAGTCGCGCTGGGTCACTGCGCCCTTGCCCTCGACATTGGGCGGGCGGCTCTCCATCCTGCCGACATGGGTCTGCTGCAGTTGCAGTTCGGCGGTGTCCTCGATGGTCAGGATGCGTTCGGAATTGTCGATGAAGGATGAGAGCGCGTTCAGCGTGGTGGTCTTGCCCGAACCGGTGCCGCCCGAGACGATGACGTTCAGCCGCGTTGCCACCGCGGCTTCAAGGTACATCGCCATCTCCTCGCTGAAGGCGCCGAAGCGCACGAGGTCGGTGATGCCCAGCTTGTCCTTCTTGAACTTGCGGATCGAGACGAGGCTGCCGTCCACCGCCACCGGCGGCACCATCGCGTTGAAACGCGATCCGTCGGCGAGGCGGGCGTCCACATAGGGGTTCGATTCGTCCACCCGCCGGCCCACCGCCGAGACGATCTTGTCGATGATCCGCAGCAGGTGGCGTTCGTCCTTGAAGGTAATGTCGCTGAGTTCAAGCCTGCCCGAGCGTTCGACGAAGATCCGATAGGGCCCGTTGACGAGGATGTCGTTGACCGTATCGTCCTTCAGCAGCGGTTCCAGCGGGCCTAGGCCCATCACTTCGAAATAGAGTTCCTGGTTCAGGGTCTGGCGCTCGTCCTTGTTGAGCACCACGCCCATCTCGCCAAGCGCCTCGGAAGAAATGGCGGCGATTTCAGCGCGCAGATCGGCTTCGCTCGCGTGCTCCAATGCGGAGAGGTTGAGGTTTTCCAGCAGCCGTCTGTGCAGCTCCACCTTGATCTCGCCCAGTCGGGCCTTGCGTTTCTTTTCCTTGTCGGTGGCGACGGCCTCGGCCGCCGGCTTCTGCGGGCTGCTGCGGACCGGCCTGGACGGGGCTGGCGCGGCGGTCTCGGGGCCGAGTGGGGCGGTGGCGGCGCCGACCGGCGCAGTCTTCGGAGCACCTTCGCGGGCGACGGCCGGCGATTGCGCCGCGGTCTCGTTCGGTTTGCGGAAACGTGCGAACATGGAATACCCTTGCCCTTCCGGGCGGTGCGCGGCTTCAGCCGGTCGCAGCCGCGGTCTGGTTGATCTGATGCAGCGACTTCGCGAGCTTCTGCAGCTCCTTGCGCAGCGGGTTCTTGGCGGCCGTCTCGGCAAGCGGCAGGCCGTGATCGTTGGCTTGGGTGACCGGTTTCTGCCCGTCCGGCAGCCACAGTTCGATGTCGATGTCGAGGCTCTCGGCCAGCCGCTTGGCGCGGCCCTTGCCCGACAGATCGGTGAAGCCCGGCGCACGGTTCAGCGCATAGCGCATCTTCTCGATCGGCAGATCCTCGGCCTTCATTGCCCGGATCAGCCTGAGCGCGTTCTGCGCCGAGCGCATGTCCAGTTCGAGCAAGGCGAAATATACATGCGCCTGGCTCATTACCGTTTCGGTCCATTGCACGACGGTCGAGGGCATGTCGATGACGACATAGTCGAAATTGCTGCGCGCCATGTCCAGAATCCTGCCGATATCCTCGGGGGTGACCAGATCGAGCGGCAGGATGTCCGCCGGTGCAGTCAAAACCTTGAGCCTGTCGTTGAACGGAAGCAGAGCCTGCAGGAATGCGTCGCGGTCCATCATTGCGGTGTTCGACAGCAACTCGTAGACCGCCTCGCGCCGCGGCAGGTCCAGATGTGTGGCGCAACTTCCGAACTGCAGGTCGAGATCGAGCAGGCAGACCGACGCGGGCGCCTTTCGGTCGATCGTGGCCAGTTCCCAGGCGAGGTTCACGGCGAAGGTCGTCGAGCCCACGCCACCGGCAAGGCCATGCACCGGAAGAACGGCGCCATCGCGCCCGCCACCCCCTGGCACCGCCGCCGGTGGCGCCTCGACCGGCGGGACCGGGGATACCGCCACCGGCTTGCGCAACCGTGCGACCGCCTCGCGAAGGGCACCCTCGGGCAGGGGGTAGGGCACGAAATCATCCGCTCCAAGCCGCAGCAACTGGTGCAGCATCATCGGGCTCAGTTCTTCGGCGATCAGGATGACCCGGATCTGCTGGGACTTCGCCGTCTGGATCAGTTCGCGGATCAGCGGCAGGCTGGGATCGTCTTCGTCATCCATCGCGATGGCGACGAACTCCAGCGCCTGTGCGTCCGGCTGCCGAAGGAACAGCAGTGCATCGGCAAATGTCAGATCGCCCCAGCTCTCGCCGAGTTCCGCTTCCATGTCCTCGATCAGCAGATCGAAGTTCTGGACGTCGCGCGAGACCGTGCAGGCGAGGATCGGCGCGGCCTCGGGCTTCAGGGCTGGCATGCTCGTCATCTTTGTCGCATCCTTTCACGGGTGCCGCGGTGCCTTTCTGGCGCCGCCCGTTCAACCTCCGCTCGCAGCGCTGCTGGCGAACCGCGGGCGAGGCCACCGAAGCCCGGCCTCGACCGGACGCGGCGGCACGATTCGACGGTTCGCCGCCCTCTCGTGCGTGCTGAAGATCGAAGGCAACTTGGGCGACATTGCGGCCAAATCTCCGTAATTGTTCGGTCCTTACGCTCGGTTAAGAGGCGCTGGCGGCAACCCGTCGCTGGATGGCAAGCAAAGGGGCCGGTCCTGCCGGACCGGCCCCTTTGTCACGGGCAGCGCTTTGCCGCTTGGTGGCTCAGAACGACTGCCGGATGGTGGAGACCGGCGGCAGCGGCCTGGTGCCACTCGCGACGTATTCGCGCTGCACGATCCGGGCATACTGACCGTCCAGCACCGTCGGATGCCGCTCTACGAAGCCGGAGACCTCGGTCACGGTGCGGCGATTGCGACGCTCGGGCGCCTCGGTGACGATGACGGGGCGCGTCTGACCGAACGACACCAGCGCTTCAAGCCGCGATCGCGACACGCCGCGGCTGACCAGATAGTTCAGCGCCGCATTCGCCCGACGCTGTCCCAGCCGCTGGTTGTAGGCTGCGCTGCCGACGAGATCGGTGTGCCCGTAGACCCGGAAGCGTACTTCAGGGAACTGCCGGATCCAGTCCGCCTGACGGTCGAGGATCGCGCGGGCCTCGGCGTCCAGGACGGCACTGTCGAACTCGAAGTTGATCGTGTCCGGAACCTCGGCCGCAAAGCGTTCGCCCAGCGCAATGGCAAAGCTGCGCTGGCCGGTCTGCACAAGCATGTTGTTCATCGAGGCATTGCCGAAATTGCCCGGGTCGATCTGCCGTCCGGCCTCGTCGGTCACGAAGCCGGTCGGGTCGCAGGCGGCAAGTCCGAAGGCGGCTATGCCAAGGATCAGATGACGTTTCACGCCGTACCCTCCCTTAATCCATCACATAGCCGAAGGAGCCGGAGAAGCCCTGTCGAGCCACCTCGCCGACCGCGCCGGCCTGCGGCACCGGCCGCCCCTCCGTCCGGCCGAACAGGAAGAGATCCGATTCCGTGGGCAGTCGCACCCGGTCGGTGGGCAGGGCCAGCGCTTCGCCCCGGGTTGGCGAAACCAGATGCGCCGTTATCACGATCACCAGTTCGGACTGCTCGCGGCGGTATTCCGAGCTGCGGAACAGCGCGCCGATGATCGGAATGTCGCCGATCCAGGGCACCTGGTTGGACAGGCTGCGGAAATCGTCCTGCAGGAGGCCGGCTATGGCGAAGCTTTCGCCGTCGCGCAATTCCACGGTGGTGGAGGTCTCGCGCCGGTTGAAGGCATTGAACGGGAACGGCCCCGGCACCGTCACGGTGGGGTCGATGCCGCTGACGGCCGCGTTGAGGGCGAGGTTGATCACGCCGTCGCTCAACACCCAGGGCGTGAAGTTCAGTTCCACGCCGAAGGGCTTGTAACTGACGACGAGACGGCCTTCCTCGTCGAGGATGGGGATCGGGAATTCGCCACCGGCGAGGAACTTCGCCTCCTGCCCGGTCAGGGCCACGAGATTCGGTTCGGCAAGGGTGCGGGCCAGACCGCGCGCCTCCAGGGCCTCGAGGAAGACCGAAAACTGCAGGTTGCCGCCGAGGAAGGTCACCCCGAAGCTGCCGGCGGCACCCCCCAGAACGCTGCCGCCAACGGCCTCCAGCAGGGTGCGGCTGCCGCTTTGTGCATCGGCATTGAAGCGCGCGCCGAGATCCTTGCTGACCGACCGGCTCATCTCGGCGAAGCGGACCTTCAGCATCACCTGCTGCGACCCACCCACCGACATCAGGTTCGACACCCGCTCGGGCGCATAGCGGCCGGCGAGCTCCATGGCCCTGTCGACCACCTGGCTGCTCGAGACGATGCCCGAGAGCACGAGGCCGTCATTGGCCGTGCGCACCTCGATCGGCTCGCCCGGCAGGATCTGCCGAAGCCGTTCGCGGAACTCGGCAACATCCGGGGTCACCTGCACGTCGACATTGGCGATAAGCTGGGCGTCGGGGCCGAGGATCGTCAGTGTCGTGCGGCCGGGGGTCTTGCCCAGCACGTAGATCGCCCGATCGGACAGCGTGGAGATGTCGGCAATGCCGGGGTTCGCGATCGAGAGCTCGGCAAACGGCTGATCGCTCTCGACGATCACCGCCCGGTTCATTGGCACGTTCAGCGCCGTCACCGGGCCGCCGTTCTGGATGCGAAGAAGTTCCGCCGCGAGGGGCGGGGCGGACAGTCCGACCAGACTCAGGCCGAGAATACCCGCTCGAAGGAGCGTCTTGACTTTCATGTGACCTGCCTCTCGTGATCACGTCGGTGCAGGGTCTTGTGCCCGCATTCTCGACGCACCATGCCCGACTTGCCCATTTGAGGCAAGAATCAAGCATTTGCGCTTGTGGGCTGATGTGGATAACCGGCAACAGCCGCAACGCATGGGGCGGGCGGCCAGGCCGCCCACCGGATCTGGTGCCGCATGCGCCGCGGCCGGCGCGCGGATCAGTTGGTGCAGGGGATCGGGATCGTGACCACCTCGCCGCCGCGGCGGGTGCGCACGGTGCAGACCTGCTCGGGCTCGACCACCGGGGCGGGGGCCTCGGGTTCGATGCCGAACAGCGTGCGCCGGTTCACCTCCACCAGCTCGCTCAGCGAGTCGTCGGCCAGCCCGACGAGCGCCAGCGACAGCCGCCCGGTGGCCTGCGCCAGCGCCAGCGCAGCGACCTGCTGAGACGTCGCCTCGACAGTGACGTTGCGGGCGCGCTGGGTGATGTTCTCGCGGTCCTGATCCGCGCTCTGATCCACCGCGATCACCTTGACGCTGGTTTCCATCAGCCGGGTGACTTCGCTGCCGTCGATGCGTCCGGTCCAGTAGACATCCACCCGGTCGCCCGGTCGCAGGAAGCCCGAGACCCCGGTGGAGACGTTCACGTCGATGGTGAAGGCGCGGTTGCCCGGCGTCAGCACGGCGACAATGCCTGCATCCTGTCCGGGTTGCGTCAACTTCACCGGCATCAGGGGCTCGCCCGGTTCCAGCGCCCGCAGCACGGCACGCGGCGCCCTGCCGGCGGCGAACAGGTCTTCCCGGTCGGTGATCGCCGCGGGCGGCAGCGCGTTGCTGGGCCACTGAATCGCGACCACATCCTCCTCGCGCAGGCGCTCTCCGAAGCGCATCGCGCGGCGGGCCGTATAGACCGGCGTGGTGTCGATCACCTGCGACGCCGCCTGGCGTGCCGCGGCAAGTTCGCGTTGCGTCTGCGCGAAATAGCCCTGGGCCATGTAAACGGCGCTGCCTGCCATCCCCAGGCCGAGAACAAGAACAAGAAAGAAGACGATCCGCATGGCCCCACCTCGCGTTTGACCTGTTCATTACGGCATGCGAGGGCCCGACGGCCTCGCACCCCTTCCCACATTGTCAGGCTGGCCGTGAAATCAGGCCATTTCATGGAAACGGGCCGCCATTTTGGCGGCCGCGTATCGGCTGTCCGGCGGGACCGCGATGCGCCTTCCGGTGGCGCTGTCGCCGGTCAGTCCGCGTCTGTGAAAAAGCGCTCGGTGACCGTGCCCAATTCGTTGGCGACGTCCTCACCCAGCTTCAGCGGAGCGAGGCCATAGGGCGACAGCACGAATATCGCCACCGCCACGACGCCCGCCGTCAGCACCACCCAGTCAACGGTTATGGCGCCATCGGTGCGTTCAAAAAAGGATCTGAAAAGGCGTTTCATCTCGGGGCTCCCATCATTCTTGCAGCCCATTGGTGCGCAGGGTCCGCGTTCGGCCAGGCAGCCGCTCTCCGGCGTGACGCCGGCCCCTCAGAGAGCCATGCCATGGTCGCGAAATTAAGGGGTCACGCCGGCAATTGGCGTGACCCCTGGAGCAGGGGCGGGGCTGTGCGCGCCCCGCCGCCGCCAGTCGATCCCGTGCGTGCGGTGTCCGCCGATCAGGTGCCGTCTCCGCTTTCCGGCGTGAACTGGTCGACGGTGTTCTCGCCCAGCGCTTCGGTGATGTCGCCGGTGATGTTCGTCAGCTGCGTGCCCAGGAAGCCGGCGATCACGATCGCCACGGCGACGACGCCCGCGGTCAGCACGACCCAGTCGACGGTCACGGCGCCATCTTCATCCTTGCGGAAGCGAACGAAAAGGTTCTTGAGTTTCATGTCTTTCTCCATGCGTTGAGGGTGTCACCCGTTTGCTCCGCCGCTCCGGTCTGCTGTATGGCCGCCCTCTTCCTGGCCTGCTTTCCGGCTCGGCATGGGTGCATATGGCCGCCGAATCGTGGCGGGAGTGGGGCGCCCGTCGTGCAATTTTGAAGCGGGTAACTTTCTTCGACGTTCGGTTAATATACTGAATTGAAATTACTTTATGCAGTCCGGTGGCGACAGTGCTGCGGCCTCGCGGCCACTGTTCCCGGCCGGTATCCGGGTCGCGGGCAATCCGCGCTGGAAACGCCAGCGTTCCGGTGGCAATCTCACGCAAAACCGAGGCCGGGCAGCCCGAAATGATCTTCAGCCGTATCGTCGGTGCCGGGGTGATTCTCTCCGCGGCCCTAGTTTTCCTCCCCGTTCCCGCGCCCGGCAGCGAGCGCGACTTCACCTTTCGGCGGGTGTCCCTGCCGCCAGCGGGCGGCAGCGGGCCGCGAATCACCGTCCAGATCGATCCCGAGGAACAGGCGCGGCTGCTGGCACTGCCGACCCTGCCGCCGCGGCCGGTCAGCCCGACGCCGCCCGCTGGCAGCAGCGACGGCCCCGGGGCGCTTGCGTGGTTCTGGGATCTGGTTCCGCCGCAGCGCGAAGCCGGTGCCGGGCGCTTCCTTGCTGCGCTGGCCGCCCTCGATGCCGCGCCGCAGGGCCGGCCGGTGCCGGCCCCGCGGCTGCAGACCCTGCGGGACATCGCCGCGCGCCACGGCCCCGAGATATTGCGGGCAAGCGTCGGCAGCGGCGTGTCGCCGGCGCTGGTGCTGGCGGTGATCTCGGTCGAGTCCGCCGGTCGGCCGCAGGCGGTCAGCCCGAAGGGCGCGCAGGGCCTGATGCAGCTTATGCCGGCCACGGCGGCGCGCTTCGGCGTCGAGGATGCGCAGGATGCGGCGCAGAATATCCGTGGCGGCGTTGCCTATCTTTCGTGGTTGCTGCGCAATTTCGACGGCGATGCGGTGATGGCGCTGGCCGGCTACAACGCGGGCGAAGGGGCGGTGCAGCGCAACGGCGGGGTGCCGCCCTTCGCCGAGACGCGTGATTACGTGCCCAAGGTGCTCGCCGCCTGGCGGGTTGCCCGCGGCCTTTGCCGCACTCCTCCGGAGTTGCCGGGCGACGGCTGCGTCTTTCACGTTGCGAGCGGCGGCTGAGCGATCAGACCGATCTGCGCGCCCGCAGCGCGGCGGTCAGCGTGCCCTCGTCGAGATAGTCCAGTTCGCCGCCGATCGGCACGCCCCGCGCAAGCGAGGTCACCTGCACGCCGCTGGGCGCCAGCGCGTCGGAGATGTAGTGGGCCGTGGTCTGGCCGTCCACGGTGGCGTCGAGCGCGAGGATCACCTCCGTCACCCCTTCCGCGGCCACACGCTCGACGAGGGCCGGGATGCGCAGCTCGTCCGGCCCGATCTCGTCCAGCGCCGAGAGCGTGCCGCCGAGCACATGATACCGGCCGCGAAAGGCCCCGGCCCGTTCCAGCGCCCAGAGGTCGGCGACGTCGGCGACGATGCAGAGTTCGCCGGTGGCGCGGGCGGGATCGGCGCAGATGTCGCAGATCTCGCCGGTGGAGATGTTGCCGCAGATCGCGCAGTCCCGCGCCTCCCGTGCGACCCGCTCCAGTGCCTGGGCGAGCGGCAGCATGGTCTGGCCGCGCCGGCGCAAGAGCGACAGCACAAGCCGGCGGGCCGAGCGCGGCCCGAGGCCCGGCAGCCGTGCGAGCTGCTCGATCAATGTCTCGATCTCGCGGCTGGCCTCGCCCATCGCCGGCGCCGCCGGCAGGATCAGAAGGGCAGCTTCATGTCCGCCGGCAACCCCATGCCTTCGGTCAGCTTGCGCATCTCGGCCTGGGAGTGCTCGGCAGCGCGGCTTTGCGCGTCCTTGATGGCGGCGAGGATCAGATCCTCCACCACTTCCTTGTCGTCGGCATTGAAGATGGATGGATCGATGTCCAGCGCGGTCAGCTCGCCCTTGCCGGTGGCGGTGGCCTTGACCAGACCTGCACCGCTCTCGCCCGTGACGCTGGCCGCCGCGAGCCGCTCCTGCAACTCGGTCATCTTGACCTGCATGTCCTGGGCCGCCTTCATCATCTTGCCCAGATCGCCGAGCCCCCCGAGGCCGCCCATTCCCTTCAGCATCGCATTTCCCCTGTCCGTGCCGTCGCCGGCATGTCGTCCACCCTCTGATACGCTCCGCACTGCCCCGTCACAACCCCGGTGCCGTGGTGCCGGTCATCCGTCCTCGAACGGATCCCAGTTTTCGTCTGCGTCGTCGGGCTCCTCAGCGGCCGGCAGGGCGGTTTGCGCGGCTTCGGCCTCGGCGTCGTGGCGGCTGCGCACGCTGGTGATCTCGGCCTGTGGAAAGGCGGCAAAGACTGCCTGCACCAGCGGATTGTCGAGCGCCGCGGCCCGGGAGGCGGACTCTGCGGCGGTGCGGGCTTCGGCGATTGTGGGGGCGCCGCCCGATGCGACGACGCTGACCGCCCAGCGCTGACCGGTCCATGCCTGAAGCCGCTGCGCGAGGCGGGCGGCGAGATCGGGCGCGGCGTCGGCTGTGGGGGCGAATTCGATCCGGCCCGGGGCGTAGCGGGCGAGCCTGAGGCAGCGCTCCACCTCGAGCAGCAGCGCCATGTCGCGGCGTGCCCGGATCAATTCCACCACCCGGTCGAAATCGACGTATTCGGCCAGAGCCGGGGCCTGGGCGGCGCTGGCCGAGGGTGGGGCCGACGGGGCAGTGGCGCCGCCGCTGGCCGTCGCCCTGCGCGCAGCGCCCCCGACCGACTGCGGGGCGTTTCCGGCCTCGGCGCGCGGGCCGGTCGAGGCCCCGCCGCCGCCTGTCTGCGGCGCGGTGACCGGCGGGTTGGCCGACAGTTTGCGCACCAGTTCCTCGGGCGAGGGCAGCTCTGCGACATGGGTCAGCCGGATCACCGCCATCTCGGCCGCCATGATCGCGTTGGGCGCCAGGGCCACCTCCTCCAGCGCCTTCAGCAGCATCTGCCACATCCGGCTCAGTACCCGCATAGGCAGCCGCTCGGCCATGTCCCGGCCGCGATCGCGCTCTTCCGGGGGCACGGTTGGGTCCTCGGCCGCTGCCGGCGTAACCTTGACCACGCTCACCCAATGCGTGACCTCGGCCAGATCGCGCATCACCGCCATCGGGTCGGCGCCATCGGCGTATTGCGCGGCAAGTTCGGCGAGTGCTCCGGCGCAGTCGCCACGCAGGACCATCTCGAAAAGATCCATCACCCGGCCGCGGTCCGAAAGCCCCAGCATCGCCCGAACCGCCTCGGCCGTCGTCGCCCCGGCGCCGTGGCTGATCGCCTGATCGAGCAGGCTCAGCGCATCGCGTACCGAACCCTCGGCGGCGCGGGTAATCAGTGCCAGCGCCTCGGGCGCCACCTCTGCCCCCTCGGCCGCAGCGATCCGGCCCAGATGCGACAGCATCACCTCGGGTTCGATCCGACGCAGGTCGAACCGCTGGCAGCGCGACAGCACCGTTACCGGGACCTTGCGGATCTCCGTAGTGGCAAAGAGGAACTTCACATGCGGTGGAGGTTCCTCCAGCGTCTTCAGCAGCGCGTTGAAGGCGCTGGTGGAGAGCATGTGGACCTCGTCGATGATGTAGACCTTGTAGCGCGCCGAGGCGGCGCGATAGGCGACGCTCGCGATGATCTCGCGAATGTCGTCCACACCGGTGCGGCTGGCCGCGTCCATCTCCAGCACATCGACATGCCGCCCCTCGCTGATCGCCCGGCAGGGCTCGCAGAGGCCGCAGGGGGTGGTGGTGGGCCCGCCCGTGCCATCCGGACCGATGCAGTTGAGCCCCTTGGCGATGATGCGGGCGGTGGTGGTCTTGCCGGTGCCGCGAATGCCGGTCAGCACGAAGGCATGGGCGATGCGTCCCGCGGTGAAGGCGTTCTCCAGCGTGCGCACCATCGCCTGTTGCCCGATCAGGTCGGCGAAGGTCTCGGGGCGGTACTTGCGGGCCAGAACCTGATAGGCGCCGGCGGCGGGCTCGGTCATGATGGCACTGTCCTGCACGAGACGGGATTCGTCGCCGGAAGGCTAGGCCGCCAGATGCGCGGCGTCCACCGTGCGGGCCGGGCGGCGACGGCGCGATGCTGCGACGGATGCGCCGGTCGTGCTTTACGCGTTCCGCGGCGCGGGCGGCGGGTACGTCAGCTGCGCACGTAGCATGCGGGCCTTGCCGAGGGTCACCGTCGCCGCCGGAAGCAAGGCATTCGCGGTGCGGCGTGCGGCAATTGCGCTGCGCGGATGGCGGTGCCTACCACGAGGCGCGCGGCGGCGGCAGACCCATCTCCGGCCGCGTCGGTGCGCCGTCCGATTCGGGGCCGAGATGGGTGGCGAGATACTCCAGGACCATCTCGCGCTCGTCGGGAAGGAACTCCGGCATGCCCTGCTCTTCGACCATCCAGTCGAGCAGGTCGTCCCAGACTCGGCGGGAGTATCGCACATTGGTTACGGTGCGGAGCGAGTGGCAGGCGTTGCAGGCGTAATAGACCTCCATCACGCCTTCGCCCTCGGGCAGGGGATACCACGGGTTGTCCATGTCGAGCGCGGCCTGCGGGAGGGCCGCGCCGGTCAGTGACAGCGCCAAGGCCGGGGCGGCCAACGCCGCCCCGAGCCCCGTTCTCGTCATCCTGCGTCTGCTCATGTCGCCGTCACAAAGATCCGGTGGCAGGCGTTGTTGAGATAGCCGCGCGGATTCCATCCCGGCACGACCATCGGCTGGCTGCGGCCGCGGTTGTCCGTGGCGCGTGCCCAGACCTCGTAGTATCCCACCGCCGGTGCGGTGATGCTGGCGCGCCAGCGCTGCCAGCTGTAGCGGTTGGGCGGCGCCTCCACCGTCGCCGGCTGCCAGGTGGCGCCGAAGTCGATCGAGGTCTCCATCGCGGTGACATGATCGTCGCCGGCCCAGGCCTGGCCGCGCACCTCGAAGGGGACACCGGCCCGCACCTCGGTGCCGGCGACCGGGTCGGTGATCGCGGATTTCACGATCATCGAGCCCATCACCATCATGTCCTCATGGGCCACTTCGGTGCCCGGAGAGACCGGATGCCGCGGCACACGATAGCTGAGCCCGGTCATCCCGGGGCCGTCATGCTCCCTGTCGCGCACCCAGATGCGGGTGAGCCATTTCTGGCTGGTCGAGCCGGGCCAGCCCGGATTGACGATGCGCGCGGGGTAGCCGTGCTCGATCGGAATGTCGCCGCCGTTCATCTTCAGCGCGACGATGCTGTGGGGGTCCATGATCTTGTCGATCGGCGCCCCGCGCGAGATCGCCTGACGGTCGGGATCGCCCGAGAGATGCTGATCGTAGCTGAAATGCCCGGTATAGACGGCCGACGGCTTGAGCCCTGCGCGACGCAGGATGTCGGAGACGCGCACGCCCGTCCACTCGGCATTGCCGATGGCGCCGATGGTCCACGGGTTGCCGCGCGGCAGCGGGTTGAAACCTGCGCGCCCGTTGCCGCCGCATTCCAGCTGCAAACGCAGCGTGACATGCTCGAACTCGTTCATCAGCTGGTCCCAGGTCAGTTCCAGCGCTTCGTTGACCTCGCCGTCGACGGTCAGCCGCCACTCGCCCCGGTCGATGGGATAGGGCATCTGGCCGTTGTTGCGGATGAAGTGCTTGTCAGCCGGGGTGACGTCGTCGTCCAGCAGATGCACCGCCGCCTCGACGTTCACAGGGCGGTCGTTGTGGACGATCATGTCGGCGTGCTTGGCGTCGAAGGCGAATTCGTTCACTGTCTCGGCCAGCGCCGCCGGGATGAGTCCCGCAGGCATGTTGGCGTTGAACGGGATGGTCGTGCCCAGCAGCGCCCCCATGCTGGCCAGTCCCGCCCCGCGCAGAAAGCCGCGCCGGTCCGGGCCGGCGACGCGACCGAAAACCAGACGGTCGGCGCGATCCGGATCTTCGTGATAGAGTTCGATAAGCCCACGCTCGATCTTGCGAGTCATTGCAGTCTCCTCCCTGAATGCTCCCAGCATCAGTTAGGCAGACCGGCCGCCGCAACACAATACCTGATTTGAATATGTATGCGCGGGAATATCGCCCTCCCGCGCAGGACGGGGTGAGAGACCGGACAGCGACCCAGACGGTATTCGTTGCGGCTGCTTCCTTCCGGACCTGACCGGGTTGGCGAAGCGCCTGCCCGCGCCGGCCTCTCACCCCCGCATCTAGCGATTGCGCTGCCGCCACGCAAGACGGGGTCGCGCGACCGCGGCGATTGCGCCGGGCGCAAGGTCTGCGATATTGCGCAACTCCGCTTTTCCCGAAAGGCCCCCTTCCTTGCCCAAGCGCGGCTATCACCACGGCAATCTGCGCGAAGCGTTGATCGAGGCGACGCTTGAGCTTATCGCCGAGAAGGGCCCGCAAGGCTTCACCCTGGCCGAGGCGGCGAAACTGGCAGGCGTTTCGGCGGCGGCGCCCTATCGGCATTTCTCGGGTCGCGAGGAACTGATCGAGGCGGTGGCGCTGCAGGGGTATGAGCTCTTTGCCGATCTGCTCGACTATGCCTGGAATGATGGTCGCCCGACGCCGTTGCGGGCGCTCGAGGCCGTCGGCAGAGCCTATCTCGCCTTTGCGCGCAAGCACCCGGGCCACTACATCGCCATGTTCGAAAGCGGTGTGGCCCCGGGAGCCACGCCCGAACTCGCGGTTGCCGCCGAGCGTTCGCGCCGGGTCCTGCTGCGCGCCGCCGAAGCGCTTTCGGCCGGACTGCCGCCTGAACGCCGGCCGCCGCCGTCGATGTTCGCGGCGCATATCTGGGCGCTCAGCCATGGCATCGTCGAACTGTTCTCCCGCGGGAAGCCCGGTGCGCGTGCACCGTTCACCTCCGAGGAGTTGATGGAGGCCGGGGTCGGCATTTACCTGCGCGGCCTCGGCCTGATCGGACCCGACGCCTGAGTCCGGTCCGGGCGGTCGATTTTTTCGCAACTGGCCCCTTGAACGCGACAAAGGGCTTGCCCAGCTATGTAAATGTGAATAACATTAACACGAGGGCCCGGCGGAAGGCCGGGGCAGCACGAGGGAGATCGACGATGACAGCAATGGCGACCTGGCCCGGACGGGCCGAGATGTGGCTCGACGAGCGCGGCAAGCCGGCGTGGATTGCCGCCATGGTGCTCGGCTTCATCCTTTTCTGGCCGATCGGGCTGGCCATTCTCGCCTACATGATCTGGGGGAAACAGATGTTCAACGGTGCAGGCAAGTCCTGCGGCTGGAAGGCCGCTTCCTACCGCCAGGCCATGCGGCCCTCCGGGAATTCCGCCTTTGATGCCTACAAGGCCGAGACGCTGAAGCGGCTTGAGGAAGAACAGTCGGCCTTCGACGACTTCCTGCGCCGCTTGCGCGAGGCGAAGGACAAGACAGAGTTCGACGCCTTCATGGACGAACGGTCCCGTCGGCGCCGCGACGAGGATCCGGCCGAGGCCTGAGGGCGCCGCCGGCGCATCCCGCGACCGACCGACTTACCCCGGCGTGCGCAACACCGCGCCGGGGTTCATGATTCCGACGGGGTCGAGTGCGGTTTTGATCGCCCGCATCATGTCCAGCGCTGCCGGATCGCCGTACCGTTCCAGATCGTCCACCTTCAGCCGGCCGACGCCATGTTCGGCGGCAACCGAACCGCCGAGCCCGGCCACCAGATCGTGCACGCAGGTCTTGATCGCGGCGCGCTGGTCTTCATGCTCCGTCCGGCTGCCGCCCGGCTCCGGAAAGACATTGTAGTGCAGGTTGCCGTCGCCCAGATGGCCGAAACAGTTGATGCGGAACGTGCCGATCCGGGCCAGGGCCGGACCTGCAAGGTCGATGAATTCCGCCAGGGCGCCGAGGGGCAGCGAGATGTCATGGCTCGAGATCGCGCCGATCCGTCGGTTCGCCTCGGGGATACTCTCGCGCAGGGTCCAGAACTGGGCGCGCTGCGCCTCCGACTGCGCAATCACGCCGTCCTCGACCAGCCCGACCTCCAGCGCCTCGGCAAACAGTGCCTCCAGCGCCGCGGCCGGATCGAGCCCGGCAGGCAGCCCGAGATCGATCAGTACCATCCAGTCGGGCGGCGGCGCGAAAGGCTGGCGGACCTCGGGCATGGTCTCGGCAAGAAATGCGGGTCCCTGCCGGCCGATGAGTTCGAAGGCCGAGATCCCCTCGGCGAGCCGGGACTGCGCGCGCGCGAACAGCGCCAGCGCCGCCGAAGGATCCCTCACCGCCAGTATCGCCGCGCCGGTCGCAGCCGGGATCGGGTGCAACCGCAGGCTTGCCGCGGTGATCACTCCCAGCGTGCCTTCGGCCCCGATCAGAAGATCCTTCAGGTCATAGCCCGCATTGTCCTTGCGCAGCCGTTTCAGCCCGTGCAGCACGCTTGCATCGGCAAGCACCGCCTCGACGCCAAGGCAAAGATCACGTGCATTGCCGTATCGAAGCACATTCACCCCGCCGGCATTGGTGGCGAGGATGCCGCCCAGCCGCGCCGAGCCTTCCGAGGCGATGGAAAGACCGAAGGTCCGGCCCGCCGCTGCGGCGGCCGACTGCACCTCGGCGAGCGTCATGCCGGCTTCGGCGACCAGCACGTTTTCCTCCGGATGCACCGCGCGCAGGGCCCGCATCCGTTCCAGCGACAGGATCACCGGCGCCTGCGTGGTGTCGGTCATGACCTGCCCACCGACCAGGCCGGTCCCCCCGCCCAGCGGCACGATCCCCACCTGCGCGGCAGCACAGGCCCGGACGATCTCCGCCACTTGCTCGGTGTTGCGCGGCCGGGCAAGCAGCCCGCCCGCGCCGCGCCAACGGCCGCGGGGCTCGTCCAGATGCCGGGGCTCGGGCCGTCCCAGCACATCCTCGGGCAGCCGTGCGGCGAGCGTCGCGGCGAAACTGTCGTCGGCAGGATTGAGCATGGGCATCTCCCGTTCCGCTCGTGAAGCACGCGCGCGGCGGCACTGCAAGCGTCGGGCTGCCGGTCGGTCAGTCCATGAGCCATGCGGGCGGCAGCACGATGATGCTGGGGATACGGGGCAGGTCCGGTTGCGAGACCTCGATCCAGTTCTCCGACCGCCGCTCGATGGCGAACTCCCCGGCCATCGCCGCGAGGAAGCGTTCCAGCGAGGCGTTCGAGAACCAGTGCATCGGCAGCACCACCGAGGACCGGAACCGCGAGACCACCTCGATCAGCGTCGCGCTGTCCAGCGTCAGCCCACCGTCCACCGGCACCATCACCACGTCGAGCCGGCCGATCAGCCCATACTGCAGCGGCGTGGGTTCGTGGTGGAGGTGGCCGAGATGCCCGATGCACAGCCCGGCCACCTCGAAGATGAAGATCGAATTTCCGTCCGCCCGCGGTAGCGCGCCGCGCAGCACGTCGGTGGTGACGTTGCGCACCAGCATCTCGCCCAGATCGAGGTGATGCTCCGCCGGCTGCGTACCCTCGCCCCAACCGTGCAGCACATGCGGAATGCGCGGGTCCGGTGTCGGCGTCCAGTGCGTGCGGTGCGCGTTGTTCATCGTCACCACATCGGGGACCAGCGCGGTGGCACCCAGCCGGCCGGCAAAGTCGGTGGCCGCAGTCAGCCCGCCGGCTGTCTCGATCAGGAAGGTCGAGTGGTCGACATAGTTGATCCGCACCCTGTCGCTTTCGAGCGATGCCCGGAAACCTGCGCGTTGCAGGAGGCTCGCGCCGGGCGTCGCTTCGGCCAGCGCCACGCAATGGCTGGGAATGCGCTCCTGCGCCTTGGCACCCGGTGCGGTGGACGCCAGCGCGGCCAGCGCAAGCGTGCCCAGAACTGCCCGGAGGCCGGCGAAACTGGCAAGTTGCGGCATCGGCTGCCCTCCGTTGACGGATCATAGCGGGCCGGCCCTGCCCGGCCCTGCCGCCCCACGCAAACGTGATCTGCCATTGGTGCTTGGGGGCGGTGCCCGGGGGCGACGCCAAGCGCGCTGCGTTGGCCGGGCTTCAGCCCGTGTCGGTGCGGCCGCGGCGGTCGGCGCGGAGGTTGGCGTAGAGTACATGGTTGCGCCAGCGACCGTTGATCTGCAGATAGCTTTGCGCGACGCCCTCGTATTTGAAACCGCTCTTTTCCAGGAGCCCGCGCGAGGCGGCGTTTTCGGGCAGGCAGGCGGCTTCGAGCCGGCTCAAACCGGCCTCGCCGAAGGCGTGCTCCACGACCGCACGGATCGCTTCGCGCATGTAGCCCTGGCGGGCATGCGGCGCGCCGATCCAGTAGCCCAGCGTACCCGCCTGCGCCGGGCCGCGGCGGATGTTGTCCAAGGTGATCGCGCCGAGGAGCGTGCCGTCCTGCCGGCGGATCAGAAAGAACGGCAGGGCGGTTCCCTGCGCCTCGGCCCGCGTCGCCCAATGCACCCGGTTGACGAAGGCGGCCCGGGTGAGATGGTCCTCGGACCAGGCCGGCTCCCAGGGGATGAGAAAGGCGGCACTGTCGCGCCGCAGGTCGCTCCAGCCGCGGTAGTCGCTGTGGTGCGGCAGCCGCAGCACCAGCCGCTCGGTCTCGATCCGCACCCGCCGGCGCAGGCCGAACATCAGGCGGCGAGCCTGCGGGTCAGCGTGGCGAGGCCCGGAGCCCGCGAAACCGGACCGTAGAGCGCGAGGGCGGCCCGGCCGCCGCTGGCCAGCGCCCCGGCATGGTCGCGCACCGCCGAGGTCGTGACCGCCTCGATTTCGGCAACCTGCTCGGCGACGTCGGGTATGCGGCCCCAGATGCTGAGATGGCGTGCCAGCCGCTCTGCACGCGCCGAGGGGCTTTCGAGCCCCATCAGCAGGCCCGCCTTCATCTGCGCGCGGGCCCGCGCGACCTCGGCCTCGGACATGTCCTCTGCGGCGCGCCGCAACTCGTCCACCGTCAGATGCAGCAATTGACCAACCTCGGTCCCGCCGGTGCCGGCGTAGATTGTCAGCGTCCCGGTGTCCGCATAGGCTGCACCCTGTGCGAAGATGGTGTAGCAGAGCCCGCGTTCCTCGCGCAGTTTCTGAAAGAGGCGCGAGGACATTCCGCCGCCGAGCGCTGTGGCGAAGACCTGCGCGGTGTGCACCAGAGGGTCGCGGTATCCGGGCGTCTCGAAGGCAAGGGCGACATGCGCCTGCTCCAGTCGCTTCGACCGGCGCCGTTCGCCCGGGGTGAAGCGCGCGGGTTCCGGCGCGGATGCCGGCTGGGCCGCAAGTCCGCCGAAGGCGGCTTCGACCTGCGCGACGATCGCGGCGTGATCCACCGCGCCGGCGGCAGCGAGGATCATCCGGGCCGGTCCGTATTGCCGCGCCACGAAGCCGGTGAGGTGATCGCGCGAAAAGCCGCCCACCTGTTCGGGACCACCCAGGATCGGACGGCCGATCGCCTGCCCCGGATAGCTCACCTCCTGCAGCCAGTCGAAGATGATGTCGTCGGGGGTGTCGTGCGACTGGCCGATCTCCTGCAGGATGACGCCGCGCTCGACCTCGATCTCGCGCGGCTCGAAGGCCGAGTGCAGCACGATGTCGGCGATGATGTCGAGCGCGAGCGGCACGTCCGGCCCCAGCACGCGGGCATAGTAGGCCGTCATCTCGCGCGAGGTGTAGGCGTTTATGTGCCCGCCGACATCCTCGATCTCTTCGGCGATCTCCAGCGCTGACCTTCGGGCGGTGCCCTTGAAGGCCATGTGTTCGAGGAAGTGGGCGATGCCGTTCTCTTCGGCGCGTTCGTGCCGGGCACCGACATCCACCCACACGCCGATCGCGGCCGAAGCGACGCCGGGCATCGTCTCGGTGACGATGCGCAGCCCGTTCGAGAGAGTGGTCAGTCGGGGAGTCGTCATCATGCGGCGTTTCCGTGGGTGGGCGGTGGCGGGGACCGGGGCAGGAGGGTCATGCGGCGATGCGCTCGCGCACGAAATCTTCCAGCGTGCCGAGGTCGTCGGGCAGATGCGTCATGCGCTCGGGCCGCGCGTGCAGGTCGGCCATGTGCGGTGGCAGCGCGGGCCTGATCCCTGTCGAGGCGACCACCGCGTCGGGGAATTTCGCGGGATGTGCCGTCGCGAGCGTGACCATCGGCACTGCGCCCAGATGCGCCTCGGCGACACAGACACCCACAGCGCTGTGCGGGCAGAGGAGTTCTCCCGTCGTCGCATGGGTGCGGGCGATCGTCGCGGCCGTTTCCTCTTCCGACGCGCGGCCCGACGCATAGACGGCGCGCAGCGCCTGCAGCGTTCCCTGAGGCAGTTCGAAGCCGCCCGCGGTCTTCAGATCACCCATCAGCGCCGCCACGGCGGCGCCCTCACGGTTCAGTGCATCGAACAGGGCACGCTCGAAATTCGATGAGACCTGGATGTCCATCGAGGGCGAGATCGATGGGCTTACCGGTTCCAGACGGTGCTCGCCGGCCGCCAGCGTGCGGTGCAGGATGTCGTTCTGGTTGGTGGCGATCACCAGCCGTTCGATCGGCAGCCCCATCGACCGGGCGATCGAGCCGGCATAGATGTCGCCGAAATTGCCGGTCGGGACGGTGAAGGCCACCGGGCGGTGTGGAGCGCCCAGCGCCACGGCGGCGCTGAAATAATAGACCGTCTGCGCCAGCACACGCGCCCAGTTGATCGAATTGACCGCCGTCAGCCCGACCGCATCGCGGAAGGCGAAATCGTTGAACATGTCCTTCACCCGCGCCTGGCAGGCGTCGAAGTCGCCCTTCAGCGCGATGGCGTGGACATTGGCCTCGGCCGGGGTGGTCATCTGCCGGCGCTGCACCTCGGAAATGCGGCCCTCGGGAAAGAGGATGAACACATCGACGTTGGGCAGGCCGCGGAAGGCCTCGATCGCGGCGGAGCCGGTGTCGCCGCTGGTGGCGCCGATGATGGTGATGCGCCGGCCGGACCGCTGCAGCGCGGCCTGCATCAGCCGGCCGATGAGCTGCATCGCGAAATCCTTGAAGGCAAGCGTCGGGCCGTGAAACAGTTCAAGCAGGAAGTGCCCCGGGGCCAGTTGCTTCAGCGGCGCGCGGGCGGGATGCGCGAAGCCGGCATAGGCCGTGGTGATGGCTTCGGCAAGCTCGGCCTCGGTGAAGGCGTCGCCAAGGAACGGGCGCATGACGCGCAGCGCCACCTCCTCGTAGGAAAGCCCGGACAGGGCGGCGATCGCGGCCGGCGGCATCTGCGGCACGGCGGCGGGCACATAGAGACCGCCGTCGCGGGCGAGGCCCGTCATCATCGCCTCGGTGAAGCCCAGCTGCGGGGCCCGGCCCCGGGTGGAAACGTAGTTCATGCCGATGTCTTGTCCTGCGCCTGCTGTCGCCTGATACGCCACAGCAGCACGGCTGTCATCCCCGCCCAGATCGCGGCGAGGCTGAACCAGGTCAGCGCATAGTTGAGGTGGTTGTCGGGCACATGCGCGGTGTCCAGCGGCGTGGGCCGTGCCGGCGGTGCCGGCTCGCTGGTACTGCGCAGGACGATGAGTGCGGGCTCGGTGCCCAGTTCCGTGGCGAGGACCGGCACGTCGCGGGCGAACCACAGTCCGCGGGCAGGATCGGGTGCGGGGGTGAAGCGGTCCACCTCGTCGGGCCAGTGCAGGTTGCCGACGATTTCGGCCGGGATCGCGGGGCGAGGACGGTCCCGGGCGGCATCGGGCAGAAAGCCGCGGTCGACCAGCAGGCGACGACCCTCCGCGGTCTCGAACGCGGCGATCACCAGCCAGCCGGCGCCGACGCCCTTGCGGCTGGCCATCACCAGCCGGTCCTCGCCCGTGAAGCGGCCCCGTGCGCGAACGGCAAGAAAGGCGTCGCGGGCCGGCTCGATGCTGGCGGGCAGCGCAACCGGCGGGGAAAGGAGCCGTGCGTCCATCTCGGCCAGCAGGCCCTGCTTCCAGCCCATGCGCTGGATCTGCCAGCTCCCGAGGCCCAGCAGGAGTGCCAGCCCCAACAGTGCGAACAGGCCGGACAGCCAGAACCGCAAGGTCATCCTGCCTCCCCCAAACCCTTTCCTTCAAACGGAAAGGCGCGGGCGGGCCCGCGCCTTGCTCCTTCACTGGGGCGCCCGGGCAAGCCCGGGCGCGATCACGCTCAGGCCATGCCCCAGATGTAGATCGCGGCGAAGAGGAAGAGCCAGACCACATCGACGAAGTGCCAATACCACGCCGCCGCCTCGAAGCCGACATGGCGCTCTGCGGTGAAATGTCCCGCGCGCACCCGGAACCAGCAGACGGCGAGAAAGATCGTGCCGATGATCACATGCAATCCGTGAAATCCCGTCGCCATGAAGAAGTTGGCGAAGAACACGTCGCCACCGAAGGCCCAGTCGCGCTTCACCGTCAGATACCAATATTCATAGGCCTGCAGACAGGTGAAGATCACCCCCAGCCCGATGCCCACGGCCAGTCCGGTCTCGACGTCTCGGCGCGGCCCGCCATGGACCAGGGCGTGATGCGCCCAGGTAACCGCGCACCCCGACAGCAGCAGGATCAGCGTGTTGATCAGCGGAATGTGGAACGGGTCGAGCTGATAGAAGCTGGGCGCGATGTATTCACTTCCGACATACTCGTACATCGGGTACATCGCATGCTTGAAGAAGCTCCAGAACCACGCCGAGAAGAACATCACCTCCGAGATGATGAACAGCAGGAAGCCGTAGCGCAGGCCAAGGCGCACCACCGGCGTATGATCGCCGGCGTGGCTCTCGGCCACCACGTCGGACCACCACGCGAACATGCAGTAAAGGACGCCGGCAAGTCCGATCAGGAACAGCCATGGCCCGCGGTCGTGCATCCAGAGGACGGCGCCGAACAGCATGATGAAGACGCCGACCGCGGACAGGAAGGGCCAGACCGACGGCGGCAGGACATGGTAGTCATGGTTCTTTTCGTGGGCCATGGGCGGTCCCTCTTGGGCGTTCAGTTCGGGGCGGTGTCGGGGGCGGGCAGGGCCGCATGCTCCTCGACCGGTTCGGTGCGGTGGAAGGTGTAGGAAAGCGTGATGGTATGCGTGCCCCGTGCCTCGCGGTCGTCGACGAGCGACGGGTCGACATAGAAGCTGACCGGCATCTGCACCGTCTCGCCGGGCTGAAGAACCTGATATTCGAAACAGAAGCAGTGGATCTTCACGAAATGCACGCCGGCGGCATAGGGTGTGACATTGTAACTGGCTACGCCTGCCACGATCTCGTCGGTCGGGTTGTGCGCTTCGTAGAACGCGAGCCCGGTTTCGCCGATCCGCACCTCCATGGTGCGTTCGAGCGGACGGAACTCCCACGGGAAGTCGCGCGCCTTCGATGCGTCGAAACGAATGCGCATGGTGCGGTCCAGAACGGTCTCGCCTTCCGCGTCGGCGGTCTGCGTGGTGCCGCCGTACCCGGTGACGCGGCAGAACAGGTCATAGAGCGGCACCGCTGCCCAGCCCATCCCGGCCATGAACAGCGCGACGCCCGCGGCGGTGGCGGCGGTGCGGGTGCGCCCGGTCAGGTTGCGCCAGGGGCCGGTCATTGGCCCTGTCCCCGTTCGTGACGCTCGGCCAGGCCGGGGCGGAAGCTGTGATCGAACGCCTCGATCGTGCCGCCGCGCTGGACCTTGGCGATGGTCAGGCCGAACACCAGCAGGATGAAGGCAACGAGGGTGAGGCCGACACCTACATTGCGCGACAGCCGTCGGCGGTGGAGGTCGTGTTCCCGGGCGATGGGCATGTCAGCCTCCGAACAGCCAGGCACCGGCAGCCGCCTGGGCAAGCAGCGCGCCGAAATGCAGGAAGAGATAGGTGAGCGAGAAGCGGAAGAAGCGCTTTTCGGTCGCGTAGCCGTCCGCCTCGGCAGCGGCCTCGTCGCGCCGGACGATGCGAATGGCGCCGCGCAGAAAGATCAGGTTCAGCACCAATGCCGCGGCGAGGTAGACCGCGCCGCCGATGGCGGTGAAGCCTAGGCCCACCGCGGCCGGAACCAGAAGGAGCGTATAGCCGAGGATGTGCCGTCGGGTGGCGGCGCGGCCGTGGGTCACCGTCAGCATCGGCACCCCGGCCTTGTGGTAATCGTCCTTCATGAAAAGTGCGAGCGCCCAGAAATGCGGCGGTGTCCAGATCAGGATCAGCGCAAACATCAACAGCGCCTCGATGCCGACGCTGCCGGTCGCCACGGCCCAGCCGATCATCGGCGGGAACGCCCCGGCAGCGCCGCCGATGACGATATTCTGCGGCGTCGCCCGCTTCAGCCACATCGAGTAGATCACGGCGTAGAAGAAGATGGTGAAGGCCAACAGACCGGCCGAGAGGAGGTTGGCGGCAAGACCCAGCATCACCACGCTGATCCCCGACAGCGCAAGGCCGATCGCCAGCGCCTCTCCGGGCTGGACGCGGCCTGCGGGCACCGGCCGCCGCGCGGTGCGCCGCATCACCCGGTCGATGTCGGCATCCCACCACATGTTGAGTGCACCCGACGCACCGGCCCCGAGGGCGACGAAGACGATCGAGGCGAAGGCGACGAAGGGATGGATACTGCCGGGGGCCACGAGCAGACCAACCACTGCGGTGAACACCACCAGTGACATGACCCGCGGCTTCAGCAGCGCGACATAATCGCCGAAGCCCGCTTCGCCGGCCTGCGTCGCACTGTCGGCGCGGATGTCGGTCATGTTCTTCTCCCCTGACGGAACCACGGCCGGGCCCGTGGCCCGTGCCTCATTCCGTGGCGGCGAGCGACCGCTCGCGCGGGATGCCGCCGTAGGCGTCGATGGCGCGGTCGAGCCACGCCTCGTAGTCCGCCTCGCTGACCACCTTGACCGTGATCGGCATGTAGGCGTGCGCGATGCCGCAGAGTTCCGAGCATTGGCCGAAAAAGATGCCTTCCTGTTCGGCACGGAACCACAGTTCGGCAAGCCGGCCCGGAATGCCGTCCTGCTTCACGCCGAAGGACGGCACGGTCCAAGAATGGATCACGTCGGCTGCGGTCACCTGTACCACGATATCCTTGCCCACCGGCACTACCATGGCGGTGTCGGTCGCCAGCAGATAGGCACTGTCGTCATATCCGTGTTCTGCGAGCTCCTCGCGCTCCAGCATGAAGCTGCGGAACTCGAACCCGTGGTCGGGATATTCATAGCCCCAGTGCCACTGGTACCCCGTGACCTTGATGGTGATGTCTGCCTCGGGCATCGTCTGCTGCTTCATCAGGATTGGCAGCGAGAATATGCCGATGAAGAACAGAATCAGTATGGGGACCACCGTCCAGGCGAATTCCAGTGGCGAGTTGTGGGTGAAGGTTGCGGGCTTCGGATTGGCCCGTCGGTTGTAGCGAATGATGACGATGGCCAGAAGCGCGACGACAAAGATGGTGATCGCCGTGAGAATCACCATGAGCATACCCTCGAGCCAGACGAGGTCGCGCGCGATCTCGGTCGTCGGAGGCTGGAAACCCATGCCGCCGGGCGCAGGCTGGCCGATCACTGGCAATTCGGGGAGGTCGCGTTCGATCGCATTGGCCATCGGCGCCAGCAGGAGCAGCGGAGCGGTGACGGCGAAGCGTCTGAAGAAAGCTGGAAAACGCATGTGCAGGGTCCCCGTCCCTCGCCAGGCGGGCCGCGGCGCACCGGGGATGCGCGACGGTATGCCATGGCGTTCCGTTGTTTTCATGCAGGGGAAAACCATATTCACCCCGGCACGGCAAGCAGAACCGTCGCCGGGCAGGGGGGGGCCGTATGCCGCACCCCTCGCCGTGGCGCCCAGACCCAGGATCGGAGAGCCGCCCATGACCGTCCACGACACGCCCTTCCGCCCGTTCGACACGCTGCTCGACGAGACCGAGGCGCTGCGCCTGCTGCGGGCGGCGGTGACCGGGGCCGATGACGGCGAATTGTTCCTGGAACGCCGCCGCTCCGAGGCGCTGGTGCTCGACGACGGTCGCATCCGCACCGCAAGCTACGATGCGTCCGAGGGGTTCGGGCTGCGCGCGGTGAAGGGGGAAGTGGCCGGTTACGCCCATTCCACCCATGTCACCGAGGCGGCTATCGCCCGCGCTGCCGAGACCGCACGCCTTGCGGTCGGCGACGGCGGCGGCGTGCTGGCGCCGCCGCCGCCGGGCACCAACCGACGCCTTTATGCCCCGATCGACCCGATGGCGGATGCGGACTTCGCCGCCAAGATCGCCACGCTGCGCGAGATCGACGCCTTCCTGCGCGACCTCGATCCGCGGGTGGTGCAGGTCACCGCATCGCTCGCCGCCTCGGTGCAGGAGGTCGAGATCCTGCGCCCCGAGGGGCTGCGGCTGACCGATCTGCGGCCGATGACCCGGGTCAACATCTCGGTGATCGTCGAGCAGGCGGGCCGGCGCGAATCGGGCTCGGCCGGGGGCGGGGGGCGGATCGGCCTGTCCGGGCTGATGCTGCCGACGCACTGGCAGGGCGTCGCGCGCGAGGCGCTGCGGATCGCGCTGGTCAATCTCGAGGCAGGGGCGGCGCCGGCCGGCGTGATGGATGTGGTGCTCGGCCCCGGCTGGCCGGGAATCCTGCTGCACGAGGCGGTCGGTCACGGGCTGGAAGGCGACTTCAACCGCAAGGGCTCCTCGGCCTTCGCCGGGCTGATGGGGCAACGGGTGGCCGCGCCCGGCGTCACCGTCTACGACGACGGCTGCATCCCCGATCGGCGCGGGTCGCTCACCGTCGACGACGAGGGCACGCCGTCGGGCAGAACCGTCCTGATAGAGGACGGCATCCTCACCGGGTTCATGCAGGACCGGCAGAATGCCCGCCTGATGGGCACGGCACCCACCGGTAACGGGCGACGCGAGAGCTACGCCCATATCCCGATGCCGCGGATGACGAACACCTGCATGCAGGGCGGAGCGGCGGACCCGGCAGACATTCTTGCCGATCTGAAGGACGGGATCTATGCCGTCGGCTTCGGCGGCGGGCAGGTGGACATCACCAACGGCAAGTTCGTGTTTTCCTGTACCGAAGCCTATCGCGTGACAAACGGCCGCATCGAAGCGCCGGTAAAGGGGGCCACGCTGATCGGCGACGGCGCGACCGCGCTGCAGCACATCCGTGCCATCGGCAACGACATGGCGCTCGATCCGGGTATGGGAAACTGTGGCAAGCAGGGCCAATGGGTTCCGGTGGGCGTCGGCCAGCCGACCCTGATGATCGGCGGGCTGACCGTGGGTGGCAGCGCTGTCTGAGCCGATGGAGCAGCGGGCACGGACGAAGAAAGGCCCGTTGCAACCGGCCGGGGCGGACAGGCGAAACCGCCCGGTTTCGCTTTCGGCAGGAAAAGCATATTCCGTCGCGGATTGTTCACCTCTCATTAACCTTATCACGTCAACGTCGCCGGCGAATGAGGCGAAGCGCGGCAGCGGAACAGAGTGTTTTCTTCCCCCCCACCCTTCACCCCAC
>SLBI01000114.1 GCA_007126375.1 Paracoccaceae bacterium
CCGATGCTGCGCGGCATCCTCACCCGCATCAACGACCGCCCCGCCCGCGAGGTCGCCCCCGGCCACTGGGTCACCCGCGGCGACCGCGGCGTCACCTACGCCGCCACCCCGCCCGAAGGCACCATCCTCACCGCCGGCGACTGGTGGCCCGAGGACTACGACGGCCCGCCGCTGGTCAGCTTCTCGGCCGAGATCGCCGCCGAGATCGGCCTGCGGCTGGGCGACACGCTGACCGTCAACATCCTCGGCCGCGACATCACCGCCACCGTCGCCAGCTTCCGCGTGGTGGATTTCTCCACCGCCGGCATCGGCTTCGTCATGGCGATGAACCCCACCGCGCTGCAGGGCGCGCCGCACACCCACATCGCCACCGTCTACGCCTCCGAGGCGGCCGAGGCGGCGATCCTGCGCGACCTCGCCGGGCAGTTTCCCAACATCACCGCCGTGCGCGTGCGCGAGGCCATCGACCGCGCCGCCGAGGCGCTCGCCGGCATCGCCAACGCCACCGCCTGGGCGGCCGGCGCGACGCTGGTGACGGGATTCGTTGTGCTGATCGGCGCGGCCGCCGCGGGCGAGCGTGCCCGCGTGTTCGAGGCCGCGGTGCTCAAGACCCTCGGTGCGACCCGTCGCCGCATCCTGTCCAGCTTCGCCCTGCGCGCCGCCCTGCTCGGCGCAGCGGCGGGCGGGGTCGCGATCCTCGGCGGCGGGCTGGCCGGCTGGGGGGTGATGACCTTCGTGATGGAGGCAAGCTACCGGTTCGAGCCGGTTTCCGCCCTCGCCATCGTCGCCGGCGGGGTGCTCGCGACGCTGCTCGCCGGCCTTGCCTTCGCCGCCCGACCGCTGGCCGCCCGCCCCGCCCGCGTGCTCCGCGCCCAGGAGTGAGGCCCGCCCCGGCCGGGCCGGCGCCTTGACAGGCCCCGCAGCTTTCCCGATCTTCGGAGCGGCGCGTGGGCAATAATCTTGCGTGCAAGATTATTGTTCTGGTGGCGTCGGGAGGGAGAACTCCATGCGACTGCAACCATCCGATCCGGACCCGGACCCGCCGGCCGGCACCCGCTTCAGCGACGACCACCACGACTACGACTGCAGCCGGTGCCCTAGCCGCGGCGGCCCCTGCCTGGAGGCGCTCTGGCTCGCCCAGCGCCTCGCCCGCGGCCTCGCCGCCCGCGCCGCCGATCTGCCGGCCGAGTTCGAACTCACCTCCGAGACGGCCTTCCGCGGCTGCGGGCGCGACTGCACCGTCCGGTTGCGCGTCAGCGGCACGGCGCTGGACATCGCCTGCGATGCGCCGGGCGATGACGCGCAGGCCGCGCCGCGCGCCCGGGTTACCGCCGCGCTGCGCCTGCGCCAGGCACTGCTGACAACGGGCTGAGCCCCCTCTCCTTGGCGTCAGCCGGACCGGCCGCCCGCGCGCAGCCGGCGCAGCCCGAACAGCGCCGCGATGCCAAAGGCCAGCAACGGCGCCGCCGGCGGCAGCGGGATCACCGCCGGACCGTTGCCGGCAGGCTCGACCAGGGCAGTGGTGCTGACGTTGAGATCGAGCGTGAAGCGGATCGGCAGGGTGTCGCCCTCCTGCCGCCGCGGGATCAGAACGTCCGTCAACTCGAAGCTCGGGATCAGGCTGCGCGCCACCGTGTCGAAGTCGCCGGCCCCGAGGCCGAAGAGGTTGACGAACGCATTCTCGCTGAACAGCACGCCTTCGAAATCCGACCGCTCCAGCGTGATGCGCGCAAAGGCCGATCCGATGTCGCCCAGGCGGTCGGCCCGCCCGAAAACGTTCAGTATCTGCCCGCCCAGCCCGTCGAGCGGCTCCAGCGCAATGTCGATGAAGGCGTCGGCACTGTTGGCGCGCGAGATGTCGAAAAAGATGCGTTGGCTTCCCGACGCCTCGCCGTATCCATCGAGACCCGCCGTAGCTAAGGCATTCACCCGTGGCGAAACAAGGTACTCCCCGACATTCAGCACCGGCGATACTCCGCCGACAAGGGTCCGCGTCAGGCTCGCGGTCCCGTCCCCATCGGTGTCCTCGATCACGTCGACGCCGGATTGGCCGACAGCTATCAGGTTCCCGCCGTCCTCCGCGCCGCCGCCCCCCGTGGACAGGTTCGACAGGCGGATCGTAATGCCGGCAAAGGCCTCCAGCGTGGCCGCAGCGCCGGCCACCGGCACGGCAGCGACCGACGCTGCGATCAGGACTGCTTGAAGCCGCATGGCGCTTCCTCCGATTGTGTGACGAATGAGTCACAATAAACTAAAATTGATGATTCGCGTAGCCATATTTAATTGACTTTCCGAGAGAACATCCCGAAGGGCGATTCCCGCCGCCGGCGCAGCGGCGTCCTGTCCGACTCCCCATTGCCGCCCGGCTGGTCTATGGCGGCGCATGGCCTTTGCGCTCACCGACCCCACCGAGCTTGCCCGCGCCGGCTTCGACGCGCTGATCGACGCCCGCTCGCCGGCCGAGTTCGCCGAGGACCGCCTCCCCGGCGCCGTCAACCTGCCGGTGCTGGACGATGCCGAACGCGCCCGCATCGGCACGATCTACGTGCAGGAGAGCCGCTTCCGCGCCCGCCGCCTCGGCGCCGCGCTGGTGGCGCGCAACGTCGCCCGGCATCTGGAGGGCGGGCTGGCCGACAAGCCCGCCGGCTGGCGGCCGCTGGTCTATTGCTGGCGCGGCGGCCTGCGGTCCGCCAGTTTCGCCACCATGCTGCGCGCGGTCGGGTGGCCGGCCCGGACGCTGGAGGGCGGCTATCGCAGCTGGCGCCGGCTGGTGGTCGGCACGCTCTACGAGACGCCGCTGCCCTGGCGGCTGGTGCTCCTGGACGGCAACACCGGCACCGGCAAGACGGCGCTGCTGGCCCGGGCGGCGCTGCGCGGCGCCCAGGTGCTGGATCTGGAGGCGATGGCGGCGCACCGCGGCTCGGTCTTCGGCGCTGCCCCCGGCGGGCAGCCCGCGCAGAAGGGCTTCGAGAG
>SLBI01000019.1 GCA_007126375.1 Paracoccaceae bacterium
CGCTGTACGATCAGGCGGTGGCAATCGTGGCGCGGGACCGGAAATGTTCCACCAGCTACATCCAGCGCAAGCTGGGCATCGGCTACAACAAGGCCGCCCGGCTGGTGGAGCAGATGGAGGATCAGGGCGTCGTCACCCCCGCCAACCACGTCGGCAAGCGCGAGGTGCTGGTGCCGGAGGTGTGAGGGGGGCAGCGCTGCTTGTTCCGCGTTCAGAACTCGTCTACCTTTCCATTCAGGCAACCGCGCGGAAATTTCCATGCCAGATGTCAACATCGAACAGGCGGTTCGTGACGCACTTGAACAGGGCGATGGCGGCATCCGCCTCGTCGCATTGAAGATCGAAGAGCAGGAAGACCGCGGCGGCGATCCGATCTTCTACATTCTTGCGGTGTATGCGCCAGATACGCCGCCCAAGGCCGAATGGATGCTCTCTGCGACCGGACAGGTCCGCGATGGGCTGGAAGCGTTAGGCGAAACGCGGTTTCCCGTGATCTCGTTCGTCTCCGCAGACGACTTCAACGAGGAAGCTGCTTGAACCCCAACCACCTTGTCGATCAGGCCCGGGTCCTGACAAAGAGGTCACCGAAAAGGCCAAGGCAGGCAGATCTTCGTCGCGCGGTAAGCGCCTGTTACTATGCAGTCTTCCATGCCCTGTGCAGGTCGAACGCAGACGTGTTGGTGGGGGCCGGGAACAACAAGCCCAAGCGGGCATGGACGCAAGCCTATCGCGCCGCCGATCATGGACAGTTGAGCAAGCGGTGCAAGTCTGCGCGGGCAAAGGGTTTTCCCCGCAGCTTGGCGGATTTCGCCGATACCTTCATCAGCCTGCAGGATTTGCGACACCGTGCCGATTACGATCCTGACTGGCGACCGCGACGATCAGAGGTTGAAAACCATATTTCGAGGACGAAGGCCGCAATCGGAGCACTGCGCAACACGCCGTTGGCCGACAGGAGGGCATTCGCAGTCCATCTATTGCTGAATTATCGCGGCTGATATCGGGGTGCACTGCAATGCATTTCCAGACAGGTGTCGATCGCGTCTTGTAACGCCTCCCACACTCGGCATCGGCGACAGCAAGGCAGCCTGGCTGGTGGAGCAGATGGAGGACCAGGGCGTCGTCACCCCCGCCAACCACGTCGGCAAGCGCGAGGTGCCGGTGCCGGAGGTGTGAGGGCTGGGCGACGCGGGGTGCGTCCGCCATCCGCCTGACACCACGATGCCGCATGGGCAGCGCCCGCCCCCCACAGGCGGGCGCTGTCGCTTTTCGGGGGGTATGGGAGCGGCTTCCCGGGGCCTCGGCGCGGGGCAGTGATGCGCGCACTGCCGATTTCTCACCCTAGGGAGCGAAATACCTGTTACGCATACGCAATATTGTTTCACATACTGATTCGGGGGATTACGATTCGTCCGACCATTCTCGCCGCCGTAATGGCGCTTTCCGTTCCGATGTCGGCCACGGCCGCGACCTTGAGCTTCGATACCGTGGTGCTGACGGGCGGTATCGCGCCGGGCACCTCCGGCGCGACTTTCCTTCTCCCGGGGCTCAACGCCCCCAGCGTGAACGCTGCCGGGGAGGTCGCCTTCCGGGCGTCCTTCACCGGCGGCGATGCCACCGCCGCCACCAACGTGGGCATCTTTACCCCCTCGACCCTCGTCGCGCGTCTGGGCGATCTCGCGCCGGGCACGGACGGGGCGAGCTTTCTCGGGTTGGCCGACTTGCCCAGCCTGAACGCTGCCGGGGAGGTCGCCTTCCGGGCGCTCATCACCGGCGGCGCCAACAACGCGGGCATCTTCACCTCCTCGGGCCTCGTCGCCCGCACCGGCGATCCCGCGCCGGGCACGGACGGGGCGAGCTTCGTCTTTTTCGTTGACCCCAGCCTGAACGCCGCCGGGGAGGTCGCCTTCCTGGCGTCCATCGCCGGTGGCGACACCGACGCCGACAACAACGCGGGCATCTTCACATCCTCGGGCCTCGTCGCGCGTCTGGGCGATCCCGCGCCGGGCACGGGCGGGGCGAGCTTTGTCGAGTTCGCCGAATTGCCCAGCCTGAACGCCGGCGGCGAGGTCGCATTCTACGCAGCCCTTGCCGGCGGCGACGCCACCTCCGAGAATATCGTGGGAATCTTCACGTCCTCGGCCCTGGTCGCGCGCAGGGGCGACGACGCGCCGGGCACGGGCGGGGCGAGCTTCGCATCCTTCGACAACCCCATCCTGAACGACAGCGGGGAGACCGCCTTCCGGGCATTCCTCCAAGGCGACGGCATCGACCCCGACGTAAACGCCGAGGGTATATTCACCTCCTCCGGCCTCGTCGCGCGCGCGGGCGATGCCGTCCCGGACGCCGGCGACGGGACGCGTTTCAGGGTTTTCCGCGACTTCAGCCTGAACGCCTTGGGCGAGGTCGCCTTTCTTGCGGACCTCAATGGCGGCGACAGTGATTTCGGCAGTGCGAACCGGGGGCTGTTCCTGGCCGATGCCTTCGGAATCCTGCACACCGTTCTGCGCGTTGGGGACGAGTTCAAGGTCGGCGACGACGACTTCCGCACCATCGCTGACTTCGTGTTCGGGCGCGAAGGGCTCTCGGACGACGCGCTCGCGTTCCGGCTCAGCTTCATCGACGGCACCGGCGGCATCTTCACCGCCACCATCGACCGAGGCCAGGTCGGGGTGATCCCGCTGCCGGCCTCGGGCCTGCTGTTGCTGCTGGGTCTCGGCAGCCTTGGTGTCGTGGCCCGGCGCCGCCGTGCGGCGGCCTGAGGCGCGCCGGGGGGCCTGCATCGCGCTGCTGCTGGCCGCCCCCCTCGCCCTGCAGGCCGAGACCGCCCCGCAGGACGACTTCGCCGCCACCGCCATGCCCCCGGGGGTGCCGGCGCGCTTCGTCTGCCACCAGTCCGGCACCCAGATCGTCGAGATCGAGCGCGTCGCCACCTTCCTGCCCGCCCGCATCCAGGGGGTGATGAGCTTTTC
>SLBI01000013.1 GCA_007126375.1 Paracoccaceae bacterium
CGCGTATCCTGCGACCAGACTCTCGCCAGTGCCTTCTTCCCCGGTTGCCGGTGCGAGTCGCTACTCAGCGACACACAGACCTCAGACCGCGGTTCGAGTTGAGCGAACCGCGCGGGCACGCGCCGCCGCAAGCGCCAGGTCTTCTCCGGCGTCATCAGCCCGGAGGGGGTGGGCCTGACGTCCAACCTTCTCTGCCCCATAAGCCATTGTTATCATTTTCATGAGTTGCAGTTCGCATGTTGAACCGATACAATCGCGACTAACAGCGAATATTGCGCCTTGCGATTGGGGACAGCCTTTTGCGGAAGATGACAGTCCCGTCCGTTACCGCCCTATACAACTGGAATACGTTCTTTGCCAGATACACGCCGATGATTGTAACTTCTCCCATGGATGCCCACTCCTACGGCTTGCGCTTCGAAACCACGAGTTTGGCACATCGCGATACCGTCACGGGAGAGCGGCCTCCACCCCACCTCTAGCATCGCGAACTCCTCGATGCGGGGCTTGGCACCACCCTTTGCCGGCGGGCGCTGGAGCGCATGAACCACCGGCACTTCCGACATTGCACCTGGTGGCTGATCATGGCCGTCGGCGCGGCCTATCTGTTGGTGGCCATCATCGTCTGAAGGGCAGCAGGCCGGGCGCGATTGTTGCGCGATCAGTCTGCCAGGATGGCCTGCGGAAGGTCGACCCCCTGCTCACGCAGGAACTGCTCCGCACCGGGGTGCAGGGGAACGCCGATGCCGTTCAGCGCCGTATCCAGCCCGAAGGACGCATAGGGAGCGGCGGCTGCGGCAAGCTCCGCGCGGCTCGCAAAGAGGCTCCGGGTGGCCTCGTAGACCTCGGTGGCGCTGCGGTGGCGCGTAGTCACCATGACGGTCGGAGCAATCAGCGTTACGATGTCCTCGGGCGTGCCGTGATAGCTTCCTCCGGGAATGCGGCCGATGGCGAACCCTGCGTGATTGGCGACGAACCGCTCCAGGAGGCTTTCGTCAAAACCGACGAGGCGCAGGTCTTCGCGTCTGGCCATCTCGGCATAAGCCGGGTCGTTCAGACCGGTGAGCGAGGCGACTGCATCGAGCGAGCCCTGCGCCAGTTCGCGGTTGGCCTCGACATAGGTCAGGTCGATCATGCCGGAATCAAACCGGACACTGCCCTGCATCGCCAGTAGCTTGCGCATGACCGCCGCGGTGGTGTAGCCGGCCTCGCCCGCGCTAAGCCGATGTCCCGACAACTCGGCGAAGCTTCGCACGCCGGTCTCGGTCCGCACGAGCAGATGCAGGTAGAGCGGGAAGAGGCTGAACATCGCTCGCAGGTTTCCATGCGGACGCGAGAAAGGGGCGCGCCCCTTCACCGCAGCTTCGAGGCTGTCGGCAACAGCCAGGCAGTAGGCGCCGCGGCCGCTTTCGAGGTCGCCGAGGTTGCGGTCGCCGGCGCCCAGCCAGCCGGTGTATTCCACCCCGGGGACCGAGTTGCGCAATATCCCCGCGATCACACCGAGCCCGACATGCCATGTGCCCGCGCCGCCGCCGCCAAGTATGCGCGCGCCCAGCAGTTCGGACAGATGTGCGGCTTCTTCGGCGACGCTGCTGCCGAGACGCGATAGGTGGTCCTCGGTCGGAACTGGGCCGGAGATTGCGAGGCTCAGTGTGCCGGCGACCCGGCCGCTGGCCTCCAGTACCGCGGTAGCGATGGTGAGCGGCATGCCGGGGGCAGTGGGGCGATGGATAGCGTAGCCCCCGGGCAGGACGGTCTCGGTCTGGGCGGCGAGGATCGTCAGGCCGCCGGCCGAGTCTTCGAGCGCGAATGCGCTTCCGCTGCCGCTGCCCTGTCTCCGGCAATGGCACCCGCGGACTTCTGCCACGATAACCTCGCGTCCCCGTACGGTGTCATGGAGCCCGAGCCAGGCGGTCTCGCCGGTGCGGTCCGAAAGGTCGCGCAGGACCGGGAGCCCGAGGCTACGCAGGGGAATCCGCTCGGCCACCACGCCGGACCAGCGATGGAACTCCATGCCAAGGCGGTACTTGCGCCGCTCCTCGTCCCAGTCGAGAAGCCCGGCGTCGCGGAGCGCCTGCAAGACGCGGTGGACTGAACTCGATGGCTCGCCCAGGGCGTTGGCCAGTTCGCGCACACCCCATTCGGGTTGGCGGTCGATGAACGCGGCAAGCAGTTTCACGCCCTTCACGAAGGAGGTCGGCTTGCGCGACTGCGGCGCCGTTCCCGCCTTACCCGTCTTGGCCGAATCTTCCGTCGCCATGCCGATCCCCGCGCCGATGCTCGATCCGGTTGCCATGATGGCGGAGCAGTCACGCGGGATTCAACCGCCGAGTCGGCACAGCCGACGAACGGTTGGCTCCAACGGCGGAGGATGCGGCGCCGCCATCTGGCATCAGGCTTGCAGGAATCCCCCGGCTGTGGAATGCTGTCCTGAAATGCGGGACAGGAGGCGCCGATGGATGCGGAGTTGAAGGCGCTGGCAGCGATGCCGCCGGCCACGATCTACGAGGCGGCCGGAAAGCGTGGCGACATGTCGCCGTCGATCCGCGCCATTGTGCCCGGCGCCCGGCTGGCCGGGCGGGCCTATACCGTCCGCACGATGCCCTGTCAGGCGCTGCCGGTGCTGCGCGCCATCGCCGCGGCTCCGCCCGGTTCGGTGCTGGTGATCGATGCGGGCGGAACGGACCGCTCCACCATCTGGGGCGGCACCTCGGCGCTCGCGGCCAAGGCGCGCGGGCTGGCGGGGATGGTCACCAATGCCGCGGTCCGTGACATCGAGGAGCTTCAGGACATCGGGTTTCCGCTGTTCGCCGCCGGAGTAAGCCTTCGCGGCACGCTCAAGGATCATCCGGGCGAGACCGGCATCACCGTCTCGCTCGGCGGCGTGCCCGTGGCGCCGGGCGATCTGGTCTTCGGAGACGGCGACGGTGTGGTGGTCGTGCCCGCCGATCGCGCCGCCGAGGTGGCCGCCGCCGCCACCGGGCAGCGCGCCCGCGAAGAGGCGCGCGATGCGCGCATCCGCAACGGCGATGACATCCTCGCCGTGCTGAACCTGTCCTGACGCGCAAGGGAGCCAGCCATGGGTGCCACCGCCACCGAAAAGATCCTCTCGCGCGCAACGGGCCGTCCGGTCCGGGCCGGCGAGATCGTCTATCCCGATCCCGATCTCGTGACGGTGCACGACTGGTATGTGGTGAACTTCGACAAGGCGCTGTCCGACCTCGGCATCAAGCGGCTCCTGCACCCCGAGAAGGTGGTGATCTCGACCGATCACGAGCCCGTCGCGGTCAGCGTCCACGCCGCCGAGCGACAGCGCAAGGTGCGCGAGATCGTCGCCCGGCACGGCATCACCCGCTTCTTCGATGCTGGCAAGGGAGGCCTGGGCCACATCTTTCCCATGGAACTGGGGATCGTGGCGCCGGGGATGTTCGTGTTCGCCTATGACATCCATGTCACCAACTTCGGCGCCATCGGCTGTCTCGGCATTCCGCTCGTCACCGAGATTTCCGAGGTGCTGGCCTGCGGCAACGCCTGGATCCGCGTGCCCGAGACCGTGCGGGTGGAGCTGACCGGGCGGCTGCAGCCCGGGGTGTCGGTGCGCGACGTCGCGCAGCGGATGATTGCCGATCTGGGGCCGGAACTGGTGGACTACAGCGTGGTGGAGTTCGCCGGGCCCGCGCTTGCCGCGATCGACGTGGACCGGCGCATGACGCTTTGCAACACGCCCATCGAGATTGGCGCGAAATCGGCCCTGGTGGAAGTAGACGAGGTCACGCGGGCCTGGTTCGACGGGCGGCTGGACAGGCCGTGGGAGGCGCAGAACAGCGACGCCGACGCCACGTTCAAGGCGGTGTTGCCCTATGATCTGGGGCTGGCCGAGCCGCAGGTCGCGGCGCCGCCGACCCCGGACAACGTGATGGGCGTTACGGAGCTGGCGGGCAGGCGCATCGACTATGCCTTCATCGGGTCCTGTGCGTCGTCCTCCATTGCCGACATGCGCGACGCGGCCCGGATCCTTAAGGGCCGGAAGGTGGCCGACGGGGTTCGGCTGTTCGTCACGCCGGGCACGCATGAGGTCGCGCGCCGGGCGGCCGCCGAGGGGCTGATCGAGACCTTCTTCGCGGCCGGCGCGGCGGTGACGGCGCCCGGCTGCGGCCCCTGCGCCGGCGGGCGGATCGGTGCGATTGCCTCCGGCGAGGTCTCGATCAACACAGGCACGCGCAACGATTATGGCCGTCTCGGCCCGCGCGACGCGGAGATCTACCTCGGCAGCCCGCTGACCGTGGCCGCCTCGGCCGTCGCGGGGCGGATCACCGATCCGCGCGAGATGCTCTAGCCCGTGGCCGCAGTGACAGGCCGGCAAAGGGCAGGAAAGGACAGGGCGATGGATTTCCTTTACGAAGGCAACTGCTGGCGGTTCGGCGAGAACGTCGGCATCGACGGTGACATGATGCCGTTGGAGTTCGCCCTGACCCGCGAACTCGACCCCGCGGTGCTGGGTCCGCATTTCATGACCGGGCTGGACCCCGATTTCCCGTCGAAGGTCGCGCGCGGCGACATCATCGTCGCCGGGCGGCGCTTTGCCCAGGGCAATCCGCATATCCAGGGGCTGATCGGGGCGGCGGCGCATGGGGTGGGGCTGGTGGTCGAGTCGATCCCGCGCGGCAGCTTTCGCAATGCGGTCAACGCCGGCGTGCCGATCCTGCCATCCTGTCCCGGCGTCACGGAGATGGCCGAAACCGGCGACCGGCTGCGTGTCGATTTCCGGACCGGCTTGTTCCAAAACCTGACTCGCGGCACCGAGGCCCGATTCGAGCCGCTGCCCGACTCGCTGCTGGAGACCATCGCGCTGGGCGGATGGAAGCCGGCCATCGCGCGGCGCATCGCGCGGATGCGTGCCGAGGGCGCGCTGCCCTGAGGGTCGGCGAGCCACGGGTCGCGCCACTCCGGGTCTGACTGGTTGGTAGCAGGCCGACCCGGGCCCGCGTCAAGCCCGGGGGGGCTCTGCTCAGTCGTCCTCGACCAGCACGGCCGCCCCCGGCGCACAACTCAGGATGACCTCGTCGTTTTCGGCGATGCTGCGGGCCAGCTCCACATCCGCGAGCTGCGCCGTGAGGGTGGTGCCGTTGCTGCCGACGACCTGAAAGCGGACGGCCGAGCCGAAATAGACACGTTCCACCACCCGGCCGGTGGCGATGTCGTCCGCAGCTGCTGCTGCGTCGGCGGCGGGCCGGATCCCCACCTTCTCGTAGCGCACGGCGATGGTTCCGGTCCGAAGGGGAGGGGTCTCGGGGTGCGTGCGGCAGGCCAGACGGATGCCGTCGCACTCAGCCATCACCAGACCCGCGCCCGCGTCACCGATCACGCGCGCCGGCAACAGGTTCGCATGGCCGATGAAGCTGGCGACGAAGCGCGAGCGGGGGCGCTCGTAGATGTCCTCGGGGGTGCCGAGCTGGCGGATCTGGCCGCCGTCCATCACGGCGATGCGGTCGGACATGCGCATCGCCTCTTCCTGATCGTGGGTGACGAAGATGAAGGTGTTGCCGAGAGACCGTTGCAGACGGCGCAACTCTTCCTGCATGTGCAGCCGCAACTGCAGGTCCAGCGCGCCCAGTGGCTCGTCGAGCAGCAGCACATCGGGATCGTTCACCAGCGCACGCGCCATGGCGACGCGCTGGCGCTGGCCGCCGGAAAGCTGATCGACCGGGCGTGTCGCGAACTCTTTCAACCGCACCTGTTCCAGCGCGGTCGCGACGCGTATGGCGATGCTGGCGCGGTCCATGCGCTTCATCTTCAGCCCGAAGGCGACGTTGTCCGTTACATTCATGTGCGGAAACAACGCCAGATGCTGAAAGATCATGTTCGTCGCGCGCTGGAAGGCAGGGACGTCGCGCACGCTGCGGCCGTTGATGCGGATGTCGCCGGTGCTGGCATCCTCGAAGCCGCCGATGATCCGCAGCAGGGTGGTCTTGCCGCAGCCGCTTGGCCCCAGCAGCGAGAAGAATTCGCCCCGGGCAATGTCGAGGTCTATGCGTTGCAGGGCCGTGAACCCGCCGAAGCTCTTCGAGACCCCATCGATGGCAACGATCGGACCGTCAGTGCCGCTGTCGGCTGGTGAGGTCATGGCAAATATCCCGGCTGCATGGGTTTCCTGCTTGAAACCGGGGCGGCGGCCGGCCCGGCAGGTCTGGTGTGCCCGCCCACGGGCATGAATGCGGTGGGCGGGCGTGTGGCGAAGGCTCAGGCGGCCTTGAAGCGTCCCCAGGCCTCGATCCAGCTGTCGAGGTTCTCGGGAAAGCCCATCGGCACGATCTTGACGCCGCGTTCGGCGATGTCGAGCCCGAGGCGCGTCTGGTCTTCGGCCGAGAAACTCTCGGCCACCTCGGCCGAGGTGGTCGGGTAGTCGGTGGTCTCGACCAGCGCCCGGCCATACTCCAGCGAGAGCATGGAGTTGATGACTTCGTGCGCCGCGTCGGCGTTTGGCGAGTCGGCGGGAATGAAGCCGGCCTGCGTCCAGATCAGCAGCCCCTCGGAGGGCCAGTTGTTGGCGACGTTGTGCCCCTGTCCGGCCAGTGCTGCGCGCATGCTGATCCAGCCGTAGAGCGCATCGACCTCGCCGCTGGCGAGCAGGTTTACCGCCTCGCCGAAGGCTGTCCAGAGGGTGCGGAAGTTGCGCTTCTTCGAGATCAGGAAGCTGATGACCTCGTTCAGCTCACTCTGGTCGATGGCGGACGGATCCTCATGGCCCAGATGCAGGGCGGTGAGCATGATGCTCTGATAGGCGTCGTCGCGCAGCGCCACGCGCCCGGCATTGGTATCGTCGAACAGCACACCCCAGGACTGGGTCATCGCGCTGTCCTCATCCAGCCGGTCGCGGTTGTAGATCACCGAGTCGTAGCCCCAGACGAGCGGCAGCAGATAGGTGTTGCCGTCGCGGGTGACGATGTCGTCGGCAAAGAGCGGCGCGATCGACTGTGCGTTCGGAATCTTCGACAGGTCGAGCGCCATGGCGTTTTCCGACCCGGCCGATGCGCCCATCACCGGGCCCCTGACGAATTCGGTCACGCTGATCATCAGGTCGTAGCGGCTGCTGCCGCCCGGCGCGAGCAGCTTCGCCAGCGTGTCGGTGGGCGAGACATAGGGCACGTTTTCCAGCGCTATGCCGGTCTGGCTGGTGATCACCGCGCGGGCGGCGTCAGGAATGAACACACCGGGCATCACGGCCGTGACGCTGCCGCCCTGGGCAAACGCCATGCGCGCCCCGGGCAAGCCGAGCGCGGCGGCGCCGGCGGCCACCGCCGGCATGGTGAGAAAGCTGCGACGGGACATCCCCGAAAGCGCGGTGCGGGTCGGCTGTTCGTTTCTGGGCATGCGGCCCTCCTCTCTGTTGTGACGTCACGGTTGCAGTCTGCGTCCCTTGTCAGGATCTCCTTGTGCTCTTGCCCATGAGTGCGAAGCCGATCAGCGCGGTCACGCTCGAGATGACGATGATCATCACGGCCATGGCGGGAAGCTCGGGGGCCAGTTCCTCGATGATCATGGTCCAGAACTGGATCGGCATCGTCCGGTCGAAGCCGATGACGAAGATGGTCCGGATGAACTCGTCGAAGGACAGGCTGAACGAGAACAGCATCGTGGCGATGACCGCGGGGCGGATCATCGGAAAGACGATGTACGCGAACACCTGATGGCGGCGTGCGCCGAGGTCCATCGCCGCCTCCTCGACGCTGCTGTCGAAGCCATGGAGCCGCGGATAGAGGGTGAGGAAGGCAAAGGGCAGCACCCAGTTCACATGCGCCACCAGAACGGTGCTCCACAGCGAAGGGCGCATTCCCAGATAGCCGAAGAAGATCAGCAGGATGATGCCGCCGACGATGCCCGGCACGACGATCGGGGCGAGGATCAGGTTCAGCACCGCCCCTTTCATGCGGAAGTCGCGGCGGAACGCCATGGCCAGAAGCAGCGCCAGGGTGGTTGCCATCACCGCCGCGACGATGCCGAGCAGGACGCTGTTGAGGAAGGCCGAGAGCAGCTGCGGGTTGCCCAGCGCCGACGCATACCACCGCGTGGTGAAGCCCCGGAACGGAAAGCCCGTGATGGAGCTGTCGTTGAAGGACAGCACCGCGATCGTGACGAGCGGGGCATAGAGTGCGACGAAGAAGGTGACCGCATAGATCACCAGCAGCACCTTGTAGGCGCGATAGGGACGTGCGGCGAGCCCCGCGCTCATGACCGTCCCCCGCTGAACACCTGCTGGATGCCGACCCAGCGCCCGGTCACCAGCAGAAGCAGCAGCACGACGCCCGCCAGCACCACCGACAGTGCCGCCCCGAAGGCCCAGTTGTTGCCGGTAAGATACTGCGCCGCAATCAGGTTTCCGAACATGATCCCGGACGGTCCGCCCAGAAGCTGCGGCGTGACATAGGCGCTGACCGTGAGCAGGAACACCATGATCCCGCCGGACAGGATGCCGGGCCAGGTCAGCGGCAGCAGGATGCGCAGGAAGATGTCCAGCGGTCGGGCCCCGAGGTCCACCGCCGCCTCGATCAGCCGCGGGTCCACCTTTTCCAGCGACAGGTAGATCGGCAGCGTCATGAACAGCGTGTAGACATAGACAAGGCCGAGATAGACGATGCCCTCATTGTAGAGCAGCCATTCGAGCGGCTGGTCGATGATGCCGATGGACATCAGCGCCTGATTGATGGCGCCGTTCCGCCCCAGGATGGGCAGCCAAACGAAGGTGCGCACGACGTAGCTGGTCCAGAACGGCAGGAACAGAAGAACCACCAGCGCGAACTTCCGCCACCCGCTCTGCCGGCTTATGAAATAGGCGATGGGATAGGAGATGACGGCCGAAATCAGCGTCGTGATGATCCCGATCCGCAACGTCTTGAGCAGCAGTTCGGTGTAGAGCGGGTTGTCGAAGAAGCGCCGGTAGTTCGAAAGGGTGAAGTCGGGGACCGTGCCGAAGATCGACGAGCTCCAGAACGACATCACCACCAGAAAGCCCAGCGGCAGCATCACGAAGGCCATGAGCCACAGCAGGCCCGGCGCAAGCAGCAGCGCGAGGGCGAGGCGGCCGCGCTTCATGGCCGGACCCGGGCGCAGGGCATCCGCGCCTCCCTGGCTCCGCGCGCGCTCATCCTGCGCCTTCCCCCGAGGCGAGGCGCCGGCGCGTTGCCGCCGTCGCCTCCTGGTCCACCACGCCGGTCTGCGCGTCGATGATGACGCCGTAATCGGAGGCGGCATTGTCGAGGCTGACATAGCCTTCGCGCACATCCTCGGCCACGCGCTCGGGCGCGCGCTTCAGCGGGTCGCCATAGCCGCCGCCGCCACCCAGGGTGAACTGCACATGGGTTCCGGGGGCCAGGCGCCGGTTGATGCCATGCTCGGCTGGGGCGCCGTCGATGCGCAGCCCGAAGCCGCGGCCGGACCCTCCGCCGTGCCGGCCCAGTATCGGAAAGCTGCCCTTCTCGTCACGATTGTTCAGGCGGACCACGCCGTCGACCGGCCCGTCCGGGCCCTGCTCGCCGTCGAGGATGCGGAATGCCACCTCCTGCCCGAGCCCGCCGCGATGGCGCCCGGCGCCGCCGCTGTCGGGTCGCAGGCGCTTGTATTCGTGCAGGATCGGCGCCTCGTTCTCGATCACCTCGATGGGGATGTTGCGGGTGTTGTTGGGAAAGCACAGACAGGCATGGCCGTCCTGCACCGCGCTGCCGCCATAGCCGCCGCTGTGCTGGGCGATGCTGAGAAAGGCGCGGCCGTCGCGCCGCCGCCGCCCGTGCAGATAGACCTCGTTGGCCGGGCAGCCGCCGTTGCCGCCCAGCACGAGATCCGGCATCACCTCCTCCAGCGCGCCGAACATGATCTCGGGCAGCATGTGCGAGATCATCGTCCGCCCCCATGTCGCGGCCGGGTGGCGGCAGTTCAGGATCGAGCCTTCGGGCGCCAGAACCCTTATCGGCCTCAGCCCCCCGTCGTTGTTCCAGACGTCCGGATCGAGCGCGAGCTTGAACGGATAGGCGGTGTAGCTGCGGGTCATGTTCAGCGTGCAGTTCACCGCCGCGCCCACCTCACCCGAGGAGCCGGCATAATCCACCGTCACGCCCTCGCCGTCGAAGGTCACGGCGACCTCGATGCGCACCTCGTCGTCGCAGCCCGGGATCGGCGGCAGGGTCACGCCGTTGCGGTAGGTTCCGGCCGGTATGGCAGCGATCTTGCGGCGCAGGCTGCTCTCGGTGCGGCCGATGATCTCGATGCTGATCTCTTCCAGCCCGTCCAGGCCGTATTCGTCCAGCAGCCGCACGAGCCCCCGGGCGCAGACGTTGTTGGCCACGAGCTGCGCGCGCACGTCGCCCAGCACCTTTTCGGGCACGCGGATGTTGGCCTTCAGGAGCTCGAAGATGGCGGTGTTCTGCCGTCCCCCCTCGTAGAGCTTGAGGACGGGGATCTTCAGCCCCTCCTCGTAGATGTTCTGCGACGCGAGGGTGGACATGCGCCCGCCCATGTCGAGGTGATGCACAATGCAGAGCGCAAAGCCGCGCACCTCGCCCCGGTGGAAGATCGGCGCGGCCAGCGAGATGTCGATCAGGTGGCCGCTCGCCAGCCAGGGATCGTTGGTGATGAAGACGTCGCCCTCGGCGATGGTCTCCACCGGGTGGCGGGCGAGGAAATTGCGCATCACCTCCGGCACGATGCCCAGGAAACCCGCCGTCGTGACGGTGGAATGCGCCAGCATCGCGCCGTTGCGATCGAACAGGGCGCAGCAGAAGTCGTGGTATTCCTTGACCGAGGGTGTGTATGCGGTCCGCATCAACCCCGTCGCGGCCTCGTCGACGATGGAAATGAGGCGGTTCCAGATCAGCTGAACGGTGATCGGGTCGAAGGCGGGCTGTCGGCTCATCGTGCGCCCTCTACGGCCAGCGACGGCTCAGCGGCCTCGGCAGCGGCCCCCAGTGTCAGCACCAGGCAGCCATGCGCATCTACGTCTAGCCTGTCGCAGGCACCGACGACGGTGGTGGATTCGCGCTCCTCGACGATGGCGGGGCCGGCGATATGCTGGCCCGCGGCAAGGTCCGAGCGCTCGTAGACCGGCACCTCGCTGACGGTGCGGTCGCGCATCAGGAACACCTTGCGCCGGCCCTTGGCGGCACCGGGGGCGCCGCGGCGCGGGGCCGCGATGGCGGGTGGCGCATCCGAAAGCGCCGCGCGCAGGGTCAGCG
>SLBI01000110.1 GCA_007126375.1 Paracoccaceae bacterium
TAATCGTCGCGGTTGTAGGCGACGCCGCCCCCCGTGCCGCCCAGGGTGAAGGCCGGGCGGATGATCGCCGGCAGGCCGATGTCTTCCAGCGCGGCCATCGCCTCGGCCACGCCGGCGGCGATGTCGAACCCCTTGCCGTCGCGCTTCGGCGCCGCGACGATGGTGGCGCGCGGGTTCTCCAGCCCGATCCGCGCCATCGCCTCGCGAAAGAGCTTGCGGTCCTCGGCCATCTCGATGGCCGCGCGCCGGGCGCCGATCATCTCCACCCCGTAATCCGCCAGCACGCCCATGTCGTCGAGCGCGAGCGCGGTGTTGAGCCCGGTCTGCCCGCCCATCGTCGGCAAGAGCGCGTCGGGGCGCTCGACGGCGATGATCTTCGCCACCACCTCGGGGGTGATCGGCTCGATATAGGTGGCATCCGCCAGTTGCGGGTCGGTCATGATGGTGGCGGGGTTCGAGTTCACGAGGATGACCCGATAGCCCTCCTCGCGCAGCGCCTTGCAGGCCTGGGCGCCGGAATAGTCGAATTCGCAGGCCTGCCCGATCACGATCGGCCCCGCCCCGATGATCAGGATCGAGGATATGTCCGTCCGCTTCGGCATGGTCGCCCCCTGCGCGCAAATCGCTCGGGGTTATAGCCAGTGCCGGTGGGGGCGCAAGGGCAGAGGCGGCGCAGCAAAAAGGGCCGCGTTACCGCGGCCCTCGCGTCTGCCTGTCGCGGCTTCGATCAGGCCGCCCGGCGTCGGGCCACCAGGCCGAAGCCGGCCAGACCGGCCAGCAGCAGCGGCAGGCTGGCCGGCAACGGGATCACGCCGGGGCGCACACCGCCCTCGCCCGAGCCCTCGCCGCCGCCGATCACCACCGGGTCGCCGTCGAAATCGCCGACGGTGAAGGTGATCTCGTTGATCCCGCCATTGAAGCTCTCGCCCCACTGCAGGATCACGCCGCCAACCGCGGACACGTCGGGTGCGAGCAGGGCTGCGGCATTGGTCTGGGTCGGCGCGATGAAGTCCACCGTGCTCCACAGTTCGGTCCACGCCAGGTCATAGACGATGTAGGTCCGCGCGAATCCCCGTGTCAGGTAAGATCCCGCCAGGAACGAATCGAGCCGGATCGACTTGGCGGGATCCGTGGCCTCGATGCGGAACTCGGCGTTCGAGCCGGATCTGCCCCAGAAGGCCGAGGCCATGTCGGCATAGCCGGTTCCCCAGCCGTTGATCCCATCGGTTCCGGCGACGTCGCCGAACGACCCGAGGCCGCTCCTGTTCGAGATGTCGGCGTCGGCATTGCTGCCGAAGTCGGACGCGATGGTTCCCGACGTGGGCGCCACCAGCGTATAGGTCGAGGCCTGTGCGCCAGCCGTGGCAAGCGCAAACGCAACGGTGAACGTCGCAGCAGTAATCCGCATGAAAAAGCTCCCTGAATTTTGCACAAATTTTTCTATTGCGGCGGACGGCGTGCTGGCAAGCATTTTCGCATCCGCGGCAGGGGGGGGCTGACCGCAGGCTGTTTCCCCGGGGGGCCGGTGCGTGCCGACCGGCGGCTATTCGGCGGCGTGGGCGAGGCCGGCCCTGCGCTGCGGCCCGGCCGATGCGGGGTGGAGATAGTCGCGCGTCAGCGGCACCGCGTCCTGCCGGCGGGCAAGCTGAAGGTGGAACACGCATTGCCGGTTCAGCCGGAAGGTCAGTTCGCTGGCCACCAGATAGAACCGCCACATCCGGCAGAAACGCGCGTCATAAAGCGCGCGCGCCCGGTCGATGTTGGCGACGAACCGGTCGTGCCAGTGCCGCAGCGTTTCCGCGTAATGCAGCCGCCAGACCTCCACGTCGGTCTGCCACAGCCCTTCCTTCTCGACCGCCGCCATCACCTCGGACAGGGCAGGGCAGTAGCCCCCCGGAAAGATGTACTTGGCGATCCAGGGATTGGTCGATGCCGGCGGCGCCGCCCGGCCGATGGTGTGGATCAGCGCCACCCCGTCGGGGGCCAGCCGCGCACGCACATTGCGGAAATAGGTCCGGTAATGCGGCACGCCGACATGTTCGAACATGCCGACCGAGACGATCCGGTCGAACTGCCCGTCGAGGGTGCGGTAATCGGCCAGCCGGAACTCCACCCGGTCCGCCAGCCCGGCCTTGCGGGCGCGTTCGGTGGCGACGCGGTGCTGCTCCTCCGACAGCGTCACGCCCAGCACCCGGGCGCCGTGATCGCGCGCCAGGCTCAGCGCCATCCCGCCCCAGCCGCAGCCGATGTCCAGCACCCGCATGTCCGGCTTCAGCAGCAGCTTGGCGGCGATATGCGCCTTCTTGGCCGCCTGCGCCTCCTCCAGCGTCATGTCGGGGCGGGCGAAATAGGCGCAGGAATACTGCCGGTCGGCATCGAGGAAGAGATCGTAAAGCGCGCCCGAGAGGTCGTAGTGATGCGCCACATTGGCCCGCGACCGCCCGGCCGGGTTGAACTGCCGCGCCGCGCGCGCCCAGTTGCGCCCCAGATCGGCGGCCCGGTGCCACCAGGCGCCGTTGCGCGCCGCGAGGTTGCGCACGCACAGCCCGATCAGCCCGTAGAGGTCGTCGTCCGCCACCGTCAGCGTGCCGTCGGTATAGCCCTCGCCCACCGCCAGCGCCGGGTTGCGCACCAGCCGGCCGATCAGCCGGGGGTCGTGGATCGTCACCGCCACTGCCGGCCCGTGGCCGTCGCCATGCTGCCGCCGCTGCCCGTCGGGCAGTGTCAGCGTCAGATTGCCCTCGCGCACCAGCGCCATCAGCGCGCGATCCAGAAGCGTCTGCCACATGGCGCACCCACCCCTCCGGCTCCGACTGCCGGGGGGTCCGCGCAGAGACCCCCGCGACGATGGACCACAGCTTAACGGTTTCGTCCGGTCTTTCCAAGCCTCTGTCCTGTCGCGGGCAGGTGCGGCGCGGGGTTTCGGGATTGATCTGTGTCAATTTCACGTTCCAGCCAA
>SLBI01000221.1 GCA_007126375.1 Paracoccaceae bacterium
GCTGGCGATCTGGGACAAGACCTCCCCGGCGCCGAAACGAGAGAGGCGATCACGACCATCGCAAGGCTCATCATGATGGTCTGGTTCACGCCGGCCATGATGTTGGGCAGCGCTAGGGGCACCTGCACGCCCCACAGCTTCTGCCGCTGGGTCATGCCGAAGGCGTCGGCGGCCTCGATCACCTCCTTGTCGACGAGGCGGATGCCGAGGTTGGTCAGCCGCACCACCGGCACGATGGCATAGAGGATGATGGCGATGCCGTAGATCTTCGGCTCGGTGACGCTGAACAGGAAGATCAGCGGGATCAGATAGACGAAGGGCGGCAACGTCTGCAGCATGTCGAGGACGGGGATCGTGGACCGCTCCATCCGGTCGCTGCGGGACATCAGGATGCCGATGGGTACACCAAGGGCCACACAGATCGCCGCGCAGACGAAGATGATCGAAAGCGTCTGCATGGATTCGTCGTAGAGGTCGATGAAGGCCAGAACGGCAATCGTCGCCACGACGAACCACACCAGCTTCAGCGACCGCGACACCGCCAGCACCACCAGTGCCAGCAGCGGGATCATGATCCACCAGGGCGTTTCCTGAAACAGCCACAACGCGTTGCGCAGTGCCACGCTGAGCGGTTGCGTAAGCGGGTCGAGCACGTATTTCAGCACATGGCGGATGTCGAGGAACCCCTGTTCCAGCCCGCGCGTCAGCTCGCGCGACTGCGGAACGGCGGCGCAGGACTCGTGCAGGGCATCCAGCGATGGGAAGGGCATGTCCCACGCCCGTGTCCCCACGCCCGGCTCTTCGCCGCGCGCCTGCGCCATCAGGTCTGCCATCGACCGGGGTCCGGCGGCGGCCGCGTCGGGATCGCCGCCGCGGGCGCACCAGTCTTCGAGCCCCAGCGTGCGGAACAGGCCGTCATAGCTTGCCATGAAGGGTCCTTTCCGGGCTGCGCCCGGACGTGCCCGGGGCTGCCGCTTGATCTGTCAGGGAATGCGAAGGGCGCAGGCGGGCGGTCCCGCCTGCGCCGCGTCGGGCCGAATGCCCGATCAATCCAGCAGCGCCGCGAGGTTCGCGCGCGCGTCGTCGTCGATCCAGCCCGACCATTCCTCGGTGAAGTTGGTCAGGAAGTGCACCGCGCCCTCTTCGGTGTTGGAGCCGGTCTCGTCCATCCAGGCGAGGATTCCGCTCATCGTCTCGGTCTGGAAGGTCATGTTGGACATCAGCTCGGCAATGCGCGGCTCACGGTCGGCGAAATCAGCGGTGACGGCGGTCAGGATCGGGGCCGCCGGGAAGTCCGAGATGCCGGGATCGGGAGTGTCGGGGTTCTGGTTGCGGCCGTGGATCTCCTCGTCCACCGGGCCCAGCTCCACGCGGGTCATGTCGAACTTGCCAAGCGGCACGGTCGGACCCCAGTAATAGCCGAACCACGGCTCGCCGTTCTGCACGGCCGAGGCCATCGACGAGGCCAGCGTCTCGCCCGAGCCGTGGTTGAACACCTCGATACCGTGCGAGTCGAGGTCGATGGCCGCGTTGAGGTTGTCGTTGACCACGCGGCAGCCCCAGCCGTCGGGGCAATTGTGGAACATTCCGTCCACCAGATCGGGGTTTTCGAGGATCCCCTCCAGCGTCGTCAATTCGGGGTGCTCCTCGGCCAGATAGGTGGGGATCCACCAGCCCTCGACGCCGCCGGGTTCCAGCACCTCGGCCACGCGCTGGATCTGGCCCTGTTCCTCCAGCCGCAGATAGGCGTCGCCGGCCGAGTTCAGCCACAGTTCGGTGACGATGTCGGGTTCGTTGTTCTCGGCCACCGAGGTCACGGCGGGCACGGTGTCGGACGGCACCACGGTGACGTCGCAGCCATAGCCCTGTTCCATCAGGAAGGCGGCCACGTTGGTGACCACCGAGGCCGAAGCCCAGTTCATCTCGGTGATGGACACGCTACCGCATTCGGCGTTGGCCGCCGCAGGGATTGCGAAGACACTCAGGGCCGCCGCGGACACGATGCGTTTCATGTGCTTTCCTCCGTCTTGTTCCGGCGGCCGGGCTTCAATTCTTTCCCTGTCGGCGAAGGTGCAACCTCGCCTAAACAGCCGTACGCCGCCGTTGGTATGCCGTGAGCATAGGCCAAGCAGCCGCTTCTCGCAACCGCTTGACCCGCGTCGTCGCATTCGATCGTCAGTTAGGATGTTGAATAGTAGAATTAATTTTCGTGAATGGCTTGCGTCATGGCGGACCAATCCACGCATCGCTCGTCGGCGCCGCGTGCTCAATCGTATACCCGGCCCGCAGCCGGATCACGTCCCGTAGCGTGGTGTATCAGACCGACCGTCGGATAGGCGCGCATCTGGTCGGGTTGCTGCGGCGGGGACGTAGGTTCATGCGAGCACTCGCAAGGTGCAGACCTGCGATGTGATGAAAATCGGGTCAAGCGCGGCGATTTCGCCACGCTGTCCGGAAAGGAGAGGCCACTTCAGCTCAGCGCGCGGGCGGCGCGGTTCACATCAGCCGGACAAGCTCGCATCGACGGCACGGGCAAGGGTGCGGACCACCTGTTCGGGACAGGCATACAGGACCAATTGCCCGGCGTCTTCGGCAACCTGAAGGTCGGCGCGTGCGCCGAGCCGCGCGGCAAAGCCCTCGACCGAGGCGCAGGTGACCACCGGATCGTGACGGCCATGCAGCAGATGCACCGGACAGGCCGAGCCGTCCACCAGTCCGGACCAGTCGCGCACGACGTGATAGCTGTCGATCTCGAAGGCCCGGTGGCCCTGGGCCACCGCCTGTCGCACCCCGTCACGCAGGATGTCGAAGACGTCGGGATCCTGGCCGATCCGCTGGTCGTGAGGGGCGTCCGCCTGAAGCGCATCGATGAACCGCCGTTCGCCGCCGGTATCGATCTGGCGGATGCCGGCGCGCAGGATGAACGGAAGTGCGGTGGGTGTGTAGAGTGCGGTGTAGGCCACCAGCCGCTGCCGTGCCGACATTGCCCGGAACTGTTCACTCGAGGTCATCGGTACCGCTCCGGCCACGTTGATCAGCGCCCTGACCCGTCCGGGGGCCTGCGCCGCGAAGCCGAAGCCGTAGACCGCGCCGGCCATGTGGCCCATGACGACCACGTCCGGCAGCCGTAGGTGGTCGCATAGCTCTCTCAGATCGTCGGCGAAGAGCCGGACCGCGTCGCGCGGCAGCGCCGTGCCGGCCGGCAGCGTGCCCGGGTCGATGCCCTGCGCCGAGCCGAAGAAGGGCCGCTCCGGCGCGATCAGTTGCACCGCATGCCGGCGCAATTCGACCTCCAGCGCCTTGGTCACGCCGATGCCGTCCAGCATGCCGTGCAGCCAAAGCACCGGACGCCCGCGCGCCGGGCCGATGCGGTGAAACGGCATCCGCCGCCCGCCCGACAGCTCCAGGAAATGGACGTCGCGCTGCCCCTGCGCCGCCTCGCCCGGCACTGGCAGATGCGCGGCCAGCCCCAGCACCAGCCGCATCAGCCGGGCTTGCGAACGCGTTCCGGTCTTGCGCAGGACGGTCTTGACCTGGGTGCGCACCGTACCGAGTTGCCGGCCCCGCGCGACGGCGATCTGCGGCAGGTCGAGCCCGTCCACCAGCATCGCGACGATGTCGAGTTCGCTGTCGGACAACCCGAAACTGTCCCTCAGCATCTCTGACAGCAGCGGGCTCCAGCGGGCGGCGGCGCTGCGAAGCACCAGCTGCGGCGTCCCGTCCGGTTCGCGCATCGGCACGGCGACAAAGTGGTGCAGCAGGCCCTCCTCGTCGATCAGGCTGAACAGCTGCGCCTGTGGTGGCTCCAGCGGGTCAGTCTGCGCGGCTGCGCCTAAGCGCCCAAGCGCCGCGCGCAGCCGCTCCAGGGCCGGCGCCGCCAGCGGCAGCCGTTCGATCCCGGTGCCGGCCCGCAACCGGAACAGCCGCGCCGCGCGCGCGTTGAGCCAGACAACGCGTCCGGCCGCGTCGATCGAGACGTGCAACCCGTCCGGTGCCATGCCGATGCGCAGGTCCCGGGCGCCGCTGCGGCGTCCGAGGCGGTCGAGGATCTCCAGCGAGGTCTGGAAATGCACTAGCGCCGGGGTGAGGTCGATCACATCGCGCCCCGTCTTGTCGGTCGGCAGCGTCGGGTCCAGGCGGGCCACCGCAGTTTCCAGCCGGCTCTGCCACAGTGCCATCAGCTCGTCGTAGCTCTCCGGCGTGACCGCCGTCCGGTAAACCGCATGAAGGAACTCGGGATCGGGTTCGATCCGGAGGACCGCGGCCAGCCGGTCAGGCACATCGTCGGCGGCCATCACCTAGTCCTTCCTTCGCCAGGGGGTCCGGTCCAAATCGCCAAACGCTGGCCGACCGCCCAGCCCAGCCAGCACAACCCGTCTTTGGATAAGGCGCTCAGAAAAACGTTCCGTCAAGCCCGTCCCAGCGGCACTCCCGACTCGGCAAGTCGCCAGACGGGACCGGATTTCCGACGAACCTCGGCTCCGATGATCCGACCGTTTCCCCCTGTGGTTCCCAACAGACCCCACGTGGGACATTGATGCCCTACGGTGGCGGTTACATCATTGGCGCCGCGTCAAAGTCGTCCGCAGCCGTTGCAGCGTTCGCCTTCGGTCCGGGGACGCTTTCGCGCATGTGCCACGTCCAGACGGTCTGCTCCGAGACGCCGTTGCCTTCGCCGATGATCCACTGCCGCCTCCGTGAATGCCCGTACCGTGTCTTGGGCGTCGCCGTGCCCTGCTTACGAAGAGGGATCATCCTGCCTGGCCGCCGTCCCGAAACTCATGCGATGTGGCCTTGCCATCAACAAACCAGATCGATGGTGGTCAGTTTGATCATCGGGGGTTGCAGGGATAGGCGCAGCGGGATTGCTCGTGCATCACAGCCACTACGCCGGCCCATGCGATGAAGCCTTCACGAAGCCCTTGCGGCGATGGCACGGACCGCATGCACCGGGTGTGATCAAGAACGTGGACCGCGCCCTCGAAACGGTCACGCATGCAGGGATGCGCGCGCGTATTGCCTTGAGCGTCCGGTAACGTCTTCCTTGAACCCCCTGATCCGGACGGCCCCGCGAGCGCAGTCCGAAGCGCCTAAAGTGCGCCGACTCGGCGGGCACGGGCGATGGTGTAGGCGATGGCCCCGAGCGCCGCGAAGGCGGTGGCAAGGGTGATCGCGAGCAGCGGTTCGGGTCCCGAGCCCGGCCGGAGCAACGCGCCTGCCAGAGCGGCCAGCGCCGCGCCGCCGCCGATCATGAACGCGCCGCCGAGGCCCGAGGCGGTACCGGCCAGATGCGGCCGCACCGACAGCATGCCGGCGGTGGCGTTGGGCAGCAGGAGGCCGTTGCCCAGCCCGACGAAGACGAAGAAGCCGAAGAAAACCTCGGCCGTGGCAATTCCGGCAAAATGTGCTGCGGTCAGCCCCACCAGCCCTCCGGCGTTGACGATGCCGCCCCACAGCATCATGCGGTTGATCCCCGCGCGCACCGAAAACCGCCCCGACAGGTAGTTGCCCGTCGCATAGCCTACGGCCGGCGCGCCGAAGTAGAGGCCCAGCTTGGCCGGGCTGAGTCCGTAGACTTCGGTTCCGACAAAGGGCGCACCGCCGAGATAGGTGAAGAACGCTCCGGACGCGAAGGTGGCCGCGGCGCAGTAGCTCCAGAACCGGCGTGCGGTAAGGAGTTCCGGGTAGCCGCGCAGCTGTGCGCCGAAGCTGGCGGGACGGACGGTGGCGGTCTCGCCCAGATCGGCCCAGGCAAGCGAGAGGATGGCCAGGCCGCAGACCAGCATCAGCACGAAGCTCGCCTGCCAGCCGAAGAGTTCGTCCATCAGACCGCCGAACACCGGCGCGATCATCGGCACGATGGCCATGCCCATGGTCACGTAGCCGATCATCGATGCCGACTGCGACTCGTCCACCATGTCGCGCACCACGGCGCGGGACAGCACGATGCCGGCCACCACCACCGCCTGGCACATGCGGAAGGCGAGGAACGCCTCGACCGTGGTGGCGAACAGGGTGCCAAGGGTGGCAAGCACGAAGACGGCCACGGAGGCCAGAATGACCGGCCGGCGACCGAAGCGGTCGGACAGCGGGCCGAGCACAAGCTGCAGCACCGCGTTGCCCATCAGGAACAACGACACCGACAACTGCATGATGCCGTACTCGGTATCGAAATACGCCGTCATGCTCGGCAGCGACGGCAGGAACATGTTCATCGCGAGCGCCGCCAGCCCCGACAGGAGCACGAGCGTCATGATGTGGGGCGGGGTGGTGCGGTCGAGAAAGCGCACCGTCGGCGGCATGGACATCCGGCGGGTGTAGGCCGCGGCCGCAGGGTTGTCCACGGGGGCCATGGGCCGCGGGTCGCCGCGATGCGACAATCTGTCGACTTTTCCTGCCGATGCCAGAGCCGGCACGGCCTTGCGACGTTTCGGAAACGCTTTGCGGCGGCGGAGCGAGGCGTTAGGCTGCGCCGCGACCTTGGGAGGGACCGGATGCGCGACATTCTGCACGAACTGGGCGAACGGCGGGCCGCGGCCCGGTTGGGCGGCGGAGCGAAGCGCATCGACGCGCAGCATGCCAAGGGCAAGCTTACAGCGCGCGAACGTATCGAACTGCTGCTCGACGAGGGCTCGTTCGAGGAGTTCGACACCTTCGTCGCCCATCGCTGCACGGATTTCGGGATGGAGGCCAGCCGCCCTTGGGGCGACGGTGTGGTCACCGGCTGGGGCACGGTGAACGGCCGGCTCGTCTATGTCTTCGCCCAGGACTTTACCGTCTTCGGTGGCTCGCTGTCGGAAACCCACGCCAACAAGATCTGCAAGATCATGGACATGGCGATCCAGAACGGCGCCCCCATCATCGGGATCAACGACTCCGGCGGCGCCCGGATCCAGGAGGGCGTGATGAGCCTCGCGGGCTATGCCGAGGTGTTCAAGCGCAACATCCTGGGCTCGGGCGTGGTGCCGCAGATCTCGCTGATCATGGGCCCCTGCGCGGGCGGCGCGGTCTATTCCCCGGCCATGACCGACTTCATCTTCATGGTGCGCGACTCCTCCTACATGTTCGTCACCGGCCCCGACGTGGTGAAGACGGTGACCAACGAGGTCGTCACCGCCGAGGAGCTGGGCGGCGCCCACACCCACACCACCAAGTCCAGCGTGGCCGACGGCGCCTGTGCGGACGACCTGGAACTGCTGGCCGAGACCCGGAGGCTGATCGATTTTCTGCCCTCGTCGAACCGCGAGAAACCCCCGGTGCGGCCCTTCTTCGACGATCCTTCCCGCGTCGAGCCCAGCCTCGACACGCTGGTGCCCGAGAACCCCAACCAACCCTACGACATGAAGGAATTGGTGCTGAAGGTTGCCGACGAGGGGGATTTCTTCGAGATCCAGGAAGGTTTCGCGCGCAACATCATAACCGGGTTCATCCGGCTGGAGGGGTCGACCGTCGGCGTGGTGGCGAACCAGCCGATGGTGTTGGCGGGATGCCTGGACATCGACAGCGCCCGCAAGGCCGCCCGTTTCGTGCGGTTCTGCGACGCCTTCGAGATCCCGATCCTGACCTTCGTGGACGTTCCGGGCTTCCTGCCCGGCACTGCGCAGGAATATGATGGCATCATCAAGCACGGCGCGAAACTGCTCTTCGCCTATGGCGAGGCGACGGTGCCCAAGGTCACGGTCATCACGCGAAAAGCCTATGGCGGCGCCTATGTCGTCATGGCCTCGAAGCACCTGCGCGGCGACTTCAACTACGCCTGGCCGACCTCCGAGGTTGCGGTCATGGGGGCCAAGGGGGCGGTGGAGATCCTTTACCGGTCCGAGCTGGAAGACGCCGAGAAGATCGGGGCGCGGACGCGCGACTACGAGGACCGCTTCGCCAACCCCTTCGTCGCTGCGGAACACGGCTTCATCGACGAGGTGATCATGCCGCAGTCGACCCGGCGGCGGGTGTGTCGCGCCTTCGCGTCGCTGCGCAACAAGAAGCTGACAAATCCGTGGAAGAAGCACGACAACATCCCGCTGTGACGCCGCCGGGACACCCCGACGCGCGCGCCTTCGCCGCCGACCGGCTGCTGGAGAGCGAGCGCATGGCGCTGGCCGTGGCGGGGGCGCCGCTGGCGCTCTTGCTGACGCAGATCGGTACGGTTGCGGGGGCAGACGACTGGGTGCGGTGGCTCGCGACCCTGTCGCTGATCTGCTTCGTCTATTGCTGCGTGTGGCAGGTGCACATCGTCAACTATGCCACCTACTGGCTGGCCGCGGCGCGGCTGGAGGGGGGCGGGTCCGCGCTGGCCGGCGGCGTTCTGATCCGGGCCTTTCGCGTGGCCGAGACCTACACGGAGGACGGGCTGATCCGCCTGATCCGCCGATCGCGCTGGCACTACTCGCTGGCATACTGGGCCGGCGGGCTCAGCGGTCTGGCCGCGGCCTTCGGGGTGATCTGGGCATGAATGACGACGACGAGGATCCGCGCATCCGGCGGCTGGCACGCCTCGCCTGGCTGGCGGCGCTGGTGTTCTCGGTGCTGGTCGCCGCCATCGCACTGGCGCCGCGGGCGGAGCCGCAGGAGTTGCCCGACGGGCCGCTGGAGGTGCCGTCGCGGCAGGTGGTGACGCTTCAGGAGGCGTTTTACGAGGAGCAGGAGGACTGCGGCATCTGGCTGCGGATGCGTTTCGTGGCGCCGCGGATTGGGAGTGGTCCGGGCGAACTGGGGTTCGACGTGGTGGAGTGGGACATGCTTCACCTTTGCGAGACGCTGGGCGTCCCTTGGGCGGCTGCGGGCGAGGCCGAGCTGATCATCGTGTCATTTGCTGCTGCGCCAGTGGAGTTCGGCAGCAGCGACGCCGGTGTGTCGCAGTTCTTCGAGGCCTACCGGGTGAAGGATGGGGACTGCATGTGGGAGGAGTATTGATGCCGCCACAGCATGCGGCGCTCTGCGCTGGGCCGCGGTGCGGCACAGATGCAGCCCGGCCACATCTATCGTCTCGCTTTCCCGCAGGATATCTGCGGGCCGCAGTTTCGGGTATCCTGGGGGTTGGCGGTCGCAGCGCGGCCGTAATGGAAAGAATGTTGCGGGGGCGGGCGTGGCTGGTACCCCGCACGATGGTTGAGAGCAGGAGAGCTTCATGTCCACATCCGTCAGGATTGCCCTTGGTGTGCTGGCACTTGCGGTCGTTGCCGCCTGTGCCCCGCGGCCAGAGCCGATTGTTTTCGAGCCGGCGCCGCCACTCCACCAGCCCGTTGGAGTTGGGCCCAAATTCGGCAAGTGATGCCGGTTGCCCGGGGCGGGTGTTGACCGCCCCGGGACGCGCCACGGGTGCCGCCCCATGCTGAAGCATCGTGGCTTTCCCGGACGGCTGCCGGGCACGGACTTCCAGTTCACGATCCGCCGGGCCAACCCTCGGGGGGTGACCCCGCTGGTCGCGCGTGAGCGCTATGCGGACCGGCGGCCGGCCGACCGGCGCGCCGATGCGGCGTTCCTCGCCGCACTAGTCGAGCATTTTGGCGACGCACCGTTCGAGCGTGGGAATCTCGACGCCGGGCGTCTGTCCTGGCTGCTGGGGCGCGAGGTTGTTCCGGCGGAGGACCCGTTCGATCCCGCAAGCTATGGCGCCCTGCTGCGGGTGGATCTGGACCGCGCACGGGCCGCTTTCCCCGCGCTTTTCGACGAGGGCGGCCCGTGAGTGCGCGGCAAATCGCCCGGCCACGCGCGTCACGTGCAGGTGTCTTGGCCTGGGCTGGCGGCATCTGGCATAAGGGGTGGATAACACAACGCTCTGGAGGCCGAGCAACATGCGTATCCCCCTCATCGCCGGTGCGTTCGCGCTGGCAACCGTCCTTTCGGGCTGCGGCAACACCGTCGGCGAACAGGCACTGTTCGGTGGTGCGGCCGGAGTCGGTGCGGCCGCCGTCACGGGCGGCGACCCGGTGGTCGGCGGAGTCGTGGGCGCTGGCGGCAATGTCGCCTTCTGCCAGCTCAATCCGCATCTCTGCACCCGCTGACGCCGTCCAGAACAGCGGTAAAACCTGCGCCGTCCCGGCAGAAGCCGGGGCGGCGTTTCAATTCTGCACGGCCCGGGCAAGGCACTCGGGTGATCCTGTCCGGGAGGAACGATGTTCGACAAGATACTGATTGCGAACCGGGGCGAGATCGCCTGTCGCGTCATCAAGACCGCCCGCCGGATGGGCATCGCGACGGTGGCGGTCTATTCCGACGCCGACCGGCATGCGCTGCATGTGCGCATGGCCGACGAGGCCGTGCATATCGGCCCGGCCCCGGCGGCGCAGTCGTATCTGATGATCGAACCCATCCTCGAGGCGATCCGCGCCACCGGTGCGAAGGCGGTGCATCCCGGCTACGGCTTTCTGTCCGAGAACATGCGCTTCGCTGCGGCCCTGGAGGCCAAAGGAGTCGTTTTTATCGGCCCGCCGCCACGCGCAATCGAGGCCATGGGGGACAAGATCACCTCGAAGAAGCTGGCGGCCGAGGCCGGCGTTTCCACCGTGCCGGGCTACATGGGTCTGATCGGGGACGCCGACGAGGCGGTGCGGATCGCGACCGAGATCGGCTATCCCGTGATGATCAAGGCGAGCGCGGGCGGCGGCGGAAAGGGCATGCGCATCGCATGGAACGATGAGGAGGCGCGCGAGGGCTTCCAGTCGTCGAAGAACGAGGCGGCAAGCAGTTTCGGCGACGACCGCATCTTCATCGAGAAATTCGTCACCCAGCCCCGGCATATCGAGATCCAGGTGCTAGCCGACAGTCACGGCACCACCCTCTATCTCGGCGAGCGAGAATGCTCGATCCAGCGTCGCAACCAGAAGGTGATAGAGGAGGCACCCTCGCCGTTTCTCGACGCTGCCACCCGCAAGGCGATGGGAGAGCAGGCCTGCGCGCTGGCCCGCGCCGTGGGCTACACCAGTGCGGGCACGGTGGAGTTCATCGTCGACGGGGCGCGCAATTTCTACTTTCTCGAAATGAACACCCGTCTGCAGGTGGAACATCCCGTTACCGAACTCATCACCGGCATCGACCTTGTGGAGCAGATGATCCGCGTGGCCGCGGGCGAGAAGCTGGGCTTTGCCCAGGAAGACGTCACGCTGAACGGCTGGGCGATGGAAAGCCGCATCTATGCCGAGGATCCCTATCGCAACTTCCTGCCCTCCACGGGCCGGCTGACGCGCTATCGCCCGCCC
>SLBI01000294.1 GCA_007126375.1 Paracoccaceae bacterium
GCTGGCGCTGATCGGCGCGGTGGTGGCGGAGTATGTCGCCGGCACGGGCGGAATCGGATCCGGGCTTGCCTTTCGTATCCTCGAGGCGGGATACCGGCTGAACATCCCGCGCATGTTCGCGGCGCTGCTGCTGATAGCGGCGACCGGGGTGATCATCTTCGCCGGGCTCTCCTTCCTGTCGCACATGCTGCTGCGGAAATGGCACGAGAGCGCGCTGCAACGGGAGAACTGATGGATTTCCGCACCCTGCCTGACGCGCGCGTCCTCAGGCTCGACAACATCACCCTGCCCGGCTGCCTGATCGGCGACAGCGCCGAGACGGTTCGCGCGGCCCTGACGCTGGCCGATGGACGGATCGTCGATGCCGAGCCGGACATCGCCGTGGACATGGCCGGCGCGATGGTCCTGCCCGCCTTCGTGGACATGCACACCCACCTCGACAAGGGCCATATCTGGGCGCGCAGCCCGAACCCCGACGGCAGCTTTGCCGGGGCGCTGGAGACGGTCGCGGCCGATCGCGCCGCGCTCTGGTCGGCCGAGGACGTGCGCGCGCGGGCCGGGTTCGCCCTGCGCTGCGCCTTCGCCCACGGCACGCAGGCGATCCGCACGCATCTCGACTCGATCCCGCCGCAGGACGAGATCAGCTTTCCGGTGTTCCGCGAACTGCGCGCCGAGTGGGCCGGGCGGATCGAGCTGCAGGCCGTGTGCCTCGTGGTCGCGGACGGGGTGGAGCCGGGCGACGGCGGCCGCTTCGCCCGCACCGCCGACATCGTGGCGGAGTCGGGGGCGGTGCTGGGGATGGTGCCCCTGCCCCTGCCCGACATGAAGGCGCGGCTGCTGGCCTTCTTCCGGCTGGCCGCGGCACGCGGGCTGGCAGCGGATTTCCATGTCGACGAGACCGGCGACGCCAGCGTTTCCACGCTGCGGATGATCGCCGAGACCGTGTTGGAGACCGGCTTCGACGCACCGGTGACGGTGGGACATTGCTGCTCGCTGGCGGTGCAACCCGAGGCCGAGGGACTGCGCACGCTGGATCTGGTGGCCGAGGCGGGGCTGAACGTCGTCTCGCTGCCGATGTGCAACATGTATCTGCAGGATCGCACGGCGGGCCGCACGCCGCGCTGGCGGGGCGTGACGCTGGTGCACGAGATGAAGGCGCGCGGCATCCCGGTCAGCTTCGCCTCGGACAACACGCGCGATCCCTTCTATGCCTATGGCGATCTGGACATGCTGGAAGTGATGCGCGAGGCGACGCGGATCGCGCATCTTGACCATTCGCAGACCGACTGGACGCATGCCTTCACCACCAACCCGGCGCGGGCCTGCGGCTTCGACGCGCCCTCGCTCGCGCCCGGCGCACCGGCCGATCTGGTGATCTGCCGGGCCCGCAGCTTCAACGAGCTGTTCGCCCGCCCGCAGGCCGACCGGATCGTGCTGCGCGCCGGTCGCGCGATCGACCGGACGCTGCCGGATTATGCCGAACTGGACCATCTGACGAGGCATCAATGACCGCCAACATCGACGCGGCGCGCAAGGCGCTGTCCCATCTGGACCTCGACGAGAACCCCGTCTCGATCAAGGCGAAGTCGCGGGATTTCTTCTGGTATTCGCCGATACTGAAGGCGCGGCTGGATCATCTGACAGCCGATTTCGTCGTCGCCCCCCGGACCGAGGCCGAGGTGATCGAGGTGCTGCGCGTCTGCTACGCCCATGATGTGCCGGTGACGGTGCGCGGCGCGGGCACCGGCAACTACGGCCAGGCGATGCCGCTGGCGGGCGGCTGCGTGCTGCATCTGAAGCATCTGGACAGGGTGCGCGAAATCCACCCCGGCCGGGTGATCTGCGAACCGGGCGTACTGCTCAAGGACCTCGACACGGAGTGCAACGAAACCGGCCAGGAGATCAGGTTGTATTCCTCGACCTGGGCGACGGCGACCATCGGCGGCTTCATCGCCGGCGGCTCGGGCGGGGTCGGCTCGGTCCGCTGGGGGCAGTTGCGCGATCTCGGCAACATCATCCGGCTGCGGGTGGTGACGATGGAGGCGGAGCCACGGGTGCTGGAATTCCGCGGCGAGGAACTCGCCCGCGTCAGCCATGCCTACGGCACCAACGGCATCATCACCGAACTGGAGCTGCCGCTGGCGCCGGCCTATGCCTGGGTCGGCATCTTCGTCGCCATGGCGGATTTCGACGCGGCGGCGCGGTTCGCCTTCGATCTTGCGAACGAGGACGGCATCCTGATCAAGCTGGCGTCGGTCTACGAAGCGCCCACTGCGCAGGACTACTTCCAGCGCGTGAAACCGCACATCGCGGACGGCGAGCATCTGATCGGGCTGATGGTGGCGCCGCATGCGATGGACGCCTTCGAGGTGTTCACCGCCCGGCGCGCGGGCGCGCGGATCATCTACCGCTCGGACGCCAGCGACTGGACGCGCGATCCCGGGCCGGTGTTCGAATACGGCTGGAACCACACCACCCTGCGCGCGCTGAAGGTTGACCCGTCGATCACCTATCTGCAGGTTCTCTATACCGGCGAGATCTTCGCCAAGATGGCGAAGATGCGGGCACTGTTCGGGCAGGAGGTGCTGCAGCATCTGGAGGCGATCCGGGTGCAGGGACAGATCACCTTCGCATCGCTGAGCCTGGTGAAGTTCACCACCGAAGAGCGGCTGGAGGAGATCGTGCGGCTGCACGAGGCGCATGACTGCTTCGTCTTCAACCCGCATCGCTACACTCTGGAGGAGGGCGGCCGGCAGCACCGCGACGAGAGCCAGCTCGCCTTCAAGCGCGAGGCGGATCCGAAGGGCCTGCTGAACCCCGGCAAGATGATCGGCTGGGACGACCCGCAGTTCGACTATTCCGGCATCTGGCAGTATCCGAAGATGCGGGCGGCGGAGTGACACGGGCGTCAGCGCACGCCGTGGGCCGGGCGGCGCCGGCCGAAGGCCCCGCCCA
>SLBI01000095.1 GCA_007126375.1 Paracoccaceae bacterium
CTGCCGGCGCTTCGCCCGCTTCCGCGACGGTTTCGCCGGGCACGACCGGCCCGGTCGCGACCGCTTCCCGAGCCGACACTGCGGCGCCCGGCGCATCGAGGGCCCCGGCCTGCGTCCCCGATTCCGGCGGCATCGCCGGTGCCGCCGCGGGGCCCGCATCGTCGGGCCGCGCCGCCGCCATCGCTTCGGCATCTTCCGCAGCGGCTTCACCGCGACCAGGCACCACCCGCCCGCCGACATCGGGATCGGGATCGGGCAGCGCCGCCAGTTCGAGGTCGAGGGCGGGACCGTCATCCGCACCGGCCTGCGCCCCCTGCACCGTCGCCGCATCCGCGGCCGCCGCGGCACCGCCGGCGCCCATCGGCGCGATCAGCAGCGACTGCGACGACTGCGTCACCACCCCTCCGGCCCCATGCATCTCAAGCGTGATTGCCCGCGGCTGTGGGCTGGGCGTCAGCGAGAACAGCACCGCGAAACTGCCGCTGGCGTCGGCCAGCGCGCGCTCGGCCTCGGTTTCGTCCACCAGTACCGCGACCGCGCTGCCGGGCGCCGCCTGCCCGGCCACGGTAACGATCCCGCTCGTCGGATCGACCCGCACAAGATCGAAATGCGGCAGGTCGGGCGCAAGCGCGGCCGGTTCGGCAGCCGGCGCAGCGGCATCGGTCGCCGCCTCGCCGCCGGCAATCCTGCCGGAGGGCACCGCCGGCTCCGGCGCGCGCAGGACGGCCCAGACCAGCCCCGCCAGAGCGACGGCAGCCACCGCAGCGGCGCCTGCCAGCATGCCCAGCGCAAGGCCGGTCTTGCCGCCGCCGGCCGGCCGGTTCGCGCTGCCTTCCGCCATCGGCTCTCCCTCGCGCTGCGTCGCCACGCCCCAGGGCTGCGGCGGGCAGCCCGCCCCACCTGCGGCTGTGGCCCTTGAGCCACCCTAGCAAGGCGGCTATCAGGAGGCAAATTCGCCCTTTGCACAAGGCCGTGCGCCGATGCCGCATCCGCTTCGATCCGTCTGTGTGTTCTGTGGCGCACGCAACGGCAGCAAACCCGCCTATTCCGCCGCCGCACGCACGCTTGGCGCGCTGCTCGCCGCCGAGGGCTGGCGGCTGGTGTTCGGCGCCGGCGATGTCGGTCTGATGGGCGAGGTCGCCCGCGTCGCCCGCCACGCCGGCGCCGACACCTTCGGGGTGATCCCGCTGCATCTGCTGCAACGTGAGAAGGGGCGTGCCGATCTCGGCCGCCTCGTCGTCACCGAGACGATGCACGAACGCAAGAAGGTGATGTTCGTCAACTCCGACGCCATCGTCGTGCTGCCCGGCGGCGCCGGCTCGCTCGACGAGTTCTTCGAGGTGCTGACCTGGCGCCAGCTCGGCCTGCACGCCAAGCCGATCTTCCTGCTCGACATCGACGGCTACTGGGCGCCGCTGACCGCGCTGATCGACCATGTGGTGGCCGAGGGCTTCGCCGAGCCGAGCCTGCGCGGCTTCGTCACGCCCGTTGCCGACGTCGCGCGCCTCGCCCAGGCGCTGCGGCTCGCGCTGGCCTGAGCCGGCTCAGCGCCGCAGGCGATTCAGCAGGTCGAGCGAGACATAGCCGTCGGGCACCAGCCCCGCCTGCGCCTGCCAGCTGCGCACCGCCGCCAGCGTCATCGGCCCGATGCGGCCGTCCACCCCGCCGGTGTCGAGGCCGCGGGCATTGAGCAGCCGCTGCATCTCGCGCCGCTCGCCTGCGGTCAGCGGGCGGTCGTCGCGCGGCCAGTCGGCCCGGAAAGGCCCGGCCCCGCGCAGCCGGTCGGCCAGATGACCTACCGCGATGGCATAGCTGTCGGCGTTGTTGTAGCGCTTGATCACCCGGAAATTGTCGAACACCAGCAGCGCCGGCCCGCGCGCGCCCGCCGGAAACAGCAGTGCCGCCGCGCCCTGATCGGGCACCGCCCCGCCGGCGGCAGTGCGCAGACCCGCCGCGCGCCATTCACCGGCCGTGCGCCGGCTGCCGGCAAGACGCATGTCGAACCCCTGCGGCAGGCGCACCTCCACCCCCCAGGGCTGGCCCCTTGTCCAGCCGTGACGGGCGAGGTAGTTGGCCGCCGAGGCCAGCGCATCCGTCGGATCGTCCGACCAGATGTCGCGCCGGCCGTCGCCGCGGAAATCCACCGCATAGGCGAGGTAACTCGTGGGAATGAACTGCGTGTGCCCCATCGCCCCGGCCCAGGAGCCCTGCATGCGCTCGGGCGTGGTGTCGCCGGCCTGCAGGATGCGCAGCGCGGCGATCAACTGGGTCTCGAAGAACTCCTTGCGCCGCCCTTCGTAGGCCAGCGTGGCCATCGCATCGATCACCGGGGTCGAGCCGCGCAGCCGGCCATAGGCGCTCTCCAGCCCCCAGACGGCCACCACCACCTCCTTCTCCACGCCGAAGCGCGCCTCGATCTCCGACAGCAGCCGGGCATGTTCGCGCAGCATCGCCCGGCCGGTGTCGATCCGGCTCTCCGACACGGCGCTGTCGAGATAGGCCCAGATCGGCCGGGTGAACTCGGGCTGGCTGCGGTCGCGCTCGATCACGTCGGGCAGGAACTGCGCGCCGCGGAACGCCCGGTCGAAACTGCCCGGCGTGACCCCGGCCGACAGCGCCCGCGACCGGAAGCCGGCGATCCAGCGTTCGAACCCGGCCGGACGCGGCTGCGGCCGCGCCGCCAGCGGCACCGCCGAGCCGGGCCTCAACTCCGGCAGCAGCGAGCGGTCCGGAGCATTCGCCCCACCGCATCCGGGAACCACGAGAATGCCCAGCCCGAGGGCCGCGAGGAGTCTCTGCATCTGCTCACCTGCTCGTTCGGCCCGGCGCCCGGGCGCATTGTTGTGCGCGCAGTGTAGCGTGAACGACGCGGCGCGAAAAGCGCCGGCTGCCGCCCCCGCCGACAGCGGCGCGGCGCCTCCGGCCGGTCATGGCAGGCA
>SLBI01000219.1 GCA_007126375.1 Paracoccaceae bacterium
CATGGTCAACCGCTGGCGCGACCGCCCCTGACCGTCCCCGCCCCGGCCGTGCCCCAACGGGGGCGGCGCCCGGGCATTCCCGTCACCTGCCGACGCCCGCGGTGGCGCGCGCCTTCACGGACGCGCGATTTGCCGCATGCAAAAATGCGAATTTGATTTGGGTCAAGGAGCGGCACGCCGTAGTATGCAAACAATACACAGCTTTGCGGAGGAGCCAGCCCATGACCCGACTCACCGATATATCCCTTGCGGGCGCCGCCTCGCGCCGGGGCTTTCTGGGCCTCGCCGCGGGCGGTCTCGCCTTCGCTGCCGCCACGCCCGCGGCCCAGGCCGAACGGGTGCGCACCCGGGCGAAGATCGTCATCCTCGGCGCCGGCGCCGGCGGCGCCTCGATCGCCAACCGGCTGGTCGAACGCCTCGACGGTGCCGAGATCACCGTGGTCGACGGCAAGACCGAACACTGGTACCAGCCCGGCTTCACCCTGATCGCCGCCGGCCTGCGCCCCGGCAGCTATGCCAAGTCGCAGAATTCCGACTGGCTGCCCAGCGGCGTGACCTGGGTGCAGGAACATGCCGCCGAAATCGACCCCGAGGCGCAACGCGTCACCACCACCGGCGGCCAGCGGCTGGATTACGACTACCTCATCGTCTCCACCGGCCTGGTGCTGGACTGGGATGCGGTCGAAGGCTTCGACCTGGACCGGATCGGCCCCGAGACCGGGACCGGCGCCCATTACGCCAGCCCCGAGCATGCCGTGAAGACCTGGCAGGCGATGGACGCCTTCACCGACCGCGGCGGGCATGCGCTGTTCTCGCGTCCCGCGACCGAGATGAAATGCGCCGGCGCGCCGATCAAGTACTGTTTCCTGACCGACGACTATCTGCGCCGCAAGGGCACGCGCGAGGGCAGCCACATCACCTATGCCGCCCATTCCGGCATCCTGTTCGGCGTGCCCGTGATCAACGAGAAGGTCGTGATCATCATGCGCCGGCAGGACATCGAGGTCTGCCACCATCATGTCCTGCAATCGGTGGACATGGATCGCAAACTCGCCACCTTCAACACTCAGGACGGCCCCACCGACATCGAGTACGACTTCTTCAACGTCATCCCGCCGCAGCGGGCGCCGCAGGTGGTGCGCGACTCGGGCCTCTCCTGGGCCGACCGCTGGACCGACCAGGGCTGGATCGAGGTGGACATGGGCACGCTGCGCCATGCCCGCTATCCCAATGTCTTCGGCATCGGCGACATCAACGGCGTGCCCAAGGGCAAGACCGCGGCCTCCGTCAAATGGCACCTGCCGGTGGTCGAGGATCACCTGGTCAGCGAACTGGCGGGCCGTGAGGGCACGGCCATCTACAACGGCTACACCTCCTGTCCGCTGATCACCCGGGTGGGCCGGGCGATGCTGGTGGAGTTCGACTATCAGGACAACCTCACCCCCTCCTTCCCCGGCATCGTCGCGCCGCTGGAGGAGCTGTGGATCTCCTGGCTGATGAAGGAGGTGGCGCTGAAGGCCACCTACAACGCCATGCTGCGCGGCCGCGCCTGAGCCGACGAAAGGAGTATCGTCATGGAAGAAGTGACCCTTGGAACCCTGATCGCGGTGTTCGAAGAAATGTTCGGGGCCTGGCTGTTCTGGCTGATGGTGGTGGTCGCGGTGGCGATCACGGTGGCCTATCTCTACGTGCTGATCCGCGACCACGGCATGGGGATGCGGCGGTTCCTGCTGGCGCAGCTGTCGATGCCGATCGGTGCGGTGGCCGCGGTGGCCTTCGTGATGTGGATCACCAACTCGGGCATGTCCGACATCGGCGGCCCCATCGACTGGATCGTGCTGCTGGGTGTCGCGGTGCTGGGCGCCGGAGGCTTCTCTATCCTCGTCTACGTCGCGCAGTCGCTGATCCGGGGCAAGCAGGCAGAGACCTGAGGCCCCACCCTCCGACGGCCCCGACCCCTCCACATCGGGCCGGCCGGACTTGTCAGGCGCCGTCTTCCGCAAGGAAGGCGGCGCATCCCGTCAGCGCCGCGTAATCGTCGGTGACCACGCGCACGGGAAACCGCGCCATCATCGGCGCGAACCGGCCCTTGGCGCGAAACGCCTCGGCAAAGCCGTGGTCCCCGGCGTGATCGGCCAGCGCGCGGGCCATCCCGCCGATCAGATGCACCCCGCCAAGGGGCAGATGCACCAGCGCCAGATCCCCCGCCACCGTCCCCAACAGGCGCACCGCCACCGCCACCGCCCGCACCGCGCGCGGCTCGCCCTCGCCCAGTGCATCCATGACGCCACGGGCATCGCGCGGGGCCGGGCCGCCCGCCTCCTCCTCGGCCAGCCAGGCGTCGATGTTCGCGAGCCCCCGGCCGGACAGCGCACCCTCGACCTCGGCAAACCCCTCGATTCGCGTCAGGAAGTCCACCAGCCGCCGGTCGTCCGCGGTCGGGGCGGGCAGGGTGATGTGCCCGCATTCCGAGGCGGTGACGATCCGGCCCTGTCCAGTATTGTGCACCGCCGCCGCGTTGAACCCGGTGCCGACGCCGATCACCAGCCGCGGCGCGCCCTCGGGCGCCGGCCGATCGGCGCGCAGCAGCGGTTGCAGATGCGCCTCGGCGATCCGGCCCAGCGCATGGCCCTGCGCCTGCAGGTCGTTGAGCAGCCGCGCCGGCGCGCCGATCTGCGCCGCGAGATCGGCTTCGGCGATGCTCCAGTCGAGGTTGGTCAGCCGTCCCGCTCCGTCCTCGACCGGTCCCGCCAGCGCCGCACAGGCACCCGACAGGTTCGGGCTGCCGACGTCGGCCAGATAGGCATGCAGCACCGCAGCCAGATCGCGGAACCCCGCGTTTCGGTAGCGCCGCACGCTGCCCTTGCGCAGCGCCGCACCGTCCGCCAGCGCCAGCCGCGTGTTGGTGCCGCCGATATCGGCCAGCAAGACCGGC
>SLBI01000099.1 GCA_007126375.1 Paracoccaceae bacterium
CAAGCTCAAGCTGACCATGAGCGCCAATCAGGCGACTCAGGTTGAGTTGTTGCAAATTCTTGACGCACTGGAGCGGGCCGCGTAGGGTCAAATCGAGCTCGATTTATGCAATAGTTGGGTTCAGTCACCCAATTCAAGTGTTTCGGCTTCCCTTTCGATCATGTAGCCCTGCATGTAGTCAGCGCCGGTTCGCCACAGGTTAGCCGCCACCTTGGCATCCTCGACCATCGGCATGATGATGCGGGTACCCTGCCTTCTAACCTCTGCGCTAAGGAGCTGGAATTCCTGCTCCAGCGCGCTGTCCTGCCCGAGGCGGCGAACAAAGCCCGGAGACATCTTGATGTAATCCACCCGCAGACGACCGGCCAGCAAATCCCATTTGCTGTACTCATCGACGCGCGACAGACAAACGCCAAGTTTCAGCTCCTCGGCCAGGGCCAGGAACTCGCCGGCGCTCTTCAGATTAGCCAAGGCATCGTCCAGCGCAAAGTCCAGCACCAATTTCCCGGACACATGCGGATGCTTCTCGATCAAGCGTCGCAGCCACTCATGCCGCTCCGGGTTGATCAGCAGGCTCTCTCCCTGCGTCAAGAACAGGCGCACTGGCTGCAGATAGTAGTCGTTGACCAGCAACTGGATCGCCTGTTGCAGCATCCAGCGGTCCAGCAGTCCAAGCACCCGCGCCTCGCGCGCTACGGGCACAAACTGGGACGCCGGAATCAGGGACCCGTCCGATGCGGTAATGCGCGGCAGGACCTGAAAACTCTTCGACGGCTCACCAGCGGTGGCCATCAAGGGCTGAAACATGACCTTCACCGCATCCTTGCGCAGGGACTCCATCAGCAAGCCCAGCATCTGCTGGTCACTGGCATTGGCCTGGTCGGCAGATACGTTGGGGCGGACGCGCTTGACCACGTTCCCGCCGGAGGCGCTGAGTTGCTCGGTGCTCTTGACCAGATCCAGGAGCAACTGATCGGCGCTGGTGAAGCGGTGGTCGAACTCGCTGAAGCAAAGGCTGACGGAAAGCGCCACCGTCTCATCGCCAACCGCGAACAGCTCCTGTCCGATCAGGCGAAACAGTTTTTCGGTCTGCTTTTCCGCCGTTGCCAGGGAGCAGTGCGGCAAAAGGGCCAGCAGGCAGCGCTCATTCAGCCGGCAGGCGAGTATTTCGACGTCGGAGCCAGCCAGCATCACGGCCCTGGCCTCGCCGAGCAGATTGATCAGGGCGCTGTAGCCGTACTGCTCGCGCAGACGGTCCCAGTGGTCCAGCGCGAGACAAAGACAGGCCGACGGCCGATCGGCTTCGCTGGTGGAAAAGGCTTCGAAAGCCTCCAGCAAATTGTCAATGAACTGCTCTAGCGTCATGATTTCTCGCAAATCTGGTCTCGAGGACTTGTCAAAAAGCCAGTTCAGTGAAGGCCCAAGCCACGGGCAAGGCCGTTGAGTTCCGCCACCCTGAGTTCAATGGATCGCACCTGGTCGGCGAGTAGATCGCGCCGTCTCTGCAAGACTTCCACCTCTTCGGTGATCAGATTACCATCTGCAACAACCGCTTTAAGATTAGCGTCAAGACCGTGAATCTCGCCGCGCAGGCTCTCGGTTCGATCGCCCAGCACGTAAATCTCGCGTCCGATGTCATAACCGCTCAAGAAACTGGCTTCAAGCGCGCTCGGACAGATCGGCTCATAACGACCTCCATCACGGCCGAAACGAAAGCCTTGCGGCGCGCTACAAAACGCGGTCAGGCCGAATTCCCAGCCCTCGCGCCAGCTTTGCTGATCGGCTGGAAATCCAGCTTCCCGGCAGGCCCGGTCGCGACTGGCAAAGTACGCCGGTGTCCGGCCCGAACGAGCATCCATCTCGCCGACGAGGTACCAGTCGGCGGTGCGGCACTCGTCCGGGCTCATGGTGGCGCAACCGCCAAGCATCAGGGCACCGGACAACATTGTGAGAATGGGTCGTTTCATTCGCGGGTTTCTCTAAGCCGGTTGGGGTAACGGACGATGCCCCCGCTCTCCCTGGATCGGCTGGAGCGGCTGGAGCGGCTGGAGCCGGAATCTTACACGCAAACGCCACCGGCTTTGAGCGGTAAGAAGCCCGCTCGGCTACAGACTGTCGGCGGTTTCAGCCGCCGGTACGAAACAACGCGTCGAGCAGATGCTGATGAAAACGCCGGGCGTCTCCGCCGTCGAACAGCGCGAGGCGCCGGGCGCGATCGAAAAAACCTGGCGCGGGCAAACCATGACCGGCGCGACTGACCGCCAGCGCCGAGCGGATCGGACGCCCGGCCTCGGCGTCGCGCTTCATCAGGATCTCCAGCAGGCGGGTGGTGCGATGAATGCGCTGCGGACCCGGCATGGCGATGGCGTCGGCCAGTTGCAGATAGGTCAGCGTGCGGCGTTGCGCTGCGTGCTGATCGAGGACCGCGGCCAGGCGCTCCAGCAGGGCTTCGCGCTGCTCGGCGCCCAGGCCGCCACCCATGGCAGCGGATGCCCCGCTCAGGCTGCCGTTTCGTCCAGACCGCAGTTGTTCTTTTCGAACACGCGGTCGGCGCGGTAGCTGGAGCGCACCAGCGGCCCCGATACGACCTCCAGGAAACCCTTGCCCAGGCCAATCCGCCGGAGCTCGGCAAACTCCTCAGGTGTCACATAACGTTCCACCGTCAAGTGATTGATAGTGGGTCGCAAGTACTGGCCGAATGTGACGATATCCACGCCGATGGCGCGCAAGTCGTCCATGGTCTCGACCAGTTCGTCGGTGGTCTCGCCCAGGCCCACCATCAGGCTGGTCTTGGTCAGCACCTCAGGGCGGTGGCGCTTGGCGTGGGCCAGCACGTTCAGGGTCTGCTCGTAGCCGGCGCGCGGATCGCGCACCGGGTGGGTCAGGCGGCGCACGGTCTCGACGTTCTGGGCGAAGACTTCCAGACCGGAGTC
>SLBI01000327.1 GCA_007126375.1 Paracoccaceae bacterium
AGATGGCCACCGCCGCGCCGGCGACGGCCACAACCCCGCCCAGACCGAAGCCGACGCGCCCGATCAGGCGGCGGCGGCGGCGAAGCGCCGCGGCCTTGCGGGCGGCCATGAAAGCCGGATCGACTCGGCCGCCGGGGCGTTGTGAAGGACGACCTTCCATGGGGTCACCAGCGACAAACTTGTCAGTTTCGCCTGATCGCACGCGGATCGCGCACAACTATCGGCCCGCCTCCTTGTGGCTCCGGCGGGCTCGGTTCCTGCACCGTCTGCTGTGGCGTCTGCGGGCTGCCCGTCCGCGGCGGCTGCGAGACGGGTTGCCGGGGGGCCGGCGGATCGGGGCAGATCTGCTCGTCGAACTGGCGCAGCAGGCGCCAGATCTCCTCGGTGGGGTCGAGCGCGGCCGGCACCGGCTCGCCGCGCTCGGTGAAGAAGGCACGCAGCGCGCCCTGCGAGCCCGGGCCGAAATCGCCGTCGATGGCCATGCGGTAGCAGTTGAGCCGCGCCAGTTCCTCCTGCACCGCCACGGCGAGGTTGTCGGGCGCGGGCTCTTCCTCCTCCACATGCACGCCGGTGATGCGGCGACGCTCGGGGATCACCGGCGAGAGCCGCTGCGGCACCAGATGGGCGAAGGGATCGTCCGGCGGCGCGGGTTCGGGCGACGGATCGATGCGCGGCAACGGCGCGCCGGGCTGCGGGGCGAGCATGGCCAGTTGCAGCCGCTCCTCCTCGACCGTCAGGCCGAAGGCGCGGGCGGCGTCGACGGCGCGCGCCCGCTCGGGGGCAGCCATGGCGGCCAGCAGGAAGTAATCGACCGTGCCGCGGGCGGTCAGCCCCTCGGCCACGGCGGCAAGCGGAACATCCACCCCGGCCTCGGCAGCCTCGTCCAGCAGCGCGCGGCGTGCCTCGGGCGCAAGGCCGGCGATGACGAAGGCGTCGGCCTCGCCGGCCTCCAGCAGCCGGCGGGCAAGGCGTTCGAGGTCCACCTCGACGCCGCTGCGCTCCATCAGGCCGAGGAAATCGCGCCGCCGCTCGGCCGGCAGGGCGGCGACGAAATCGTAATCCAGTTCGCCGCGCTGGCTGCGGTTCGCCGTCGCCGGCGCCGAGACCTGCAGCGGCGCCGGGTTGAAGGCGAAGTTGGCGCTCAGCGAGGACTGGTCCCAGGGCGTCTGCCGGCCCAGCGTGGCGCGCGCGACGTCGTTGCGCACCCGGATCATCAGTTCGGAGACCGGGATGGCGGGCGTCTCGATATGGTCGAGCAGCGCCGCGGTGAAGGGGCTGTTGGATCCGGTGCCGTCGAAGGTGATGTTGTTGGGCTGGGTGGCGAAGGCGATGAAGGTGCCGGTGCCGGTCTCGGGCTGGGCGAGGCCGGCGCGCAGGCCGGCACTGACGCTGGGCGGCAGCGGATCGTTGCGGCAGGCATCCAGCAGCACGATCGTCTGGCGGCTGCGGTGCTGCAGCCGGGCGATGACCTTGTCCAGCCGGATCGCCTCGCGCTCGATGGCGACGCGGTCGTCCAGCCGCGCATCCACCGGAACGAGGTAGTTGACGCCGCCAAGCTGGAACCCGTGGCCGGAGAAGTAGAAGACGGCGCTTTCGGCCCCCTCGGCGGCGGCGGCGACGCGGTCGAGCGCGGCCTCGAAGCCGGCGCCGTCGGTGTCGGTCAGCAGCGTGACCTCGAAACCGAGCCGGTCAAGCGCCTCGGCCATGTCGCGGGCATCGCGCGCCGCATTCGGCAGCGGTGCCGCCGCGGCATAATCGGAATTGCCGACCACCAGCGCCAGCCGCCGGCCCTCCAGCGCGGCGGCGGGAAGGGCCAGCGCCAGCAGCAGACCGCACAGCAATGCCGGCACCAGCCACCGCCACGGCCGGCAGCCGGCCGCGCGCGGCACCGGGCCGGCCGAGGAGCGGGGGCAGAGGGCGACCGATCCTGACATGTCACGCCAAGTCTAGCCAACTCGCCCCGGCGGGGCGAGTCCCCGCAGGCCGGGCGCCGCCGGCGAACGAGGGATTGTGAACGCCAGCGCCCGGAAATCCGGCCGCGGGTGCCGTGCCCCGGCGCCGGTCAGGCGCGGCCCCAGGCCTCGGACATGGCCACGCGCAGCGCCTCGTCGGCGCTGCTGTCGGACCAGGAGACCAGCTGGAAGGCGGGATAATAGCGTTCGGCGGTGACCACGGCGGTGGCGATCATGCGGTCGATCTGTTCGGGCGCGGCCAGTTGCCCGCCGGTCAGCAGCAGCCCGTGGCGCCAGACCATCAGCCGCTGCTCGGCCCAGAAGGAGAAGGCGCCGCCCCAGACCTGATCGTTGCAGCGGTTGAGCATCTCGTAGAGCGCCGGCAGCCGTGCCTCGGGCGGTTCCATCTCGAAGGTGCAGATCAGCCGCAGCATCTCGTCGCCGCCCGACCAGGCGAGGGTGAGCGAATAGGTCCGCCACTGCCCCTCGACCGCCATGGCGATCTGGTCGTCGCCGACGCGGTCGAACTCCCAGTCGCGGGTTTCGGCCAGCGTCTCGACGATGTCGATGGGATGAATGTCGTCGCTGTGAAGGAAGCTCTCGGAAAGCGACATGGGCCTGCCTTCTGTCAATCGCCCTGGCGGAGTCCCACAAGGGCTTGGGTGCCTGCCAAGGGGCGGCGGTTTACCACCTCTGCCCCTACCACATATCGTGGGGCAAAGGTGATTCGCTGTAAAGCGGTTTCTTCCCCGGCCGGCGCCGAAGCTGTGGACAAGCGGGCCGCGGCGACCGGGGGATCAGCGGTGATCGGTACGATTCAGCCGGCGGGCGGTGGCGAGGCCGAACAGGAACGCCTCGAGCAGTGGCGGGCGTTCGCCCGGCGGCGGCAGTTCGAGGCCAAGCTCGGCGAAGACCGCGCGCAGCGTCGCCTCGTCCTGCGGCCGCGGGCGGGCGGCGGCGCGGCGGCGCGGCCGCCGCCA
>SLBI01000064.1 GCA_007126375.1 Paracoccaceae bacterium
AGCGACACAATTCCGCCCAGGCTGCCACTGAAGATCACTGATTGAATTTTCGATAACTGCTCGTCACTTAGCCAACCCCATGTGGTTGGGGTGACATAGTGCCAAGCCCACGCCACTATGCTGGAAAGTAACCACCCGGTTGTGGCCGCCTGCCCGGGGTGAGGTCTTTTCCTTATGCTACGTCGTTATTGTCGTCGTATGCGACGGGGGCGGTGATGCGGGATGGGGTGCTGCTCGGGGTTGAGCGGCGGCGTCGCTGGACTGATGAGGTCAAGCTGGCGATCCTGGGCGAGGTCGGGGTGAGCGGCTGGACCGTGGCGGATGTCGCGCGGCGGCATGACGTGACGCGCCAGCACATCTACCAGTGGCGGGGCGAAATGCGGCGGAAGGGGCTGTGGCCGGCGGCCGACGCGGCTGTGTTCCTCCCGGTGGAGATGGCGGTGGCGCCGGAAGCGGCGGTCGTGACGGAGCCGGGCGGGATGGCGGGTGAGATCACGGTGGTGCTGCGCAACGGTCGGCAGTTGCGATGCCCGGACGGGATCGGGGACGCGGCGCTGGTGCGGCTGGTGCGGCTTCTGGAGACGGCATGATCGGGCCGGGGACCGGCGTGCGGGTCTATCTGGCCTGCGGCGCGACCGACATGAGGAAAGGTATCGCGGGCCTCGCGGCGCTGGCGCAGGACCAGCTTCGGCAGAAGCCGGCGAGCGGGGCGGTGTTCGCGTTCAGGGGCCGCAGGCCACACCACCTCGTGCGCGCTCAGCACCACCGGCAGACGGCGCGGCTCGCGGGCATAGGCGATCCGCTCGGGGGTCTCAGCCATCCCGAGCGTGACGTCGTAGAAGAAGCGCAGCGCCGCCACCGTCTGGTTGAGGCTCGCCCAAGCCACCCCCTTCGATGCGAGGTGGACCTGAAAGGTGCGAACGTCCTCGAGCGTCAGCGTGTCGGGCGAACGGCCGAAGAAGCGGCTGAACTTCGCCACCGCATGGACGTAGGATCGTTGCGTCGCCGGCGAGAGGTTGCGGACCGTCATGTCCTCGATCATGCGGCGGCGCAGGGGGCTGGTCTCGGTCATTGGAAGGCTCCTGTCTGGAGGGGGTCTCGGTAACCCGAACCTTCCAGTCAAAAGCGCCCCCCGCGAAGCATGCGCCTGCCGCGCAGCGGCTTCGTTCAATCCCCAAGACTCAACTTGGTCGCAGTCGACTCTAACGATCGCTGCGCCATCGGCCGTGCCACCAGGAATCGGCGCTGCCGAGGACGAGGTCCAGTACGAGGTGCTGCGTACCGCGGCTCTCGGCGCGGCGCTGCCGCTCAAGGCCCGCAGTGGCCTGATGCTCTTCCTGCGCCGGGGCATGTGGGGTTGGGCCAGGGCGCTGAGCGCGACCCTGCGCCCTCAGCAGGACCGGAGCTGCCAGCCAGACCCCGCCCCGTCGATGCTGCACGCCAGCAACAGCGCCGTCGTGCACGTCCTCGCGGCAATCGCCATAGGCATCCATGATCGGAGACCGACATGAGCGCCCATCTCAACGTCCAGGCCCGGCACTTCGAGCGCGGGGCCTATCTCTACATCCGACAGTCCTCGATGCGGCAGGTGCTGGAGAACACCGAGAGCGCCAGGCGCCAGTATGCCCTGCGCGGGCGGGCGATCGCCCACGGCTGGCGTGAGGACCAGATCGTGGTCATCGACAACGACCAGGGCGAATCCGGCGCCTCGGCAGTCTGGCGCGAAGGGTTCCAGCGCCTGGTCAGCGACGTCGGCATGGGGCGCGCCGGCATCGTCATGGGGCTTGAGGTGTCCCGTCTGGCGCGCAACAACGCCGACTGGCAGCGCCTGCTGGAGATCTGCGCCCTCGCCGACACCCTGATCCTGGATGAAGACGGCATCTACGATCCGGCCAGCTTCAACGACCGCCTGCTGCTCGGCCTGAAGGGCACCATGAGCGAGGCCGAACTGCATGTCATCAAGGCGCGGCTGCGCGGCGGCATCCTGAACAAGGCACGCCGCGGAGAGTACCGCTGTCCCTTGCCCACAGGCCTGGTCTACGATCACGCTGGCAACGTGGTCCTCGATCCCGACATTCAGGTCAGGGAAACGATCACCCACTTCTTCGACACCTTCGCCCGCGTCGGATCCGCGTCGCAGACCGTCAAGGCGTTCCGCATGGAAGGTCTTCTGTTTCCCTCCCGGCTGCACAACACGCAGACGGTGTTTCGTCCGCTGACGGCATCGACCGCCATGCGCGTGCTGACCAACCCGCGCTATGCCGGGGCCTATGCCTATGGCCGGCGGCAATTCCGCCGTACCATCGACGGCAAGAAGACCGTGCGCGCGCGTGACAACGACGACTGGCTCGCCTGCATCCCGGATGCCCGTCCCGGCTACATCACCTGGGTGCAGCACCAGGAGAACCTCGGCATCCTCAAGGCCAACGGTCACGGTTTCAACGCCGCACGCGGGTCGATCCCCAGGGAAGGCACGGCGCTGCTGCAGGGTCGGGCCGTCTGCGGGCAATGCGGCGCCTACTTCCGGGTCCGTTACGCAGCCCGGCGGGGCCGACAGGAAGCCTGGTACTGCTGCGACCGCGCCCACAGCTATCGCGGCGAGCCCTCATGCCGGTCGATCGCCGGGGGACCCGTCGACGAGGCCATCGGCAGATTGATCGCCGAGCAGATGACGCCCGCCGCGGTCGAGCTGACACTTGCCGTGCGCCAGGAGATCGAAGCACGCCATGAAGAAGCGGATCGGCTGCGCTGTCGGGCGATCGAGCGCGCCCAGACCGAGGCCGATCTCGCGCAGCGGCGTTTCATGCTCGTCGATCCCGACAACCGGCTCGTCGCAGACACCCTCGAGGGCGAATGGAACGAGAAGCTCCGCGTGCTGGCCCATGCCCGCGACGAGCGCGAACGGACCCGTGCGCACGA
>SLBI01000076.1 GCA_007126375.1 Paracoccaceae bacterium
CTCGAAGACCGGCAGTGTCTCCTCGCGCCAGATCCGCAGGGCCTCGTCCAGATCGCCCCGCGCCTGCAGCACGTCCGCGATCTGGCCCCGTGTCATCGCCACCAAGCGCCGGTCGCCGAGCGCCTCGTAGACCGGCAGTTCCTCCTCGCGCCGGATCCGCAGGGCAGCGTCCAGATCGCCCCGCGCCTGCAGCATATCCGCGCGCAGCCCCAGGAGCTGGGCGCGGATACGGTCGTCAAGACGGCTGGAGCCCAGAGCCTGGTCGAGCAGCTGGTCCTGCAGACCGACCTCGCCGGCCTGGCTGGCTGCGTTGACGAGATGGCCGAGCAGTCCGGGATCGGGCTGGTGATCCGCCGCGGACAGGCGCTCCAGCGCCGGAACCGCCAGTGCCAGCGCCGCCGGTGCGATGCCATTTCGCACAAACAGGAACAGAACCGCGGCAAAGGCGGCGGCTTCGAGGGTTTCGGGTTCGGGTGCGGTGGCGGTCAGCGCCAGACGACAGGCGGCAACGCCGCGCGCATCAAAGGGAAAGTCACCCTCGGCATCGCGCCAGGCCCGCGCCAGTTCGGGCAGGGCGGCATCGGCAGCCGCGGCCAGGAGATCCGGCGGCAGCCTTTCGGCCATGGGCCGTGCGAGCGGGTTGGCGGCCAGATGGGGCAGCTTCGCCATGCCGTCCCAGCCCGCCAGGTGGCCCCAGTCATCCAGCAGCCCGAGGGCCAGCAACCGGTCGAGCGCCGGGTCCGGGGTCGTCACCCCCAGCATGGCTGCAGCCGCCGCCACCGCCCGGCGGGGGATCGGCACCTCCTCGGCGAAGATGGCGGCGGCCGCGAGGGCCAGCCGTTCCGTGTCGGTGAGCGCCCTTTCATAGGTCTCGAAGCTGACCCGGGCGAAGAACTCCTGCGCGGCATTGTCCTCGGTGGGATGCTCGCCTGTCGCGCGGTAGTGCTCCACTGCCGCAACCGCCGCCTCGGCATCCGCGGTCTCGCCGGAAAGAAGCGGCCGGGTCAGGATCTCCTGCAGCCCCGGATTGCCGGCGGCGGCGTTCGTCGCCCGGTTCAGCAGCGCCGCCGGAATCGCACCCGCTGCCGCCTCACGATCCTCCGCCCGTGCCTTGGCCCGCCACTGCTTGATCCGTTCGCCCGGACCCATCGGCACCAGCGACACCCGCGCGAGGCCGGTCGCGAGATCGCGCCCGTCGGCATCGGGCAGGCTGAAGTCATAGCGGCTCGTCAACAGGAGCCGCGACCGGGTGGGGGCTGCGGCGAAGGCATTGATGACCGCCGCCAGCGCCTGACGGGTGCCGGCGCGCGGCTCGACCTTCGGCTGATCTGGCGCCGGATCCTGCAGCGCCTGTTCGAGATCGTCGATCACCAGCAGGACCGGGTGCCGGGCGAAGACGCCCTCCAGCAGGAAGCGGACCGCCGCGAAGAGCATGGCCTCATCCCGCGTGACCGCCTCGGTCATCTCCTTGATTTCGTCATCAAATGCCGCGCGTTCGGCGAAGCCCAGCCCGTCGAGGCAGAGCTTCGCCACCCGGACCATCTCGCCCAGGATTGCCAGACCGTGATAGGCGCCATGGACCACAGCCAGGCGGTGGCCTGTCATCCGGTCCGCCAGCCGCGCCGCGAGCGAGGATTTGCCCAGGTTCCCGATCCCGTAGACCAGCGCCGCGCTATGCCCGGCGGCGAAGTCGCGGCGCAGCTTCTGCAACTGCCGGCGACGACCGACGAATTCCGCTCGGCTCGCGACCCGTACCCTCTTTCCGACATCGAGGAACACCTGCCCGGCTTCTGCGCGAGGCGGTCGCGGCGACAGGGCTCCGTCGCACAGTGGGCCACCGCCGCCCGGCCCGACGTAGAGCCGCGCAAGGTGCCAGTGCTGTCCCGGTGCCCCCTCTGCCTGCGCGTCCCGAACCGCGTGACGCGCCGCTGCCGTGGCGAAGGCCACGCTCTGCCCCCGCGACAGGCCGGCATAGAGCGCCCGGGCGAAGGCCGAGGCGTCGGCGTCATAGACCGAGCCCCCCCAGCCCAGTACATGCGGAAGATGCACCGACATCTGCCTTGCAAGGGAGTCGGACAGGTCGGGCGACACCGAAGTCGTTCCGGCGTCCCGGCGCGGAGCGGGGTCGAAGTCCATGGAGGCTTCGGCAAGGCCCTCCCGGCGTCCGGGCAGCCCTGCGACCCGGTCGGACGCCCGGCCCAGCTGATCCGTCCGGCAGGCCGACAGGAACAGAAGGCGGGGCACCCGCTGTCCCAGGGCTGCCACAAGGCGGTCCGGGGCGACCCGGTCCTCGCCGCCTTCGGCGGTCTCGAGGAGCAGGATCGGCACTGGCGGCCCGTCGTCCCCGCTCGGCGCGATGTCGCCATGGCACGAGAGGTGGAGGACGTCGAACCGTCCTTCGCCGGCGTTGCGCACGCCGAGCACCTCCAATTCGCCACTCTCCTCGACTGTCAGGTGCAGAAGTGGAGTGCCACTGGAAGGGTCGCGAGTGGCCTCCAGGATCGCCGCCTCCTCCGCCTCGTAATCGAGGTCGTGCTGGGCCTCGAGGGCCGAGGCCATGAACAACATGGCCAGATCCGAATGTATGGGCAGCTCGGGGGCGTTCTCGGCCCCAATCCGGCGCCAGGGCAGGAAGCGCCGCATCCGGTCGTCAGCAAGGAAACCGATGCTGTTTGCGAGAATTTCCCACGGCGCAGCCAGAAGGGCACGGGAGAGCGGGCTCTCACCGCCGATCACCTCCAGTTCGCGCGTTCCCTCCGAGAGCCAGTTTCCGAGTGCGCTGCCCTGGTCGAGCCATGCCAACATCTCGCGACCGATCACCAGCAGAGCTTCTTCGGAATGCGCCGCAACAGCCCGGTCGTATCGGCTGCGCCAGTCATCGAGCATTACTAGCGGCGAAGCAGTCGATGTCGCCAG
>SLBI01000336.1 GCA_007126375.1 Paracoccaceae bacterium
CGCCGCAGGCGGCTGCGGCGGCCCCGGCAGCGGAAGAGCCTGCCGCCCCGGCCCCGGCCGCGGCGCCGGGGCTGCCGAACTTCATCGGCGATCTGCCGGTGCAGGCATCGCTCGCCTCGCATTGCAACCGCGTCAGCCTCGTCACCAACTCCAACGGCGGCTTCACCACGCTGGCGGCGATGAGCGATCCGGCCTTCGTGCTGGAAGAGCAGTTCTGCCTCGCCCGCACCTATGCCATCGCCGATGGCGAGGAGATGGCGGCGCGGGTGCCGGGTTCGAGCCCGGCGCAGATCGCCCAGCAGTGCGAGGGACTCGGCACGGCGATGCGGCCGCAGATGGCGGGGCTGACGATGGGCACGCCGTCGGAGGTGATGCGCGAGGTGAGCGGGTTCATCGCGACCTCCGGCATGGCGCCGGTGCAGGTGGCGGCGACCGGGCGGATCTGCCTGTCCTCGGGCTATCGCACCGACGACATGGAGGTGGCGCTGGGCGCGGCGCTGTTGCTCGCGGCCGTCGGCGAGCGTGCCTATGGCGAGTTGATCGGCCATCACCTGGCGCAGGGTTTCGGCACCAGCAAGCGGCCCGATCTGGCGCGCGACTGGTACGAGATCGGCGTTGCCGCGGTGGCGGCCGGGGCGCCGGCGCCGTTCCTGCCGGGCCAGCCCGAGCGGGTCGAACTGATCCGCGCCGCGGCGCTGGGCGGCGGCGCGCCGGCCCAGGTGGCGCCGGCGGCGATGCCCAGCTTCGGCGTCGCCCCCAGCAAGGGGGACTGACCCGGACCGCGCGCGATTTCCCCTTCACATCGGCCGGGCAGGGCGCTATCACCCGCCCAGCCCGGAGCGGTCGTGGCGGAATTGGTAGACGCGCAGCGTTGAGGTCGCTGTTCCTTAACCGGAGTGGAAGTTCGAGTCTTCTCGACCGCACCAGGGCAAGACGCAGGGAAAGGGCGCGCTTCGGGCGCGCCTTTCGCTTTTGCGCGGTGCCTTGCCGGGGGCTGCGGCTTCGGGGTGCGCCGCCGCCCGGCTTTCGATCCCTGCGCCCTGCCGCGGATCAGCCGGCGCGGGCGGCCAGTGCCTCGATCTGCGGGCGCAGCCCTTCGAGCTGATAGCCGTGCCGGGCCGCCGCGCCGATCAGCGCATCGGCCGGCTGCCGGCCGGCCTGGGAGAGCGCCCAGACCACCGACGAGCGGTTGCCGGAGGCGCAATAGGCCAGCACCGGGCCTTCGGCCGCCGCCATCGCCGCGGCCTGGGCCTGCACATGATCGAGGCTGAGGGTCATCGCGTTGAACGGGTTCACGACAAAGCGCATCCCCGCCGCCTCGACCGCCGCGCGCAGCCGGTCGGCGGCGAGGTCGGGCGGGTTCTCCTCGTCGGGGCGGTTGCAGATCACCGTGTCATAGCCTGCCGCGGCGATGTCGGCCGCATCCTCCGGTGCGATCTGCGGGGCGACGGCATAGGCGTCGGAGAGGGGGCGAATGTCCATGGCGGTCCTCGGGGTTGGCTGCCGGATCAGATGGCGGCGAGACGGTCGATCCGGGTGCGCACCCCCGGCGCGACCAGCATACCCGCGGCCATCGCCAGAAGGAAGACGAGCCCGCCGATGCCGCCCCAGGCCAGCGAGGCCACGGCCGGCCCGGGGCAGAGCCCGACAAGCCCCCAGCCGGCGCCGAACAGCACCGACCCGATCACCAGGTTGTGGCCCAGCCGCGGGGCGGGTTTTGCCGGGAAGGCGCCGCCGAGCGCCGGACGGGCGCGCCGCGTGGTCATGTTCCAGGCCAGCATCATCGGCAGGATCGCGCCGCCCAGAACGAAGGCGAGCGTGGGGTCCCAGTCGCCGAAGACATCGAGCCAGCCCTGCACCTTGGTGGTGTCGGTCATGCCCGAGACGAGCAGCCCGGCGCCGAACAGCCCGCCGGCGAGAAAGGCGAAGAGGTTGCGCATGTCAGATCACCCCCAGCAGATGCTTGAACAGGACGACGGAGATCCCGCCGGCGAGCAGGTAGAACACGGTGGCGACGATGCCGCGCAGCGACAGCCGCGAGATGCCGCAGACGCCATGGCCCGAGGTGCAGCCGTTGGCCAGCCGCGTGCCGATGCCGACCATCAGCCCCGCCGCGACGATGGCCGCCATGTTCGAGGTGATGTTGGTGCTCAGCCCCGGCCAGAAGATCAGCGCCAGCACCGCCGGCACCAGCACCAGCCCGGCGAGGAAGGCCGCGCGTTCCGCCCCGCCGGACCAGCCCGAGCGGTCGATCAGCCCGCCGAGGATGCCGCTGGCCCCCATGATCCGCCCGTTGACGAGCAGGTAGAGCGCGGCCGCGCCGCCGATCATCAGCCCCCCGGCAAAGCCCCAGATCCAGTCCGCCTCGATCATCGTCGTCCCCTTCTTGGTTCGTGCCGTCGCTACCCGGCCCGGTCACCGGCCGGCGTCGCGAAGTTACATAACGGATGTGGAATATATTGCAAGGCATGAATGTAAATCGCGGGCCGGGTGATTGACCTAGGTCAAGGTCGGCGCCGATGCGGCGCGGATAGCGTCGGTTCACGGTTGCGCTTCGGGGTCCCCGCCCCTCGGGCCGCAGGGCGTCGGGCAGGGGCGATGCGAGGGCAGCAGCCGGGCGCCGCCGCGGCGGCGCGGGCATCTGGCCCGGCCGTGTGGTCAGAGCGCGACAACCGGGGCGCGGCCGTGCAGGGGGGCATGTTGATGGCGATGGCGCGGAGGCATCAGGCGGACTGGCAAGGGGCCTCGCCGGTGATGACCGGCTGGCTGGAGGCGGTGCAGCGCGATCCGCGCACGCTCGGCGCCTTCCGGCGACGAATCGAATCGGTGCTGCGCGATGCGGCGGTGGCCCGGCGTGTCGCCGGCCGGCTCCGGCGGATGCAGGAAGAAGGCCGCGCCTCGCCGCCCGAAGC
>SLBI01000168.1 GCA_007126375.1 Paracoccaceae bacterium
CGGCAACGAAACCGGCGCCGGGAACTGGGCCATGCTCGCCTCGCTGGTCATTCGTCGGGAAAACGGTCCACCGGACCGTTTTCTGATCCTCCTCATCCTGCAAGCTGTCCGCCGTGAACCCCGTCGACTATCTCGCCGCCACCCTCCGCGCCATCCTCGACGGCCACCCCAAATCCCGCATCAAGGACCTCATGCCCTGGCGCTACGCCCAGCCGTCAACCCTCGCCGCATAGGGCCAAGCCGTCGCGCTTACAATCGAGGTGGCGGCCGGAAAGACCTATTTCTGGTGTGCCTGCGGTCAGAGCGCGCGGCAGCCGTTTTGCGACGGGTCGCACAAGGGCTCGGAATTCACCCCGGTGAAATATCAGGCCGCCAGTGACGGTCGGGTGTTCTTCTGCGGCTGCAAGCACAGCGACCGCGCTCCGCTCTGCGACGGTAGCCACAACCGGCTTTGAGGCGCGCGGGGCGGCCCCGTCGGGCCGCCCCGGTGTTCAGACCCCGTCACTGCAGGAGTTCGGTCCAGATCTGGGTGTAGATCTGGTTGACTTCGGGCGGACAGGCGACGGAGAAACTGCCCGCGCCCACCAGTTCGGCCGGCACCACGATCTCGGGCGCGTCGCGCATCACCTCGTCGAGGAAGGGCTCGGAGCCGGTCACGCCGTTGGCATAGCGCGCGAAGTTGGAGATCTTCGCGGCGTTCTCCGGCTCCAGGATGAAGTTGATGAACTGCATCGCCGCCTCGGGGTTCTGGGCGTCGGACAGCACCATGGCGTTGTCCATCCAGACCGAGAAACCTTCCTGCGGATAGCCGTAGACGAGATCCTCGTTCTGCAGCCGTGCACGCATCGCGCCGCCGTTCCAGTAAACCCCTGCGGCGATGTCGCCGGCGACATACTGATCGAGGCTGCCGTAGTCCATTGCAATCCAGTGCTGGCGCGCCTCCATCAGCGTGTCGCGGACCTGACGCAGGATGCCCATGTCGCTCTCGCATTGCTGGCCGCCATGATAGCGGATCGCCATGGTCATGATGTCCGACATCTCGGGCACGACATTGATCCGGCCCCGCAGCGGCTCGGGCGGGTCGAGGAAGATGCCCGCGGTATGCGGGTCGCCGTCATAGACCGAGGTGTTGACGATCAGCCCGGTGGTGCCCCAGGCCCACGGCACGGAGTAGCGCCGGCCCGGATCGAAATCGACGTTCATCCAGATGTCGGCAATGTTGCCATGATTGGGAATGACGTCCAGATCCAGAGGCTGGACCAGCCCCTCCTCGATCCAGATATGGACGTAGTTGTTCGACGGCACGACCAGATCGAAACCATGCCCGCCCTGGCGGATTCGCGCGAGCGCGGTGTCGTTGCTGTCGAAATCGGTAACGGTGACGCGAATGCCGGTCTCGGCCTCGAACTTCTCGATCATTTCGGGGCTGGTGTAGTTGCCCCAGTTGTAGAGGTTCAGCACCCCCTCGGCGGCGGCCAGCGTTGTCGAGCCGAGCAGCGCAGCGGCGCCGAGCGCGAGGGCGTTGCGGGTCATTGTCATGGTCTCTTCTCCCCTGGTGGATGCTGTTGGCTCAGGCGCGCTTGCGCGAGAGCAGGAAAAACACGGTCACGGCGCAGAGTGACAGCAGCAGGAACAGCGTGGCAATGGCATTCATCTCCGGCGTGACCTGCCGCCGCAACTGCCCCAGCATGTAGGTGGGCAGTGTGTCCTGCCCGGCCGACTTGACGAATTCGGTGATCACCACGGTGTCCAGCGAGATCACGAAGCCCAGCATGAAACCGGCAAGGATGCCCGGCATCAGCAACGGCAGGGTGATGTGGCGGAAGGCCTGAAAGGACGTCGCATATAGATCGGCCGCCGCGCGTTCCAGCGTCAGGTCCATGGTCTCGAGCCGTGCCTTGATCGGCAGATAGGCGAAGGGGATGCAGAAGGCTGTATGTGCGGCCACCAGATAGCCCATGCCGGTATAGCCGGTCTGCACCTTGATCGCGGCGAAGAAGATCAGCAGCGCCACGCCGGTGACGATCTCGGGCACCATCAGCGGCTGGTTGATCAGTGCATAGATCATCGTCTGCCCCGGAAAGCGCGACGTCCGCGTGGTGCCCAGCGCCGCCAGCGTCGCCACCGCCGTGGCGATGCCCGACGCAACGACTGCCAGCCAGAGCGAGCGGATCGAGACATCCCGGACCTGACGGTTGTTGTAGGCCGCCTCGTACCACTGCAGCGAGAACCCGCCCCACTGGCTCATGGATGCCTGCGCGTTGAAGGAGAACACGACCAACGTCAGGATCGGAATGTAGAGCATGAGGAAGGTGGCGATGGCGATCGCCCCGAACCCGGGTAACCGGGTGATCGAGAAGCCGGTCCTAGCCATCCCGACGCCCCTCCTCCTGCCGTCCCACATAGCGCATGTACACGACCAGCGTGGCCACCACGATGATCAGCAGGGTCATGGCCAGCGCCGCGCCCAGCGGCCAGTTGCGCCCCTGCCCGAATTGCAGCTCGATCAGGTTGCCCAGCATCATGTTGCGCCCGCCGCCCAGCACCCGTGGCGTGACATAGGCGCCGATCGCCGGGATGAAGACGAGGATCGAACCGGCAATGAAGCCCGGCTTCACCAGCGGCAGCACGATGTGGCGCAGCACCCGCCAACGGCTGGCATAGAGATCGTAGCCGGCCTCCAGCAGGCGGATGTCGAGCTTGTCCATCGCCGCATAGAGCGGCAGCACCATCAGCGGCAGGAACACATAGGCCATGCCGACGAGGATGGCGAAATCGGTATAGAGCATCTGGATCGGCGCCTCGATCGCGCCGGCCTTGAGCAGGATCGTGTTGATCAGACCCTGGTTGCGGATCACCTCCTGGATCGCGAAGGTGCGGATCAGAAGGTTGGTCCAGAAGGGAATGGTGATCAGGAACAGCCAGACCGCCCGACTCCGCTGCGGCCGCGTGGCGATGAACCAGGCGGTGGGGAACCCGAGCACCGCGCAGATCAGCGCAGTCTGGAAGGCAAGGCTGACCGAACGCCAGAAGATCGCCAGATGGGCACGGTTCGGCCCCAGAAGCTCGGGCTCGAAGATGTCGCGCGCCAGGAAGACGCGGAACCAGGCCTCGGTGGAGAACTCCCACACCACGCCGCCGAATCCCGCGGGCGTGAGGAAGGAATAGACCAGCACGATCAGCAAGGGCCCGGAGGCCGCGAAGACGAGGATCGTCAGTGCAGGCGCGCAGAGCAGCCACTTCCAGCCATGCCGGTCGGCGACGGCAGCCGGGGGCACCGGCTCATCCCGAACGGCCGGGCCGGCCGGAGAGAGGTCACGCACCGCCAAGCTCAGTTCCTGAGAAGCTGAAGGGCACCTTCGGCCAGCGCGATTCCGACACGGCTGCCCGGATCTGGCGCTGGCCCCGCGGCGGCGCTGTTCTGCCGGCGCAGGGTAAAGCTGCTGCCGTCGTCGAGCCGCAGATGCACGTGGGTGTCGGTGCCGAAGAACACCGAGCGCTCGACCGTTCCCGCCAGCGCGCCGTCCGCATCGGCCAGCCGCGCATGCTCGGGTCGGATCACCACCGTCACACAGCTGCCGGCCGCAGGCGCCGGCCCGGCCGGCAGATTTGCCGGCAACGCGGCGCCCCCGGGCAGCCTGATCCGCGCACCTGCGGCAGCCACTTCGAGCAGTTCGACCTCGAGGAAGTTGGTATCGCCGATGAAATCGGCCACGAAACGGTCGGCGGGGTGGTTGTAGATCTCCTCGGGCGAGCCGGTCTGCAGGATGCGGCCTGCGTTCATCACCGCGATCCGGTCCGACATCGTCAGCGCTTCCTCCTGATCATGGGTCACGAATACGAAGGTGATGCCGGTTTCGGCCTGCAACCGCTTGAGTTCCGACTGCATTTCCTTGCGCAGCTTCAGATCCAGCGCCGAGAGCGGTTCGTCCAGCAACAGCACCCGCGGCCGTGGCGCCAGCGCGCGTGCCAGCGCGACGCGCTGCTGCTGCCCACCGGAGATCTCGCCCGGGCGACGATCCGCCAACTCCTCCATGCGCACGAGCCGGAGCATTTCGGCGGTGGCGGACTGCACCTCGGCCCGTCGCCGGCCCAGCATGCGCAGGCCGAAGCCGATATTGTCAGCCACGCTCATGTGCGGAAACAGCGCGTAATTCTGAAACACCGTGTTCACCGGGCGCCGGTTGGGGCCCAGTCCCGCCACCTCCTGCCCGCCGATCCGCAGCGTGCCGCTGCTGGGTTGCTCGAAACCCGCGATCAGCCGCAGAAGCGTGGTCTTGCCGCAACCAGAGGGCCCGAGCAGCGTGAAGAACTCGCCGCGGCGGATCGCCAGACTGACGCCGTCGAGGGCGCGGAAAGCGGTGGCACCGGCGCCGAAGACCTTGGACAGTCGGCCGATCTCGATCTCGCCCTCGGGGCTTGATACGGAGTGGGCCGTGGCGTCGTTGCCTGCCGGGGGCGCGCTGGCGTCGGGCAAGGGCAGTCTCCGTTGCTGTTCGCACGACAGTCTGGCCGGTCGGGCCACGCAAGGCAAAGCCTTTTCGCGCCGCGACCTCAGCCGCCCCCGGCGGCGTGGATCGGCAGCGCATCGATCCGCGCCTCGATCTCGGCCAGCATGGCGGCATAGGCGGGGCTGTCGAGCCCGCCGAAGCGGTTGCGGAATTCCGCCCGCCGCATCTCGCCCGGGATGCCGTCCAGCGCGACCAGCACATCGCCGTCCGTGACGATCCGATCGCGCAGCGCAGGCCAGTCCGAAGACGGCGTGTCCAGCAGCAGCGTGGCGAAGCGGATGCCCGAATTGTTCGCGGCGATGTCGGTGAAGTCGAAGGCGCCGCGGATCGAATCGTGCAGCTCCTTCGCCTCACCGGCGACCACTGCGGGCCCGCGTTCGCTCAAAACGCGCAGCGTGGCGGCCGTCAGGAAATGGCGGCGCAGGTCCACCCGGCCACGCAGCGTCAACTCCTGGCAGATCCCGTCGCGCGGGGGCAGCGGCGCTTCCTCGGCGTTGCGCGGCGGCAGGAAGAACTTCACGAAATGGTCGCTGCCGCACAGATAGTTCAATGCCATCAGCCCGGCGATCAGCGCCCGCTCCGGGTCGTCTGCCGCGGTTGTACCGGCGCGGTCTATCAGCATCTGCAACCAGGGCATGAAACTTCCCGCGGCGGGCAGCTGCCCGTCGGCCGCCGCGGCGCGGAAGACCGCGACATCGGCGGCCACCTCGGTCCGCGCCGGCATCGACCGGCCGTAGGCGTCGCCCACCGTCAGCCGGGCAAAGTAGCCTAGCGGCAGCGCGCCCATCCCGACGGCCAGCCGCAACTCCTCCCCCTCTATGTGCAGCGCCGGCGCCGCCTCCAGCAGGCGCGCGGCGGTATCGGCTCCCAGGCGGCGGTCCAGCGCCCGGGTGAGTGCCGCCAGCGTCGGCCCCGGCGGCAGCTTCAGCCGGCCCAGCCGCAGCGTCTCGACCGCGAAGCCGTCGCGAAACTCCGGCACGGCCGCGGTCAGGTTCAGCCAGCCCATCCCCGGGGCCGGCGCCAACGCCACCTCGACCAGCAGCCGGTCGTCCTGAAGACGGGCACGACCCCGCACATTCGGATGGGCCCGGTGCAGAAGCCGGAACAGCCCGTCGATATCCTCGACCCGCGCCGCCAGCTCGCCATGCCCGCCTGCCGCGGCGCGGATGCGCTGGACCTCGCGCAGCAAGTCGTTGGCCGCGCGCGCGTCTTCCTGCCGCGGGGCCTCGGGCGCGGGAACATGCGGCGTCGGCGCCACCACCGCCACGGCGACCAGCCCAAGCCCGGCGGCAAGGCCGCCGATCAGGAAGCGAAGCATAAGACCGAGCGCCGTGGCCATCGGGCGACGCTAGCCGCCGCCCGCCTCCCGGTCCAGCGGCGGGCGAGAAAACTGTCGTGATGCGCGGGCCTCAGCCGGCCCAGACGGTGCGGCCGCCAACGATGGTGCGCGCCACCGACAGGCTGTCGATAGCCTCGGGCGCCACCGCCTCGACGTCGCCGCTCAGGACGGCGATGTCGGCGGCGCAGCCGGGCGCAAGCCGGCCCTTCCAGCCCTCGGTGAACTCGGCCCTCGCCCCGCCGGCGGTATAGGCCGCGAGCACCGCCATCAACCCGACCCGCTCGTCGGGGCAGTCGGGACCGAAGGGCTGGCGGATCAGTGCGGCCTTGATGCAGCGCAGCGGGTTCACATCGGCCACCGGCCAGTCGGTGGCGAAGGCCAGCGGGATGCCCGCCGCGGCAAGTGTGCCGGTGGGATAGGCGTCGCGCCAGCGGTCGCGGGCGATCATCTGCAGCGTCGGCAGAAGCGGAAAATCCAGCGCGCCGGGCACATGGCAGGGCTGCACCGAGGCGGTGACCCCCATTGCGGCCATGCGCGGGATGTCGGCGCGGTCGATCAGCTCGATATGCTCGATCCGGTGACGGGCGTCGCGCACCCCGTTCGCCGCCCGCGCAACGGCATAGCCATCCAGCACCCGTGCCACCGCCCCGTCGCCGATGGCATGCACGGCGATCTGCAGCCCCCGCCGGTCGATCTCGGTGCAGGCGGCGGCGAAGTATTCGGGCGAGAAGAGCGGCTCGCCACGCCAGCCGGGCCGGCCGGGATAGTCCGCCTTCATAACCGCAGTGCCGCTGTCCACCACCCCGTCCATGAACATCTTGACGAAACCCGAGGCGAGCCAGTCGTCGGCATGGTCGCGCGCCATCGCGCTCGCCTCGGCCAGCACCTCCAGCGGGCGTTCGCCCCGCAGGTGGAAGGGGATGCGGACGCGGGCGGTCAGGCCGCCCGCGGCGCGGATCTCGGACAGCAGGTCCAGCTGATAGCGGTTGCCGTCCATGTTGACGATGGAGGTGATGCCGTGGCGCGCGCAATGGGCGAGCCCCCGCGCCAGCGCAGCGCGGTCACGGGCGCGGGCGGCGGCATCCGGCGCGGCATCGGGGTCCGAGCCGTCCACGAGGCCGAGGCTTACCCGCTCCTCGCCCGCCAGCGCCAGCACCGGGGCGAAGGCGCGGAATTCGCGCAACTCGCCCGCGGCCAGCCCGTCCGGCCCCATCAATACCTCATTGCCCGGCGGCAGCACGGCCCCGTGCAGAAGGCCCGCGGCCCGCAGCGCCGCCGTGTTGGCCCAGAGCGTGTGATGATCCGCCGCCATCATCGCAAAGGGCCGGTCGGGCAGCAGCGCGTCCAGATCGGCCCGGGTGGTCTGCCGCTCGCCGAACATCGCGTAGTCGGCGCCCTGCGCCATCACCAGCCCGTCGCCCGGCCGCCCCGCCAGATAGCCCCGCAGCGCGGCGCCCAGCGCCTTGGCCCCCTGGACCCCCAGAAGTTGCAGATGCTCCAGCTCCGCGCCGCCGGGAAAGAGATGCATGTGGCTCTCGACGAAGCCGGGCAGCACGGTCGCGCCGGCGGCGTCGATCTCCTCCGTCCCGGGGCCGGCAAGCGCGGCGATCTCGGCCGTCTCACCCACGGCCAGGATGCGGCCCGCCGCGATGGCCAGCGCCGCGGCGCGCGGCCGGGCGGGGTCCATCGTCAGGACGCGGGCATTCAGGATGACGGTTTCGGCCTGCATCGGGGTTCCTCGGGATCACGCTTCGCCCAGCGCCTGCAGCCGGGCGGTCTGACGTGCGAGCAGCGCCTCGATCTCGGCCACCGCGGCCGGGTTCAGCGCACCGCCGGGCCGACGCAGGGTGGCGTGTGCGATCGCGCCGCGGCGTGCCAGCACATGCTTGCGCGCGGCCAGGCCCAGGCCGGGCTGCGACTCGTAGCGCACCAGCGGCAGGTAGGCGTCGAAGACATCGCGCATCCGGTCATGCTCGCCAGCGTGGAACAACTCCACCACACGCACCATCATCTCGGGGAAGGCGAAGCCGGTCATCGCCCCGTCGGCGCCGCGGCCCATCTCTTCGGGCAGGAACAGCCCGCCGTTGCCGCACAGGATCGAGATGCGCCGGGCGCCTGCATCCGAGGCCGCGCGCAGCGTGCTGATCTTGTCCAGCCCCGGCCAGTCCTCGTGCTTCAGCATCGCGCAGGTCGGGCAGTCCGCCACCACCTTCAGGATCACCGAAGGCGCGATGCTGACACCCGTCACCAGCGGGAAATCCTGCAGCACGAAGGGGATGTCGCCCAGCATCCCGGCGGCGGTGCGGAAGTAGCCGGCGATCTGGTCGTCGGTCTTCAGACTGCCGGGCGGGGCCACCATGACGCCCGCCGCGCCCGCCTCCATCGCCGCGCCGGCCAGCGCCTGCATCGCCGCGAAGCCGGGCGCCGAGACGCCGACCACCACCGGAATCGCCGTCCGCCCGGTCACCCGGCGCACCACCGCGACCGACTCCTCCTGCGTGAGCTTTCCCGCCTCACCCATCATGCCAAGCACCGTCAGGCCGGTCGCGCCCTTCTCGACGTAGAAATCCGTCATCCGGTCCACGCTGTCGAGGTCGAGCGCCCCATCGGGCAGGAAGGGGGTGACGGCGATAGTGTACACGCCGGCGGCGGCTTCGGTCAGCATGTCCTCTCCTTTTCGCGGTGGGTCAGGTCGGGCGCGATGTGCCCCGGCGCCATGGCGGTAGCCCCCAGGCAGGCTTCGATCGACGACAGGCCGGTTGCGACTTCCGGCGTATCGCCCAACGGTGCCGTGCCGGCGCTGCCCATGATCGGCCACGCGGCGCCGCCGGTATCGCACAGCGCGCGCCCCGCGGCGATCAGCGCCGGCAGGGCGCGGCCGCGGTCGGCCGGTTCGGCGACACCCGGCACCCCGGCATCGGCAACCCGATCCGGCACCGCCAGCCCCTGCGCCTGCGCCGGGACATGCCGGGCATCCGGGCCCGCGACCCGCAGGCAATGCTGATGCGGCTTCACCGCATGGCCTCTGTGCATATTGCGGGCCTCGCCCATCGGGCCGGGATGCGTGCCGCACCCTCGAGCCCGATCATCGGGGCGTAGACGAGATCCGTCGTGCGATGGTCCGCGTCGGCCGGATCGGCGAGAGCCTGCTCCAGCCCCGGCCCGCCGGCGTCGCCACCGACGGAAATGCGGTTGCGGATCGGCGCTGCCGGGCGTGACCAGCCGGCCCTCGGCTGCGATCCCGTGTCGCGCCGAGATCGCGCTGGCGGCCCACGCCGAGTAAAGTCGTTCACCGCGTGCCGTCGGTTCGCCCGCGCTTCGCCCTGCCAACGACTCCGGCGTCACGCCGTGGTTCAAGAGGTCATGCGCTTCCCCGGCCATGCCGCTCCCTTCGCAGGCATCGGCGCAAAGTCTTTCACGCCGGGGCAAGCTTGTCCACGACGGGCGGTGTCAGGTGACAAACTCGCCCCTCGCATAGCCCTGCAGGTAGAGCGCCGCCGTCAGATCGCCGTGATTGACGCGCACCCGACATTCGGCAGCGACCGCGGGCCGGGCATGCAGTGCAATTCCCATACCGGCGCGCGCCAGCATGCCAAGGTCATTGGCACCGTCGCCGATCGCCAGTGCATCCTCCGGGGCGATGCCGTCGCGCGCGGCCAGTTCCTGCAGCGCCGCCAGCTTTGCCGCCCGGCCGAGCACCGGTGCGCGCACCCGCCCGGTCAGCCGGCCGCCCTCGACTTCCAGCACATTCGCCCGGTGCTCGTGAAAGCCCAGCGCCGCCGCCACCCTTTCGGTAAAGGCGGTGAAGCCGCCCGAGACGAGCACGCAGCGCGCCCCGGCCGCGGCCATGGTCGCGACCAGAACCCGCCCACCGGGAGTGAACCCGATGCGCTCGGCCATGACCCGGTCGATCACTCCGGCGTCGAGACCGGCCAGAAGCGCCACGCGTTCGCGCAGCGCGCCCTCGAATTCCAGCTCTCCGTTCATGGCGCGGGCGGTGATCGCAGCGATCTGCGGCCCGATGCCAGCCAAACTGGCCAGCTCGTCGATGCACTCTTCCCGGATCATCGTCGAATCCATGTCGGCCAGCAGCAGCCGCTTGCGACGTCTCGCCGCCGGCTGCACCGCGAGGTCGATGCCGCGGCCCTGCAATGCCGTCCAGCGGGTCCACAGATCGGGCGGCTCCGCGGGCAGGTCGAATTCCGCCGCCTCACCCGGCGCCAGCCAGCGTGGCGCGCCGCCTTTCCAGTCGGCGGCCAGCCCCTCGACGGTCACGGCGTCCAGCGCGGGCTGCGCGGGATCGGTCAGCAAGGTTGCGACGAACATGAATCCTCCGGGCGGGCCGGGGGGCCCGAATTGTCGCGCCCTTAGCCCGAAGTTCGCGCTTGCGCCAGAGTCGCAGGGCGCGTATCCGCATCGATGCGACACCCCTCCCCAACGAGGGGCGGCTGTCATCGTCATTTTCTCCTTTTAGATGAAGTAGTTACGGGCGCGCCATCGGCGCCTTGTGTCACTGGTGTGCCAAACAGGGCATCCGTGACGGTGATATCCTCGATCGCGTGCGCATAGGTGCGCAGCACGGTCGAGGGGTCGCGCCAGCCGCCGCGCGCGGCGACGGTGGCAACGTCCATGCCCTTCCGCAGCATCGCGGTGGCGAAGCCGTGGCGGGCGCAATGCGGGGTCAGGGGGGCGAGCCCGGCGCGGGCAGCGATGCCGTTCCAGGTCTTCGTGACGCTGCCCCTGCCGGCGAGGCCGAAGACGCGGGCCTCCGGGTCACGACCGAAGGGGATGCGCGCCAGCGCGGCCACCACGGGGGGCGGCAGATGCGCAGCGCGCGTCCAGGGCCGGGGCTTGTAGAGCCGGATCGTCGCCGTCGCGGCGCCGAGGTCGACGTCCGCCCATCTCAGCGCGGTCGCCTCGCCGACCCGCGCGCCGGTGCCGAAGAGGAACAGCGCCAGCGCCGAGATATGCGGCAGCCCGTCCGCGTCCGCCTGGGCGGCGAAGGCGGCGATCCAGTCCAGCGTGGCGGGCACCTTCGGCTTCGCCATCCCGGAGGCACGATCCCGGTCTGGTCCGTGGATCGCACGGGCCGGGTGGACTTTTCGCGGCCGATCCGTCGCCTGACCGAGGATGAGGCTCTGGCCTTGGCTCGCGGGCCGTCGCCGAC
>SLBI01000300.1 GCA_007126375.1 Paracoccaceae bacterium
CCGAGATCTGCGACTACATGCTGGACATGGGCTGGGGCCCCTACCAGTCCGACCACGAGGACGCCAACGGCCAGTTCGAGATGAACTGGGATTTCGCCGATGCCATGGTCACCGCCGACCGGCACAGCTTCTTCAAGTTCATGGTCAAGTCGGTGGCGGAAAAGCACGGCCTGCGCGCCACCTTCATGCCGAAGCCGGTCAAGGGCCTTACCGGCAACGGCTGCCACGCCCATGTCTCGGCCTGGAGCGCGGACGGCCGGGAAAACCTCTTCGCCGGCGACGGGCATGGCGTGGGGCTGTCCGAGACCGGCTATCACTTCCTCGGCGGCATCATGGCGCATGCGACCGCCATGGCGGCGCTGACCAATCCCACCGTGAACAGCTACAAGCGCATCAACGCGCCGCGCACCGTCTCGGGGGCCACCTGGGCGCCCAACACGGTCACCTGGACGGCGAACAACCGCACCCACATGGTGCGCGTGCCCGGCCCCGGCCGGTTCGAACTGCGCCTGCCCGACGGCGCCGCCAACCCCTATCTGCTGCAGGCCGCGATCATCGCCGCCGGGGTTGCCGGCGTGCGCGGCAAGGCCGATCCCGGCAAGCGGCTCGACATCGACATGTATGCCGAGGGCCACACGGTGAAGGACGCCCCGCGGCTGCCGCTCAACCTGCTTGACGCGCTGCGCGCCTTCGAGGCGGACACGGCGCTGACCGCGGCGCTGGGAACCGAGTTCGCCACCGCCTACACCAAGCTCAAGCACGCCGAATGGGACAGCTTCGTGTCGCATTTCTCCCGCTGGGAGCGCGAGCACACCCTCGATATCTGAGCCCGGCGGCGCCTCAGCCGCGGCCCTGCGCCGGGGCCGCGCCCGCCTCCGGAGCGGCGAAGTCGAAGCGGAACAGCGCCAGCGCCCAGTCGGCCAGCGGCAGGGCGCTGGCCGAAAGCCCCTGTGCGATGCGCATCATCGGCAGGTTGCGGCGCAGGCACATCATGCGGATGTCGCGATACCCCAGCCCCGCCGCCGTCCGCGTCGCCGCTTCGGTGAGCCAACTGCCGACCCGACGGTTCCGCCATGGCCCCTCGACCGAGACGGCGACCTCGGCGATGCCCGGCGCCGCGCCGGCGTGGATCTCGGCAACCCCGCGGATCAGCCCGTCGGGCTCGAAGGTGACCAGCGCATGCGGCCTGGAGCGGGCGACGAGCATGGCGATGCCGCGGTCGGTGATCGGGGCGAAGAACCGCGTCTGCCGCGCGGCAGGGTCAAGCCGAAGCAGATGCGCCTCCAGCCGCGGGCGCCAGTGGTCTGGCTGTCCGGGATCGACGATGAGGATGCGGTGGTCGTCTTTCTGCGGCATGGCTGCCTCCGGACATCCGGCAATCCTCCCCGTATCGGATAGTAGCGCCTTCATGCTGCAGTGCAGCAGGCCCGCGCACATGACGGCCATGCGCCCAGCGAAGGGGTGCGGCCGGCGCCCGGGCCAAGCATCCGCCATCCGGGGCGCGGGCGCCGGCGGGCCGAGGCCGCGCCGCCCGCCTCAGAAGAAGCTCTGCGGGTCGATGTCGAGCGTCAGCCGCAGCGCGGCGGGCGGCTTGACCTGCGCCACCCAGTCCGCCAAGGCCGCCTGCAGCGGTGCGCCGCGGGCGGCCTTGACCAGCAGCCGCACCCGGTGACGGCCGCGGATGCGGGCGATCGGTGCCGGTGCCGGCCCCCAGACCTCGGCGCCGATGGCGCGCAGCGGGCCGTCGCGGCGGGCCAGTTCGGTGCCGAAGGCGAACACCGCCTCCAGATCGGGCGAGGACAGGATCACGCCGGCCAGCCGACCGAAGGGCGGCATGCCCATCGCCTGACGGCCCGCCGCCTCGGTGCGCCAGAACCCCTCCTCGTCGCCCGACAGGATCGCCCGGATCACCGGATGCTCGGGCTGCGTCGTCTGCACCAGCGCCAGCCCCTGCCGCGCCCCGCGCCCGGCCCGGCCCGCCACCTGCCGCACCAGCTGGAACGTCCGCTCCGCCGCGCGCAGGTCCGATCCCTGCAGCCCCAGATCGGCATCGATCACACCGACCAGCGTCAGCAACGGGAAATTGTGACCCTTGGCAACCAGTTGCGTGCCGATGATGATGTCGGCCTCGCCCGCCGCGATGGCGGCGATCCGCGCCTTCAGCTCGCGCGCCGTGCCGAACAGGTCCGACGACAGCACCGCAAGGCGGGCCTGCGGAAACCGCTCGGCCACCTCCTCGGCCAGCCGCTCCACCCCGGGGCCGACCGCCGCCATCCGATCCTCCACGCCGCAGGCCGGGCAGGTCTCCGGGATCGGCTTCGTCGCGCCGCACTGGTGGCACACCAGCCGGCGCAGAAAGCGGTGCTCCACCATCCGCGCGTCGCAGTCGTCGCAGCCGATCTGGTGACCGCAGGCGCGGCAGACGGTGACCGGCGCATAGCCGCGGCGGTTGAGGAACAGCAGCGCCTGCTGGCCGGCCTCGATCCGCCCCGCCACCGCCCGCGCCAGCGTTGGCGATATCCAGCGCGACGGTTCCAGCTTCTCGCCGCGCAGATCCACCGCCCGCATCTCGGGCATCCCGGCCGCGCCGAACCGGCTGGACAGGCGGATGCGGTCGTATTTCCCCGCCTCGGCATTCGCCCAGCTTTCCAGCGACGGCGTGGCCGAGGACAGCACCACCCGCGCCCCGGCCAGCGCGGCGCGCAGCACCGCCATGTCGCGGGCATGATAGAGCACGCCATCCTCCTGCTTGTAGGAGGGGTCGTGCTCCTCATCCACGACGATCAGCCCCAAATTGCGAACCGGCGCAAACACCGCCGAACGCGCGCCAACGGCAATCACCGCCTCGCCCTTGTGAACCCGATGCCATTCGTCATGGCGCTCGCCGTCCGACAGCC
>SLBI01000308.1 GCA_007126375.1 Paracoccaceae bacterium
CCAGCGCCCGCCCCACCGGGTAGGAGGTCAGCTGCCCGGCATGCACGCTCAGCCCCGCCAGCAGGTGGGGGTCGTCCTCGGCCGCCTGACGCCAGCCCTTGTCGGCCAGCGCCAGCACGAAGGGCAGGGTGGCGTTGCCCAGCGCCTCGGTCGCGGTTCGCGGCACCGCGCCCGGCATGTTGGCGACGCAGTAGTGCATGATCCCGTCCACCGCGTAGATCGGATCCTGATGGGTGGTCGGGCGCGAGGTCTCGAAGCAGCCGCCCTGGTCGATCGCCACATCGACCAGAACCGCGCCGGGCTGCATCTGCGCCAGCTGCGCGCGCCGCACCAGTTTCGGCGCCGCGGCGCCCGGGATCAGCACCGCACCGATGATCATGTCGGCCGTGGGCAGCAGCGCCGCGACCGCCTCGGCGCTGGAAAACTGCGTGGTCAGCCGGCCCATGAACACGTCGTCGAGCCAGGACATGCGCGCCACCGAACGGTCCAGCACCGTGACATTCGCGCCCATGCCCACCGCCACGCGCGCCGCCGCGGTGCCGACGACGCCGCCGCCGATGATCACCACATCCGCCGGGCGCACGCCGGGCACGCCGCCCATCAGCACGCCGCGCCCGCCATTGCCCTTCTGCAGCGTCCAGGCGCCGGTCTGCGGTGCCAGCCGCCCGGCGACCTCGGACATCGGCGCCAGCAGCGGCAGCCCGCCGCGCGCATCCGTCACCGTCTCGTAGGCGATGGCGGTGGTGCCCGAGGCGATCAGCTCATGCGTCTGGTCGGGGTCGGGGGCGAGATGCAGATAGGTGAACAGCACCTGCCCCGCGCGCAGCATCCGGCGCTCGGGCGCCTGCGGCTCCTTCACCTTCACGATCAGCTCGGCCGCGGCGAAGACCTCTTCGGCGTTCGCGCCGATGCGCGCGCCCGCGGCCTCGTATGCGGCATCGGCAAAGCCGGCGCCCTCGCCGGCGCCGCGTTCGACCAGCACGTCATGGCCGCGCGCCACCGCCTCGCGCGCCGCCGCCGGCGTCAGCCCGACGCGGTATTCCTGCGGCTTGATCTCGCGCACCGTCCCGATCAGCATGCTGTTCCTCCTTCTCCCATGGCTGCAGTATGCCGCAGGATGCCGCGCAGGCGAGTGCGATCTGCGCTGGCGCCGCCGCCCGCGTGCGGTAAGATCTTGCAGCAAGGCCGGAGATTGACGAAGGAGCTTGCGCTGCCATGGAGATCGACGCCATCGACCGCCGCATCCTGACGGTCCTGCAGAAGGAGGCGCGGATCACCAATGCCGAACTGGGCGAGCGGGTGAACCTCTCGCCCTCCGCCTGCCACCGCCGGGTGCAGCGGATGGAGGCCGAGGGGGTCATCCGCGCCTGGGTGGCCCTGCTGGACGCCTGTGCCACGGGCCGGCCCACCACCGTCTATGTCGAGATCAAGCTGGCCGGCCAGTCCGAGGATCTGCTCGCCGCCTTCGAGCGCGAGGTGGCGCGCATCCCTGACGTTCTGGAATGCCATCTGATGGCCGGCAATGCGGACTACCTGCTGAAGATCCTCGCCCGCGATACCGGGGATTTCGCCCGCATTCATCGCCGTTACCTGTCGCGTCTGCCCGGTGTGGTGCAGATGCAGTCGTCCTTTGCCCTGCGCACCGTGGTCAGCACCACCGCCATCCCGCTCTGAGGCGCGCCGGGGTCAGCCCACCCCCTGCCGGCGCAGGAAACCGCGGATCGCATCGGCGGCCAGCGCGGGGGCCTCCTCATGCATCAGATGGCCATGCGCGGGATCGTTCTCCCAGACCGCGCGCTGCATCCGCGCCGCGGCGCGGGCCGAGGTGGCCGGCGGCACCGCCGCGTCGCGGCCGCCGGTGAGCAGCATCACCGGCAGTTCCACCTGCGGCAGCGCGGCGATCAGCGGATCGAGGTTCCACTGCGCCATCATCGCCAGCGTGCCGTCCACATGGGCGCGGTCGGCAATCAGCCGGCGATAGAGATCGAGCCCGCGGGCGTCGAGCTCCGAGCCGGTGGAACGGATCAGCGCCCGCACGCCGGGGGCGGAGGCGGCGGTGCGCGCGACCAGCGGCGCGGTGAAGGGATTGACCGCCAGCGCCTTGGCCATGACCGGAAACAGCCAGCCGGCGATGCCGCGGAACTTGCCAAGCGCCGGGTTGAGGCCGATCAGGGCCCGCGGCGGCTGCGGCAGCACCCCGGCCACGCGCAGCGCCAGCGCGCCGCCGGCGGAATGGCCGATCACCGCATCCGGCGCCATGCCTTCCTGCGCCAGCAGCGCGGCGATGTCCTCGGCCATGCCGTCGAGGCCCAGCCGCATCCGGTTGCCGGCACGGCTGAAGCCCTGACCGGGCAGGTCCAGCGCCAGCACGCGGTAATCGCGCGCCAGCGCCGGCATCAGGTCGCGCCAGCTGTGCGTCGCGCCGCCCGCGCCATGCAGCAGAAGCAGCAGCGGGCCCTCGCCCATCTCCTGCAGGTGCCAGCGGTGCGGCCGGGCGGCGACGAAGCGCGAGGCGGCGCGGTTGGGCCAGTCGGCGCCCTGCCGGTCCCACTCCATCGCCCTAGCCGTCCAGCGCGGCCGAGACCGCGGCCGAGAGCCGCCCGGCATCGGCCCGGGGCAGCGCCAGATAGGGGCCGGCCATGGTGCCGGCGAGCGTCCTGAGCTGCGGCTCCGGCCGCGCGCCCATGTCGATGACGAGGGCCGAGATGCCGTTCGCGCGGATGCTGCGCGCCAGTGTGGCGGCGTCCTCGGCGGCCTGTGCGCGGTTGGCGGTGCCGTCGAGCGCGATGTTCGCCCGCCCGTCGGTGAGCAGGGCGACGACCGGCGACATGCCGCGGCCGCGCGCCTGCAGCGCCAGTTGCAGTGCGGCGCGCAGCCCGGCCGCCAGCGGCG
>SLBI01000316.1 GCA_007126375.1 Paracoccaceae bacterium
CATCCTGGACGGAGGCGGCGGCTTCCTGATCCCGGGCCTGTGGGACAGCCATGTCCACATCTTCTCGTCCCGTACGGAACCGGACACGGCCCAGCCGCTGTATCTGATCAACGGCGTGACCGGCATCCGTGACATGGGTGCGCTCTGGCCGATTGTTGAGCAACTGGCGCTGCAGGCCCGGCTCGAGAAGGGCGAAACCCTCGGTCCCCGGCTGGTCCTGTCCGGTGCCTGGGTGGACGCGTCGCCCGGTTCGTGGCCCGGCATGTTCCTGGCCGACACACCCGACGGGGCGCACGGCGTTGTCGCGCGCATCGCCGCCGAGGGCTGGGCCGCCGTCAAGGCCTATTCGATGCTCGATGAGCTGACCTTTCTTGCCCTTGCCGATGCGGCCGATGCCGCCGGGTTGCCAATGGTCGGGCATGTCCCGGAGAGGGTGGCCCTTGGCACGGCCCTTGCGGCCGGTCAGGACGGGATGGAGCATTTCGGCCGCATCACGATGGCCTGCGCGACTGCCGAGGCCGAAATGCTGGCTGCCCTGCGGGATGCGATGGCCGCCGGGGCGGATCGCGCGGGGATCTTCGCGGTCATGGCCGCCCGCAACCGGATCGTCCTTGAGAGCTGGGACGAAGGCCTGTGCGCCGGGGTTCTGGCGGAAATGGCAGCGGTGCGCATGCATGTCAGCCCGACGCTGGTCGTCGCCGGGTTCTATGTCGGTGACCGCCCCGCCGATGACACCATCAGGGTCCGCATGCTGCCCCCGGAGGTGCGTGCCTCATGGTCCGGCCCCGACTTCCGGCTCGATGCGATGACCGACGAGGTCCGGGCGCTGGCCTCGCGGTCGATCGCGCTGGACCATCGTACCTTCCTGATGGCGTACCGGACCGGTGTGCCGATCCTCGCCTCGACCGACGCCTCCTTCGCCAATCCCTGGCTCTTCCACGGCTTCTCGCTGCTGGACGAACTGGACCTCTATGTCGAGATCGGCCTGACCCCGGGCGAGGCGCTTTTCACCGCCACCGTGGCCCCGCCCCGGTTCTTCGGGCTTGCGGATCAGGACGGGATCATCGCACCCGGGCGGCGGGCCGATCTGGTGTTGCTGGACGCCAATCCGTTGGACAGCCTCGCCCCGTTGCGCCGGCCGCGGGCGGTGATCGCGGGCGGCCGGGTTTTTGACCGCGCGGCGCTGGACCGGCTCGAGGCGACGCTTCTGTCGCAGGGGGAGTAGGGGTGTGGTTCGGTCAAACCTCTGCAGCCGGGGAAAGGCTCCGCGCGTGATGACCGCTGCCGGACTGGCCTTGCTCGCTATGCTGCTGGTGGCGCTGGGGATCCTGCTTGCCCTCAGCCCCGGTCGCCCGGACCCTCTGCGCGATGCTGCGGGCCAGCCGATCCCCGGCAGCCTCTCGGAGCGTGTGTTCGTCGAGATCGGCGGCATTCGGCAGGGGATGATCATCCAGAGCGCCGACCCGTCCAACCCGGTCCTGCTGTTCCTGCACGGCGGGCCGGGGATGGTTGAGTTCTTCATGGAGGAGGACTACCCCACCGGGCTTGCGCAGCACTTCACCATGGTCTGGTGGGAGCAGCGCGGCGCGGGCATGTCCTTTGCCTCCGACATCCCGCCCGAGACCATGACCCTGGCGCAGATGATCGCCGACACGATCGAGGTCGCCGACTACCTGCGCGACCGCTTCGGACAGGAGCGGATCCTGCTGCTGGGCCATTCTTGGGGCTCGTATCTGGGCATCCAGGTCGCCCATGCCGCGCCCGACCGTTTCCTTGCCTATGTCGGCATGGCCCAGATCGCGCATCAACTGCGCTCCGAGGTGATGGCCCGCGACCACCTGCTTGCACTCTACCGCGCGCGCGGGGATGCGCGCATGGTGCGCCAACTCGAGGCCGCGCCGGTGAGCATGGAGGACGGCACCTCGCCCGCCTGGATGCGGCTGCGCGATGCGGCAATGCACCGGGCGGGCGTCGGGCACATGCGCGCGATGGACTCGGTCGTCACCGGCATCTTCCTGCCGATGTGGCGGGTGCGCGCATATACCCTTCGCGAGAAGATCAACATATGGCGCGGCAAGATCTGGTCCCGTCCGTTCTTCTGGAAGGCGCTGTTGCGCGACGACCTGACGGCGCGGCTGACCCGGTTCGACCTGCCGGTCTACTTCCTCGTCGGGCGCCATGACTTCACCGCCAACGCGGACCTCTCGCGGGCCTATTTCGACGCCATCGAGGCGCCGGTGAAGGGCTTCTACCTGTTCGACGACTCCGCCCACAGCCCGCTGTTCGAGGAGCCCGAGCGCGCCCGGCAGATCCTGCTGCAGGACGTGCTGCGCGGCCGGGCCGAGCTCGCCGATCCGTGACACGCGCCTTGCGACGGCACCTCGGTCACGGCCGATGGCGACTGGCCGGATTTCGAGGTGCCGCAGGAGGATCTGGTCAACCGTCTCGGCAACCACGTCATCCTGCACTGCGGCGAGGCCGGGCGAACCGCTTGGCCTCAGGATCGACGGCCGGTTGCTCGTGCGCGGAGATCGGCTCAGGCGACGGGCAGAGCAGTCGGGGGGCGGCGGGCTGACCCGTCAGATCCAGCCAGCGGCCTTGAGCGAGGCGCGATAGGTCCGGCCGACCGGCACTTGAGCGCCGTTGGACAGCCGCACCACCAGCTTCTGGTCGTCGCGAGCGATCTCCTGCCGTGCTGCGTCTGCCACCCACCAGGACCGGTGCACGCGCTGGCCCAGCCCCTCCAGCTCGCGCGAGGCGTCTTCCATCCGGCACAGCAGCATCTCGCTGCCCGCGGTGGTGTGGACCTTCAGGTAGTGGTCCTGCATTTCCAGGCACAGGAGGTCTCCGTCCAGCGGACCGGACAG
>SLBI01000170.1 GCA_007126375.1 Paracoccaceae bacterium
ATCCGCGTTGCGTGCATGGCGATCCGGCGGACCCCCTGAAAACAGCTATCGCCGCAGGCGCGCCGAGCCGCAAGCGGGCGCACCGGACGGGGCGGGGTGAGGCAAACGCACTGCCTGCGAAATCAGCTTCCGCGATAGGTGGAATAGCCGAAGGGCGAGAGCAGCAGGGGCACATGGTAATGCGCCGCGCCGTCAGAGATGCCGAAGCGCACCGCAACCTCGTCGAGAAACAGCGGCTCCGCCCCGGCCTGTCCGGTCGCGCGCAGATAGGCGCCGGCGTGGAACAGGAGTTCGTAGCGGCCGGGACCGAAGACCCCGCCGGGCAGGATCGGTCCGTCGCTGCGCCCGTCCGCGTTGGTCACGGCCTCGGCGATGTGATGCCGTCCGCCCGCGTCGAGCCGGAAGAGGTCGATCTTCAGCCCCTCGGCGGGGCAGCCGCGGGCGGTGTCCAGCACATGGGTGGTCAGATAGCCGCTCATCGCGCGTTCCTTTCGCCGCCGAACCGTGCCTTTGCTGCAGAAGGGGTCTTCCGGGAAAACGCGGAATTGGTCAACAGTAGCGGGCGAACACCCGAGGAGCCGCCATGCCCGACACCCCCCCGCGCTATCCGCGCGATCTGCGCGGCCACGGCCCGGTCCCGCCCGACGCCCGCTGGCCGGACGGGGCGCGCATCGCGATATCGGTCGTGGTCAATTTCGAGGAGGGCGGCGAGAACTGCCTGCTGCACGGCGATGCCGCCTCCGAGGCTTTCCTCTCCGAGATCGTCGGCGCCCAGCCCTGGCCGGGGCAGCGGCACTGGAACATGGAGCAGATCTACGATTACGGCGCGCGCGCCGGTTTCTGGCGGCTGCACAGGCTGCTGACCGGGGCGGGCGTGCCGGCCACCGTCTATGGCGTTGCCACTGCGCTGGCGCGTGCGCCCGAGGCGGTGGCGGGGATGCGCGCCGCCGGCTGGGAGATCGCCAGCCACGGGCTGAAATGGATCGAGCACCGGGACATGGCGGAGGCCGAGGAGCGTGCCGCCATCCGCGCGGCGATCCGGCTGCATGCCGAAGTCACCGGCAGCCCGCCGCGCGGCTGGTATACCGGGCGCTGTTCGATGGACACGTTGCGCCTTGCGGCGGAGGAGGGCGATTTCGACTGGCTGTCGGACGCCTATGATGACGACCTGCCGCACTGGATGGATCTGGCCGGCCGGCCGCGGCTGATCATCCCCTACACGCTGGATGCGAATGACATGCGTTTCGCCACCGCGCAGGGCTTCAACACGGGCAACCACTTCTTCGCCTATCTCAAGGACAGCTTCGACTGCCTTTACGCCGAAGGGCTGGCGGGAAAGGCCAAGATGCTGAGCATCGGGCTGCACTGCCGGCTGATCGGCCGGCCGGGACGGATCATGGCGCTGAAGCGTTTTCTCGATTATGCGCTGGGCCATGAGGGGGTCTGGTTCGCGCGGCGCGCCGAGATCGCCGCGCACTGGCGCGCCGAACACCCGCCGGCAGTTTTCGCCCGGCCCTCGGAGATGGGCCGGGACGCCTTCGTCGCGGCCTTCGGCGGTATCTTCGAGCATTCGCCCTGGATCGCCGAAGGCGCCTGGGCGCTGGAACTCGGCCCCGCGCATGACTGCGCCACCGGCGTGCACAACGCGCTGGCCCGCGTCTTTCGCCGCGCGCCGCCGGACAGGCGGCTGGACGTTCTGCGCGCCCATCCCGACCTTGCCGGCAAGCTGGCGGCGGCACGACGGCTCACCCGCACCTCGACCGCCGAGCAGGCCGGCGCCGGCCTCGACGCGCTGACCGACGCCGAGCGTGCGCGCTTCACCGAACTCAACGACGCCTATGTGGCGCGCCACGGCTTTCCCTTCATCATCGCCGTGCGCGACCACGACAAGCCGGGCATTCTCGCCGCCTTCGAGCGTCGGCTCGGCAATGACAGCGACACCGAGTTCGCCGAGGCCTGCGCCCAGGTCGAACGCATCGCCGAACTGCGCCTGAAGGATATCCTGCCATGACCGACACGCCTTCCTATGCCTTCGCCCCCGGCGGGCTGCCGCCGCAGACCGCGTTGCACACCGGCCGTGCGGTGTTCACCGAGGCCTATGCCGTTCTGCCCGCGGGCGTCATGCGCGACATCGTCACCAGCGCGATCCCCGGCTGGCGCGGCACGCGCGCCTGGGTGCTGGCGCGGCCGATGAGCGGCTTCTCCGAAACCTTCGCGCATCTGCTGATGGAGGTGGCGCCGCATGGCGGCAGCGAGGCGCCCGAGCCCGAGCCGGGCGTGGAGGCGGTGCTCTTCGTCGCCGCGGGCGAGGGCTGGCTGCGTCTGAACGGCGGCGAGCACGCGCTGGGGCCGGGCGGCTATGCCTATGTCCCGCCCGGACTTGCCTGGCAGTTCCACAACGGCAGCGATCATCCGGTGCGGTTCCACTGGATCCGCAAACGGTGGGAGCCGGCGCCGGGCATCGAACCGCCCGCGGCCTTCGTCACCGCGGAGCAGGACATCCCGCCGATCGCGATGCCCGACACCGGGGGGCGCTGGGCGACCACGCGGTTCGTCGATCCCGCCGACCTTGGCCACGACATGCATGTCAATATCGTGACCCTCGCCCCCGGTGCCGTCATCCCGTTCGAGGAGACGCATGTGATGGAACACGGGCTCTATGTGTTGCAGGGAAAGGCGGTCTATCGGCTCAACCGCGACTGGGTCGAGGTCGGGCCCGGCGATTTCCTGTGGCTGCGCGCCTTCTGCCCGCAGGCCTGCTATGCCGGTGGGCCGGGGCCGTTCCGCTATCTGCTCTACAAGGACGTGAACCGGCTGCCGCGGCTGCGCGGGGCCTTCGCGGCGGGCTGACCGGGCTACCTCACGG
>SLBI01000051.1 GCA_007126375.1 Paracoccaceae bacterium
CGACAGCGCCACCAGGTTCGGCTCGGCCAGCGTGCGGATCAGCCCGCGCGCCTCCAGCGCCTCCAGCGTCACCGCGAACTGCAGGTTGCCGCCGATGAAGTTCAGCCCGACGCTGCCGAATGCGCCGCCCAGTTCCTCGCCGCCCCGGCCGGTCAGCTGGGTCCGGCTGCTGGGGTTGCCCGAGGCGTTGAACCGCGCGCCCAGGTTCTTGCCCACCGACCGGCTCATCTCGGCGAAGCGCACCTTCAGCATCACCTGCTGGTTGCCGCCCACGCTCATCAGGTTCGACACCCGGTCGGGGGCATAGCGCTCGGCCAGGCCGATGGCGCGCTCGATCACCCCGGCCGAGGACACGATCCCCGACAGCACCAGCCCGTCGTTGGCGGTGCGCACCTCGATCGGCTCGCCCGGCAGGACCTGCCGCAGCCGCTCGCGGAATTCCGAGACGTCGGGCGTGACCTGCACGTCGACATTGGCGATCAGCTGCGCATCGGGGCCCAGGATCGTCAGCGTCGTGCGCCCGGGCGTCTTGCCCAGCACATAGATCGCCCGGTCCGACAGGGTGGAGATGTCGGCGATGCCGGGGTTGGCGATGGACAGCTCCGCAAAGGGCTGGTCGCTCTCGACCACCACGGCGCGGTTCATCGGCACCTGCAACGGGGTGACGGGGCCGCCGTTCTGCACGCGCAGGGTATTTGCCGCGGCTGACGGCACCATCAGGCCGATGGGCCCGGGTGCGGCCAGGCACAGACCGAGAAGTCCCGCCCGGAAAAGCGTCTTGGGGTTCATGTGACCTGCCTCATGTGACGTCATCGCAGGGTCTGTTGCCCGGCTTTTGACTGCGATCATGCCCGTTTCATCGAAACGGATCAAGAATCAAGGATTTGTCGGTCGCTCCTTATGTGGATAACCGGCAACAGCCGCTACCGCTGGGGGGATGCGCCCGGAGTGTCCACCCGATATGGTGGCCAAGGGCCAGCCCCCCGCATGGCGCGAGGGGCCCCGGCCGGCGCTCAGTTGGTGCAGGGAATGGTCGTCGTGACCATCTCGCCGCCGCGGCGGGTGCGCACCGTGCACTCCGGTTCCGGCTCCGGCGCGGCGGGGGCCGCTTCGGGCTCGGGCTCGTCCTCGATCCCGAACAGCGAGCGGCGGTTGACCTCGGCCACATCCACCAGTTCCTGGCTCGTCAGGCCCACCAGCGCCAGCGACAGCCGGCCCGTGGACTGCGCCAGCGCCAGATCCGCCACGTCATGCGCGCTCGCCTCCACCGTCACCGAGCGGGCGATGCGCGCCGCCTCGGTCCGGTCCATGTCGGCGCTCTGGTCCACGGCCACGACCGGCACCGCCTGCTTCAGCAGCCGCGTCACCTCGTTGCCCCGGCCCAGCTGCCCGGTCCAGTAGACATCGACCCGGTCGCCGGGCCGCAGGAAGCCGGCCACCCCGGTCGAGACGTCCACATTGATGGTGAAGGCTCGCATGCCCGGGCTCAGCCGCGCGGCGATGCCCGCATCCTGTCCCGGCCGGGTCACCTTCACCGCTAGGATCGGCTCGCCGCGCTCCATCGCCCGCATCACCGCGCGCGGGCCCTCGCCGGCGGGGAACAGCTCGTCGATGTCAGTGAACACGCCCTCGGGGATGGCGTTGCTCGGCCACTGGATAGGCGCCACATCCTCGCGCGTCAGCCGGTGCCCGTAGCGAAGCTCCTTTCGCGCGGTATAGACCGGCGTCGTCTCGATCACCCGGCCGGCCGCGGCCCGCGCCGCCGCAAGTTCCCGCTGCGTCTCCGCAATATAGCCCTGTGCCAGGTAGACGGCACTGCCTGCCAGACCGATCCCGATCAGCAGGACGAGAAAAAACACTATCCGCATGGTCCCACCCCTTCGCTTGCGCGGCACCTCTCGCGTGCCGGGCCTCGTCGCTGCGGGCGGGTCGTCCGCCCGGCTTCCATCTGTCCGGGCAATCGGGCTTTTCTATGAACAAACATGGACCCGCATGGGCACGTCGGCGTCACTGACCGATCGGCAGGAAGTCGTCGCTGAAAATCCGCTCGCGCGCTTCCGCGATCGACTGGTTCGTGTCATCGCTCAGTTGCACCGGCGCAAGCCCGAACGGCGACATCACGAAGATCGCGGCCGCCACGACCCCTGCGGTGAGGACGACGAAATCGACCGTCACCGCGCCGTCTTCGTCACGAATGAAGCGCTTGGGGAGGCTGCAGTGTCGCACATCGGACCCCTTTCCTCTGTCGAAAACCTTCCGACCCGTGTCCCACCGGCATCTCTGCCCGTCCGGTCCTCAGGTCGGAAGGGCGCGCCAGCCCCCTGTACGCGCCCCTGTCCGAGTTGCGGCCGGCACGACCGCCGGCCGCAAGTTCGTCATGCGCCTCGCGGCGCCGCCTCTCAGAGGCCCGGATCGGGATCGTAGTCGCCGATATCCGCCGAGATCTGGGTGGCCAGGTCCGCCAGCTCGCCCGAGAAAAAGGTGGCGAGGCCGATGGCCACGACCACCACACCGGCGGTCAGCACGACGAAGTCCACGGTCACGGCGCCGTCTTCGTCCTTGCGGAAGCGCGCGATCAGGTTCAGCAGTTTCATGTCTTTCTCTCTCCATGCCAGGGGTGTGTCACCCGTTCCCCGCCGCCCGGGTCCGCGTGTGGCCGGTTTCCGTTCCGACCCGCTCGCCCTTGCGGCATGACCTGAAATGACCCCCGAATCGTGGCGGGAGTGGGGCGCATGTCGTGCATTTTCGGAACCCGAAAGATTTCTGGATGCAGGGTTAACAAACTGACTTGTAGACAATTTCTGCGACGCCGCCGGCACTGTTGCGGCATTCCTGCCGCAGCCGGTAACCTCCGGCGACA
>SLBI01000233.1 GCA_007126375.1 Paracoccaceae bacterium
CCGGCCCAGCGGCCGGCCACCTCGGGGCCGATCATCAGCCCCAGCAGCCCCGCGACCACCGAGGCCGGCAACAGCGCCCAGCGCAGCGGCGGCACCGCATCGCGCAGCATCCGTCCCGCCAGCAGGATCAGCCCCAGCAGGACACCGGCAAGGAAGATATCGCCAAGGGACATCGTCGAGCCTCAGTCCAGCGCATCGTGGCCGATGTTTCCGCAGGCCGACAGGTCCGAGCCACCCGCGTCCGGCAGGCGTCGGGCGAGGTCGCGCAAGGCGCTGCGCAGGCCTTCCTCCAGCACCGGGTGGTAGAACGGCATGGCGAGGATCTGCGGCACGGTCAGGCGCTGCTCCACCGCCAGCACCAGCAGATGCGCCATGTGCTCGGCGGCCGGCGCACACATCTCGGCGCCCAGCAGCCGGGCGTCGGCGGGATCGGCGTAAAGCCGCAAGAGGCCCGCGTTGGTTGCGGCGATGCGCGCGCGGCCCTGGCGGGCGAAATCGACCTCGCCGGTGACGGTGCCCTCGGGCAGGGTCGAGCGCGGCGGGCCGACGCGGGCGACCTGCGGGCTGCAGAAGGTGATCGCCAGCGGGGTGCGGCGGCAGAAGCCCGCGGCCGGCGCATCGGGGGCCGCCAGACGGCCGGCGATGTGCCCCTCGTCGGCGGCCTCATGAAGGATGGCCCGGTGAGCGTTGGCGTCACCGGCGAGAAAGACGTTCGTGTTTCCGATGCGCAGCGTCTCGGGGTCGATCCGGGGAAGACCATTGTCGTCAAGCGGGATGCCCAGCGTCTCAAGCCCCAGCCCGTCGAGGTCGGGCCTGCGGCCGATGGCAGCGAGCACCGCGTCGGTCTCGAAGACGGTCTTTCCGGCGGTGATGCGGATGGCCTCGCCGGCATCCTCGAGCCTCGCCTCGGCGCCGAGATGGACGGGGAACTCGGCCTCGACCAGCGGACGAAAGGCCGAAAGGATGGCCGGATCGTCGATGCCCGCCAGCGTCTCGGCGGCGTCGAAGCCCGCCACCTCCAGCCCCAGCCGGGCCAGCGCCTGCGCCAGTTCGATGCCGATGGCGCCAAGCCCGACGACGGCAACCCGGCGCGGCAGGTCGGCCTGCTCGAACAGCGTGTCGCTGGTCAGGATGCGGTCGCCGAAGGCGTGCCACGGGTCCGGCACGATGGGCCGGCTGCCGGGGGCGAGGATGATGGCGCGCGCCTCGATCCGCCGCCCATCCACCTCCACCGCGCCGGGGCCGGCCAGCCGCGCGCGTCCCTGCAGCGCGCGTTCGCCCAGCTTTTCCGGCACTGCCGCGGGCCCCTTGACGAAACCGTCGCGCAGGGCGCGCACGCGGGTGAGCACGGCGGGAATGTCGGCGCGCAGGGCCTCGGCGCCACGAAGGCCGAAGCCCTCGAACACATGGCGGCGGTGAAACGCGTTCCCGGCCTCGATCAGCGCCTTCGACGGCATGCAGCCGGCTGCGGCGCAGGTGGTGCCCCAGTGGCCGGCGTTCACGATCAGGAAATCGTCGGTGTATCGCTTCACCTCGCGCAGGGCTGACAGCCCGGCTGTGCCGGCGCCGACGATGACGGTATCGACCTTCATGATCTCATCTTCCTTTCGAGCCTCCATTGTCGCGGCGGATTTGGCGGCAGGTCCGGAAGCGGCGGCCCCTGGAGCGCTCGCCGCAGGGTGGCCGGCCCCGCAACCGGGATCGCGGCCCGTGCGAACCGGGGCGATGGCCCGCCCGCAACCCCGGCTCCCACTTGCCGTCCGTCAGTATCGCGTGCGGGACCGCTCGCGCGACGGAAGCTCGCCGGCGTGATCGAAGGCACCGGAAGGTGCGCCGCGCCGGGCGGTGCCGGCCATGCCGGCCTTTCCGTCGTTGGCGTCGGGATCATCGGGGTGAAGCGGCCCGCCGTCCTCCAGCATGCTGCTCGGTGCGGCCTCGTTTGCGCGTTTCATCTCCATCGCCTTCACTGCCAGATCGTGCTGGCTGGGTGACGCACCGTCCTGCCCCGAGGGGCCTTCGTCGGACGTGTCCCCACGCGCCTTGCGCTCCGCCATGGCGCGGTCGAGCGCGGCGTTGAGGAAGTCGTGCTTGCTCAGCGTTCCGGCGTTGCCGCTGGCCGGCGTCGCCCCCGCCCGGTCGGCCTTGGCGCGCGCCTCGCGCCCCTGGCGGTGGGCAATGTCGCTGGCGCGGTTGCGGCGCGTGCGCAGGCGGCTCACGAGGTCCGAAAGTTCGCGGCTCGAAAGCTCACCGAGCGCCGGCTGGCGGGTCATGTCGGCGAGTTGCATCTCTTCGGCATCAAGTGCGCGGCGTTCTTCGGCGCTGGCGGTTGCATGGGGATCTTTTCCCGTGTCGGCCATTGTCTTGCTCCTTTCACGATGCGTGCCTGGTCAACGTCGCAGTCCGCAGTCCGGTTGATTGCTGCCCGCGGGAGCGGCAGATGGCCGGACCCGCGGTAAACGGCTGCGATGCGGCTTGCGGGGCGCCATCAGCCCTCGGCGTCCGCCTCGGCCTTGGTTGCGTGTTCGGTGCCCGGCTCGTGTTCGGGCGGGCTGTAGGTGGTGTAGAGCTTCAGCATGCCGGAGCCGGTGTTGCGGAAGTTGTGCCAGGCCCCGGACGGGACGATGGCCACGTCGCCTTCACCGATCGGGCCGCTGGTATCGCCGATCTTCGCCTCGCCGGTGCCGGCGACGAAATACAACAACTGGTCGTGGCCGTCATGGACCTCGCCGCCGATCTCGCCGCCCTCGGGGATCGCCATGAGCACCAGCTGCGCCTTGTCGCCGGTCCACAGCACCGTGCGGAACTCGTCGTTTTCGCGGGCGAGACGGGCGATGGGCAGGGTCAGTTTCGTGGTCTCGGACATCGGGGGCCTCCTTTCGGCTTCATCCGGCGCAGTTGCGCCCTGCGTCTTACTTGTGGCCTGATCTGCGTCATGCAAACATGTGTCGCCGCGAAACCTGTTGGAGGATGCAGGAATGGCCGACAAGGACGACTACATCGCAAAGGCCAAGGCAAGGCTGGATCAGTGGAACGCCGATATCGAGAAGCTTCAGGCCAAGGCGGCCGAGGCCGAGGCCGATGCAAAGATCGAGTATGAGAAGCAGATCAAGGAGTTGCGCGAGCAGCGTGACGAAGCAGAAGCCAAGCTGAAGGAGATGCGCGAGGCCAGTGACGACGCCTGGGCCGATATGAAGTCCGGCTTCGACAAGGCCTGGGACAGCATGTCAGGGGCCTTCGAGAAGGCGATGGCCCGCTTCCGCTGAGCACGGTGAAGGACCGCGCCGCGGCGGCTTGCGAAAGCCGCGGCACTGGACTGGGCCGAAGGGGCGTCGCCGGGGATCTCGGCATCGAGATGCACGGGGCGAAGGGCGTATCGGGCCGCGGCCTCTCAGGGCGACGCGGCGCCGGCGCGGGGCGTCAGGCGCAGGGTAGAGGCCCTGCGCGATAACGGGGCCGCGGTGTTCGACAGCGCCCGCGACGCGGCCAGCCGCACACACCGCGACCTCTGCCGGGCGAGCATGCTGCCGGCCGGATGCTGCGCGGCAGTCGTCTCGGGGGCGGCCATGCAAGACCCGCGAACCGACTTGTGCGGGGCCTCGAGCGCATCTGAGTCGGACGACGCCGGCGCGGGGGTTGAAACCCGGGTCGGAACACCCACTTCGACCTTTAGAAATGCAAGAAGTGGAATGTATGATGCCCTCTCCCGTCGTCACCGCCTTTTTCGATCGCAGGACCGGAAGCCTGCAGTATGTGCTGCACGATCCGGAAACCATGCAGGGCGCCATCATTGATCCGGTCTGGGATTACTATCCGCAGGCGGGGGCGGTAACGACCGAAAGCGCTGACGAAATCCTCGCGCATGTCCGCGATCGGGGTATCGAGGTGGCGTGGATTCTCGATACCCATCCGCATGCAGACCATTTCTCGGCAGCGGTGTATCTGTCTGAGCGCCTTGGCGCGCCCCGGGCCATCGGCGAGAAGGTCGTGGAGGTCCAGAAGCTCTGGAAGAAGCTCTACAATCTGGGCGAGGCTTTTCCGGCCGACGGTCGTCAGTGGGACCGGCTGTTTGCCGAGGGCGAGGAGTTCATGGTCGGGCGCATCCCGGTGCGGGTGATGTTCTCGCCCGGGCACACGCTGGCCTCGATCACCTATGTCGCGGGGGACGCCGCCTTCGTGCACGACACGCTGATGTATCCCGAAAGCGGTACAAGCCGGGCCGATTTTCCCGGCGGGTCGTCGCAAGACCTTTGGCGCTCGATCCGCGCCATCCTTGATCTGCCGTCCGAGACGCGGCTGTTCGTCGGGCATGACTATCCCGACGATGGAGCCCCGCCGCAGTTCGAGGCGACGGTCGCCGAACACCGCGCGCGGAACGTCCATGTCCGGGACGGCATCGACAGCCGGGAGTTCCTGAAGACCCGCGACGAACGCGACGCGACCCTGCCGTTGCCCGACCAGATGCTGGCGGCGCTGCAGGTCAACATCCGCGGCGGTCGCCTGCCCGAGCCGGAGGCAGACGGTCATTCCTATCTGCGCATTCCCTTGGGCCGGTTCGAGCCGCGTTGAGCACGGCCGGGTTGCGGGCGATCAGCCATCCCCGACGGCGAGATGTCCTCGCTTCGGGTCAGCCGGCCGACGAGGATGCGCAGAACCCTTCGGGCACCAGGACACAGCATCCCTGTGACCTTCGCACCCTTCAGCAGCGGCAGCACCGAGAGGCGGAACGTCTCGAAGGTCACGGCAATTGCGTCGAGGAAGGCCGCCGCGCCGTCAATCGGGCCGAGGTAGAGCAGGCCGATACATATCCAGGCCGCCCAGGTCACCTGCCGCCGCAACGGCCGGTTCCGGATCAGTTGCGGGGCGAAACCGACCGCCATCCAGGCCGTCGCAATGGTCGCGGCGATTTCCAGAACACTGCTTTGCGACGGCGAGGCGACGTCGCTCATGATGCGAGACTGCGACCCAGATCAGCGCAACGAAGAACGCCCCCCGCAGTCTGCGAAGCATGATCGCCACCAGGCGCGACCGCCAGCGGGGCCAGCCGCCGCGCCGCCCACACCTCCAGTCACGGCGTGACGATCATCCGCAAGATCTGCGCCGCGGCGAAGAGTGCCACGATCATCCCGATCTGGCAGAGTGGCGCGGGTGTAGTCATCGACCGCGGGCAGGATTCGACTTCGCCCCAAAGGCTGAAGGTCGCGTCGCCCGGATCCTGTTCCAAGACCTGCCCCGTCCGATGGCCCGGCAGACCGGCCCATGATCCTGCCCCACGGCGTCAGGCGCCCTCGGTCTCGATCTTGATCTCGTGGCCGCAGTGCTTGCAGTGAACGGCGTCCGGTTCGTGCAGCAGCAGCCCGCAGGTCTTGCATTTCTGCCGCACCTTGGGCGGGCGGAACACCGATTGCAGCAGGTGGAGGAACATCCCCACGCCGACGATCAGGATGGCGATCGACAGCCAGCGGCCCGACAGCCCCACCAGAACGATGTCGCCGAAGCCGGTGGTCGTCAGCGCCGCCATGGTGAAATAGAGCGCATCCAGCCAGGTTGTGATCTCGGGGTTGATGTCCTTCTGCAGGGCGTGGACGGTGCCCGATACCACGAAGATGAACACGCCCAGATTCACCGTGCGCTGGATGATCTCCTCGTTGCGGCGAAAGAACCGGCTGTCCTGACGCAACTCCTGCAGCACCCGGTAGGATCGCGCGACGCGCAGTGCCCGCAGCACCCGCAGGAAGGCGAAATCGCCGAAGATCAGCGGTGCGACCAGGCTGAGGATCACCACCATGTCGGCCCAGTGGAACGGGTTGCGGAACAGGAACGACCGGGTGCTCTCGGAGATCAGCCAGCGGGCCGTCAGGTCGGCCAGCACGATCGCGGCCAGCACGAGATCGAGCATCCAGAACCCGTCCGGCAGGCCCAGGATCCCGGTCACCACATAGCTTGCCACGATGATCAGGTCGAAGCCGAGCAGCCCAAGCCGAAAGCGCAGCCCGGCCTTCGACCGGCCGTTGTAAAGCCCGTCGAGCGTGGTGCGCAGACGCTCCACCCTCCCTTCTGTCTGCCTGCGCGACACGCCATCCCTCCGCTTGCCCTGGTTCGCACTTGTCAGTGTCCCGCCCTGTCGCCCGATCGGGCGGGACCGCACCTGCAGGCAGGTGAGGCCATTGCCGCCGTTTCGGCAAGCCCCCCGGTCGCGCCCGCGACGGCCGGTTGAAGCGGCCGGTCCGTTCTGTTCATGTCGGCGCGACACTGGCGGAAGGGCTGCCCCGATGACCATCCCGCAGATGCTGATCCTCGGGATTCTGACGGCCACGCTGGCGCTGTTCCTCTGGGGGCGGTTGCGCCACGACGTGGTGGCGCTGGCGGCGCTGATGGCCTGTGTCGTCGTCGGGCTGGTGCCGACCGCGGAGGCCTTTGCCGGTTTCGGCCATCCGGCCGTCGTCACCGTCGCCTGCGTGCTGGTGCTCAGCCACGGGCTGCAGACCACCGGCGCGGTGGACTGGCTGGCCCGGGCCGTGCTGCCGCGCGAGGCCGGGCGGCTTGGGGGCATGCTCGCGCTGCTGGGGCTGGGGGCGGCGCTGTCGGGCTTCATGAACAACGTGGGTGCCATGGCGCTGCTGATGCCGGTCGCGGTGCAACTGGCCGGACGCCTGGATCTGACGCCGGGCCAGGTGCTGATGCCGCTCGCCTTCGGCACCATCCTGGGCGGCATGACCACGCTGGTGGGCACGCCGCCCAACCTGATCGTCTCGGGCTTTCGCGCCGAGGCGGGCATGGGCCATTTCGCCATGTTCGACTTCGCCCCCGTGGGCGCGGCGGTGGCGGTCCTCGGGGTTGTGTTCGTCGCGCTGATCGGCTGGCGGCTGGTGCCCGCGCGCAAGTCCTCCGTGGGCAAGGCGTTCGACACCGGCACCTATCTGACCGAGGTGCGCGTGCCGGCGAAGAGCAAGGCCGTCGGCCTGACACTGCGCAGTTTCGAGAAGGAGATCGAGGACAGTGGCGGGCAGATTGTCGGGCTTGTGCGCAACGAGGTGCGCATGACCGCGCCGCATGGCGGCCGGCGCATACAGGCCGGTGACGTTCTGGTGCTGGACGCCGATGTGGAGGCGCTGGCCGAGGCGCTTGCGGTCTTCGGCATCGCGCTGGAGGAACAGGGGCAGTCCGCCGGGGAGGACAAGGGCGGCAAGGACGGCGCCGAGGCCCAGCAGGCGTCGGAGGTGGCCAGTGCGGACACGGTCGAGGCGGATGAAGGCGACGAAGAGGCGGAAGGTGGCGGCAGGGAGCGCGACGAGGACATCGTGTTGCGTGAACTGGCCGTGCTGCCGGGCGCGACCATCGTCGGGCGGTCGGCCAGCGGTCTGCGGTTGCGCACGCGGTATGGTCTGAACCTGCTGGCCGTCTCGCGCGCCGGCCGGCCGCCGAGGTCGCGGTTGCGCGCGCTCAGGCTGCGGTCGGGAGACCTGCTGCTGATGCAGGGTCCGGCCGAGGTGATGGCGGAATTCGTGAATGAAACGGGTTGCGTGCCGCTGGGCGAACGCGACCTGCGCATTCCCGACAAGCGCAAGGCGCTGTTCGCCGGTGGAATCATGCTTTCTGCCGTCGCCGTCGTGACGCTTGGCCTGCTGCCGGCGGCGCCGGCCTTCGCGCTTGCCGTGCTGGCCACGATGGTCCTGCGCACGGTGCCCCTGCGGCAGATCTATACCGCCATCGACTGGCCGGTGATCGTGCTGCTGGGGGCGCTGCTGCCGGTGGCCGGCGCGATGCAGGCGACCGGGGCGGCCGAATTGCTCGCGCGCTTCATGGTCGAGACCATCGCCCAGGGCAACGCCATCGCCGCGCTGGCGGTGGTGCTGGTGGTGACCATGTTCCTGTCGGACGTGATGAACAACGCCGCCACCGCGGCCGTGCTCAGCCCCATCGCGCTGGGTATCGCCGCGACCCTCGGGGTCAATCCCGACACCTTCCTGATGGCGGTGGCGATCGGGGCCTCATGTGCCTTCCTCACCCCAATCGGGCACCAGAACAACACCCTCATCCTTGGCCCCGGCGGCTTCGGCTTCACCGATTACTGGCGCCTTGGCCTGCCGCTCGAGGTTCTGGTGGTGGGTGCCAGCGTGCCGCTGCTGCTGCTGGTCTGGCCGCTGTGAGCCAGTCGGGGAACCGCTGGCTCAGCGGTCGAGGCGGAACAACCGGTCGAGCGAGAGGCGCCCGGGGCCGTTGGCGATGACGATCAGGAACGCCGCGGCCCAGAGACCGTGGGTGACCCAGGCCTCGGGAAAGACGAAGATCTGGATGACCGCCGTCATGATCAGCAGCCCCAGCGCCGACAGGCGGGTGAGCAGGCCCAGCACCAGCAGCACCGGCAGCACATGCTCGGCGATGGTGGCGGCCACCGCCGCCAGGGCCGGCGGGATCACCGGCAGCGCATAGACATTCTCGAACAGGAAGAAGGTGCTTTCCTTGATCGAGAAACCCTCCACCTTGGTGCGGGCGGAGTTCCAGAAAACCGCCGCCGGAAACAGCCGGGCGGCCAGCGCCACGAGGTCGTAGGGCAGGTAGCCCCCCATGCCGTTGACCCGGCGCAGGAAGGCCACGGCGGGGGCGAGGCGACCCTGTTCGGGGGCAGGGGCGTCGGCGCTGTCGGTCTGATGGGGGGTCACTGGGCATCTCCCTTCATGATTTCGGAATGGGGTATCGGATCGGACCCGGTTGCAACGTCCGGCCCCGGATCGGCCCCGGGGTCGGCGCTGCACCGGGTGACAAGCCCGTGGCGCAGAAGCAGCGTCAGCGCTTCGGTCGGGTCGCGGCCATCGGCGGCCCGGCCGAGGGGGGCGCCCTGCGCCAGTGCCGACAGCACCGCATGCGTTGCGGCATCCAGCAATTCGACAACCACCTCGAAAGACGGCGTGCGGGCCACCAGCGCGGCTTCGCCCCTGGCGTTGCGCAGCCGGGCGCGGGCCTGCGGATCGGCGCCGGCCTGATTGGCCCGCCAGATCCCCACGATCGGCCAGGGCGAGGAAAGCAGCGTCACCGACGGATGCAGGCCCAGCCGCATCGACTCCGGCGCCGCGCCGGACAGCGCCGCCGCAAGCCGGTCGGGCGCCATCGGGTCGGCATCGGCGGCATGATAAGCCGTGCCGCGGGCGATTTCGAGCCGGGCGACATCGGGCAGATAGGGCAGCGCCGCCACAGGCGGAAAGCCCTGCAGAAAGCCCGGCAGCGCCGCGCCCCACTGCATCAGCCGCGGGTCGCGGGGCGGGTGTTCGGCGGCAAATGCCCGCGCCATGGCGGCGAAGAAATCCTCGCCCACCAGCCGGGCGACCACCGGAAAGCGCCGCGCCAGCGCCGCGGACAGACCATGGGCGACATTGTTGCGGTAGACCGCGAAGCGCCGGGCGATTTCCTGCGGATCGGGTGCGGTCAGCCCGGCGGGTACCGTTCCCTGCCAAAGCGCCGCGGCGAGCGCGGCCTCGATTGGGGCGTGGGTCGGCAGGCCCGGTCGGGTGAGCGGATCAGGCGGCGCGGGCATCGCGGCCTCCTTCCAGAACGCGACGCGCGCGGGCGGCCTCGTCCAGCAGCGTGGTGAAGGCCGGCACGTCGGTGTCCCATTCGATCAGCGTTGGCAGCGGGCCAGTGCGTGCGATCACTTCGGCGTAGAGCGTCCAGACCGGATCGGGCACCGGCGCGCCATGCGTGTCGATAAGCAGCGGCCCGGAGGGCAGATCCTCGGCGGTGTGGCCGGCCAGATGGATCTCGCCGACCGCCTCCAGCGGGAAATCCGCGAGATAACTGCGGGCGTCGCTGCGCAGATTGGTGGCCGAGACGAAGACATTCGCCACGTCCAGCAGCAACCCGCAGCCGGTGCGCCGGACGGCGCTGCGCAGGAACGCGGTCTCCGACATCGTCGAGGCCTCGAAGGCGAGGTAGCTGGAGGGGTTTTCCAGCAGCAGGCGACGGCCGAGCGCCTCCTGCGTCTGATCGACATGTTCGCAGACGCGGTCAAGTGTCTCCTCGTTGTAGGGCAGCGGCAGCAGATCGTTGAGCCAGGCCGCGCCATGGCTCGACCAGGCGAGATGCTCCGAAAAGCTTTCCGGCTGGTAGCGGTCGACCAGCGCGCGCAGGCGACGCAGATGATCGGTATCGAGCGGGCCGGCGCCACCGATGGACAGCCCCACCCCATGCAGCGACAGCGCATGGTCGGAGCGCAGCCGCGTCAGCATGGCATGCGGCGGGCCGCCTGCGCCCATGTAGTTCTCGGCATGGACCTCATAGAAGCCCACGGCGCCGGGTCGGGCGGCGATCTCGTCGAAATGCTCGGGCTTGAAGCTCAGCCCCGGCGTGGCGGGAAGCGCTGGCATGGCAAGGTTCCGTCTGGCAGGCGTGGGGCGCGCGGGCGGACCGTCGGGGCCCGCCCGCGCGGGAGTCGCAAGGAACGGCGCGGCTCAGCCGGTCGGCAGGTCGCGGTCGAGTTCCTCGAGCGAGCCGAAGCGCGGCGTGCCGTCTTCCATCGCCGGCAGTTCCATGTCTTCGCAGGTGCCGGTGGGCACCAGCGTCCATGCGTTGCCCTGCCAGTCCACCGTCGAGGTGCCTGCGCAGGTCGTGCCCGGCCCGGCGGCGCAGTCGTTCTCGCCAGCGGGCGAGACGCCGAAGCACTTCTCCATCGTTGCCTCCTGCGCGGTGGCATGGCCGCCGGCCAGCGTCAGGGCGGTCGCGACCGAGGTGGCGAGGGCGAGGCTGGGAACGGTTCTGGTCATGATCAAGCTCTCCGATTTTTTGGTCAGGGCCCGTCCGGCGGGTCCGGCGTCGGGTCCCGCACGGCAGGACGCCAACGGGGCAGGATGCGTTACGATTCCTCTCGCAGCCGTGATTGAGCCAGCCCGGCATGTGGCGATGCCCGGCGCCCGGCCGTTGCCGCCCTGACCGGTCATGCGCCCGGCAGGTGCTTGCGGCTTCCGGTGACGTGCGGATCCGCCGGCCACAGGTCCGTTTGACAGCCCGATGCGCTGTCTTCACACTCCCGCCTATAGGGCCGAACGACAGGATGGCGCCGTGTCCGAACCCGTCAGGCCGGCCGCCGGGCCCGCCAGCTTCGAGGAGTTGTTCCACGGCATGCAGGATGCTGCCGTGATCCTCGAGGCTGGCAGCGGGCGCATCCGGGCGGCCAATGCCGCCGCTGCCGCGCTGCTTGGCTATACCGCCGAAGAATTGCGCCACATGCGGGCGCAGGATTTCCACAGTCACGAACTGCCGCGCCTGCAGGCGTTCCTTCACGAGACCATGCGCCGCGGTGCCTGGCAGCGCGACGACCTCTCGTGCCGCCGTCGCGACGGCACGCTGGTCCCCGCCGAAGTCCGCAGCACCGTCTTCGGCGATGCCGGCGCTGCGGAATTGCTGGTCATCATCCGTGATCTGCGCGGCGAGCAACTTGCCGAGGTCGGCCAGTCAGTGCGCAAGCTGGTGCATGATCTGCGCAACCTTCTGGCCACGGCGCAACTGCTCTCGGACCGTCTGGCGGGGCACGGCGACGCCAAGGTCCGCGCCGGTGCCGACGTGCTGTCGCGCTCGCTGGAGCGGGCGGTGGAGCTGTGCCACCGAACCCTTCAGGCAGGCCGGGCCGATGAGGCCCGGCCGGATCGGGTGCGCTTCCTTATCGACGAGGTGATCGAGGAAGTGGTCGCCACCGGCCTTCTGCCGCCGCCGCTGGGCCCGCGGCTGCATGTGGCGTCCGGTGCCGGCACGGTTCTCGACGCCGATTTCGACCAGGTCTATCGCATCCTGCTCAACCTCGTGCGGAATGCCACCGACGCCGGTGCCACCGAGATCGCCGTCACCGCCCGACGCGACGGCGCCCGCGTCAGTCTGGAACTGCGCGACGACGGCCCCGGGCTGCCGGACTTCGTGCTGGCCAATCTGCGGGGCGAGAAACCCGGCAGTGGTGGAACCGGGTTGGGGCTGATGATCGCCTCGGAACTGGCACAGGCCCACGGCGGCGCGCTGACCGTGGCAGCCACCGGGCCGGGGGGCACCGTCTTCGCGCTGGACCTGCCGGACGGCGGCTGAGCCATGTGATCCCGCAGGCAGAATGCCGCGGAAAGGGCGATTCGGCCCGGGCAAGCGCCACGGGCGAGAACCTGCAGCTGCGCGACTTCGATGATCCGAAGGCCGCCGCGTCGCTCCGGCCGGATCGCGGCCTACCCATTCCCGTCCCCGGCGCCAAGCTGCCGGCCGTGCACGGTGTCAGCCGCGCGGAGGGCGGTATTCGGGATCGATTCGGGTGCGCAGGAGGTTGTTGGCATAGGTCGCGATGGTGAACAGGCCGACCACCGAGATCACCTCCAGCAGGTCGGCCTCCTCCAGCCCCTGACGGCGGAAATGCGCGATCTCGGCGCGTGGCAGCCGGCCATGCAGTTCCAGCACGCGTGCGGTGGCCTGGGACAGCGCCCGGGCGCGCCGCTCTCCGGGCTGGCCGCTGCTCAGGATCGCCTCGACGATCTGCTCGGCGGCACCAGCCGCGCGAGCTTCGGTGGACAGCGCGGCGCGGCAATAGGCGCAGTCGACCTCGCGCGCTGTAACCAGCCCCACCAGCAACCGTTCGGCTGCGGTCAGCCGCCCGTGCGTCTCGAGTTTGAGGTCCAGCGCGACAAAGCCCGACAGCACCGCCGGATTCGCCATCAGGGTGCGATAGAGATTCGGTATCCCTGCGGGATAGGATGCGCGCACCTCGTCAAGGAGGGCTTCGGCCGCCCGGGCCGCCGTGTCTGGATCGCCAGTCATCCCCAAGGTGATAGAGGCCGGCGGGCGCCCGGTCCATATCTTCGGTCCACACGTGCCGTCACAGCTTTCTGACTTCCCGGCGCCAACCGGACCGGACCAGCGCGCAGCGATCCGCCGTGCGTCCCATCAGATACCGAGACAGCGCCGCCCGAGGATCTGGCCGAGCTCGCCCATGCCGATGATCGCCGCCCCATAGGCCGGCACGAAGAACAGCGGGCTGTCGTCGCTGCACGCCAGCGAGTAGAGCATTGCGCCTATTCCCCCCGCCGCGAGGCCGGCACACAATCCCGTGCGGGCGGGATCGCTGCTTGCCCCCCGGCGAAGCTGATGGAAGGCGGTCGCCATCGGCAAGGCGCCGAGTGCCGGGATCGAGACGAGACACAGGGCAAGCCGGGCCTCGCTCCAGGCTTCTGCCCGCACCGCCGTCGGTTGCAAGGTGATTGCGCCCGCCAGAAGCCCCAAGGCCGCGAGCCCGGCCAGCGCGAGGGCCGGGCGAACCGGCGCCCATGCTGCGGGCCGTGCCAGCCGGAACGCCAGTGCCAGAGCCGTTGCAGCAAGGGCGAGGGGAAATGCCGTCTTGACCAGCAGCGCTCCGGCAAGCGCGGTGGCCAGATCGGGCCGCGGCGACCAGAACAGCCCGAACAGGGCGGCCGATACAAGCGCCGCCATCACGACCGGCCCCCAGCGGGGCGGCCGGTGCCGGCGCCGGTCGGCGGCCATGGCAGCAATCAGCTCTTCCGTCGTCATCGGGCGTTTCCGGTTCGGTTGACTTCGATCACGGCGCCGCGAGCAGCCATGTGCAGCGCGCCGTGACAGGTCCGCGCGCCAGTTTGCTTCGGCAACGCGGGCCTGCCGGTCCCTACGTCCGCCCGACCGGTTCGGTTACCCTCGCCGACAGGCTGCCCGCCGCATGCCCGATCACGCCCGGTGACAGCTGCGTGAGGGAATTGCGCCGCAGCCGGCGACCCGGATGAAGGGAGTGGCCGGGGCTTCGGGTTCAATGCGCGTGACGCGCAGGCTGCCGCATGAAAGGCGTGCGGTGTCGACGAAAGCGCCATCCCATGTCTGCGCCGCCCGGCCTCTGCGCCTGCGTGCCACCCGCGCGGCGGCAAGGGCCGGCGCGCCTGCCGGCAGCGGAAAGGGCGGAGGGGCGACGATGGCCGCCGGATCAGCGGCCGGCGTCCGGCACATCCTCGACCTCCGGGAACGGCTGCGGCGGGCACAGCACGTCGACGGCCGCCCGGCAGGCGGCACGCATCGTGTCCCGGTCGGCGCCGGCCCGGGCCCGCAGCATCATGCCACGTGCGACCGAGGCGGCCAGAAGTGCCAGCGTTTCGGGCGAGGTTCCCTGCGGGGCCAACTCATCCGGTGCGTCGTCAAAGCGCTGCGCCAGAAGCGCCTCGAGGTCGTTGTACTGGCGGCCGAGCTCCGCCCGGAGCCGCATGTTGGATCCGGCCGCGGCGCTGAGGGAAGAGGCGATCAGGCAGCCCGGCGCCTCGGCCTCCGACAACGCCATGTCGATCACGGCATCGTAGAACCGCAGCAGATCCTGCCGCAAGGGCCCCTGTCCGTTCAGGGCGGCCATAGGGTCGGTCATGCGCGTCCGGGTGAAATGTTCGAGCGTGTTGAGGAACAGCCCCTCCTTGCCGCCATGCTCCTGATAGAGCGTGGCGCGCGGCATGCCCATCGCGCGGCTGAGCCGATCAATCGAGGCACCATCGAAACCCTCGGCCCAGAACACCCGCATCGCCGCCTCGAGGGCAGCTTGAGGTGTCACATTCCGCGGCCTGCCCCGTCCTCGGGGCCGCGCGACGGTCGTCACGGGGTCGGCCGTGGCAACGTCACGCTGCTGCCTGGTCTGTCTCCGGCCCGGAAATCCGGGGTCACCCTTATTTGAACTCATCGTTCTGAATTTCTCTTTGTCCTGCGATCCCGCCTGATTTACGGAATAGGTATTCCGAATTCAAGGGACACGCCATGACCTGCACCACACCCATCGACCGAAGCGCCCGGAAGCGACCGACACCGGCCCGTCGGGGCGAGAACTGGGAGGCGCTGATGCGCGCCGCGAACCGTGGTGAAACGGCCGCCTATGCGCGGTTCCTGCACGCTGTCGCACCGGTCCTGCGCGGGATAATAGCGGCCCGCGGCGGTGGTCTCGATCCTGCGCAGCGTGAAGACATCCTGCAGGAAACGCTTCTGGCCATCCATCTCAAGCGTCACACCTGGCGGGAAGAGGCGCCGCTCCGGCCGTGGCTCTATGCGCTCACGCGGCACAAGATCATCGATGCCTTCCGCGCCCGTGGGCGGCGCGTGCATCTGCCGGTGGACGATTTCGCCGAAGTCCTCGCCGCCCCGGCCGAACGGGATCCCACCGAGGCGGCCGACATGGAGAAGCTGATCGGCCGTCTGGAACCGCGCGCAGCCGAAATCGTGCGCGCCATCGGCCTGCACGGCCTGTCCTTCGCCGAGGCCGGCGGGCGCTTCTCCATGACCGAGGGTGCGGTGCGCGTGGCGCTGCACCGTGCCCTGCGCCGGCTCTCCGAGCTGCGCCGAAGTATGGTCGAGTGATCGCGGCGAATTGCGGATCTCGTGCGGCCGGCCGGAAGCCGACCTGCGTCTCGCGCGGAATGCGGCGCGGAAAGGCACCGCCAACGCCGGGCAGCAGTTCGCCCGTTTGCCGAAGCCCCTCGTGCCACGTCTGCAGACCGCCGGATGGCCGACGGTGTCGCGCGCGGGTCTCCGGGGGGTGCTCACAGCGGGCGGCACTGCACACCCTGCCGACGTCGGTTCAGCCGCCTGCGTATTCGACCAGCACCGCCGAGACATCGTCCCGGAACTCATCGGTGCCGGCATGCTGCGCCAGTGCGGCCAGCAACGACTCCAGGAAGTCCTGGCCGCGCAGCCCCATCAGCCCGGTCACCAGCCGCTGCAGCCCGGCCTCGCCGAGTTCGGTTCCGTCCGGGCTTTCGCATTCGGTGACGCCGTCGGACAGGATCAGCAGCCGGTCGCCGCAGCGAAGCTGCGTTTCCAGCCCTTCATAGCTTGCCTCGGCGATCAGCCCGATCGGCAACCCGCCCGCGCCGAGAAACTCGATCTCGCCACTGGCGCGCTGCACGAGCGGATGCGGATGGCCTGCCTGCACCAGCCGCACGACGCCGGTGTCGGGCGCAAGCTCGGCATAGGCGAGGGTGCAGTAGTGGTCGGTGGCGATTTCCTCCAGCATCAACCGGTTCATCGTGGCCGCCACCTCGGCCGGCGGCCTGCCCTGAAAACCACCCTGCGGGCTTGGCATCAGCGCAATGTTCTGCTCGGGCACCGCGCCGGAAAACAGGCCTGCCAGCCGGGCCGTCAGCAACGCCGAGGTCACGCCGTGGCCCGATACATCGATCGCATGCAGCCCCACCCGGTCCGTGCCGATCGGGAAGAACCCCACCAGATCGCCGCCGACATGACCCGAGGGGCGCAGCAGCAACGACACCTGCGCCGGGCCGAAACGGCGGTCGTGCTCGCGCACCAGCGATTGTTGCAGGTGCCGCGCCTGCATGAGGTCGCGGTCGAGCGAATCATGCACCGCCTGCAGCCGGGCCAGCGTGTCGCTGACGAGGCGGTTCTTCTCCTGAAGCTCGCGTTCCATCCGCAGGATGCGCTCGCCCGCAGTGATGCGCGCGCGCAGCTCGTCGGGGTTCACCGGTTTCGACAGGAAGTCGTCGGCGCCTTCCTCCAGCCCTTGCGCGACGGCGTCCTTCTCGGTCTTCGAGGTGAGCAGGATGAAATAGCCGTAGCCCGCGCGCGGCAGGGCGCGGAAGGCGCGGCAGAATTCCAGCCCGGACATGCCGGGCATCATCCAGTCCGAGAGGATCAGGTCGACCGGGCCCTCGCGGCACAGCGCCAGCGCCTCGGCGCCGGAGGCGGCCTCGCGCACGACATGGCCCCAGCCCGACAGCATGCGGGCCAGCAGACGCCGCTGACCGCGGCTGTCGTCCACCACCAGAACGTGCCGAACGGCCGTTGCCTGCAACGGCCGCGGTGCCGCTTCCGCCGGAAGCGGCAGTGACGCTCTCGCCTGTCCCAGTTCTGCAGCGCCCAAGCCGCCCTCCGCACACCATCTGTCCGCGTGCCGGTGTCGCATCTTCGTCTTAACCGGCGATGAAGGTCAGTTTCGCGCGAGCAGATGCGGTAACGTGAATTTAAGGTCGCGACGCGAGGGTGCGGCCCGGCAGCCCGGCCCCGGTGGGCCGGTGCTGCAGCGGCGGAGGCGGAGATGATCGACTGGGAGCGCGTGGCCGAATTGCGGTCCGAGGTGGGCGAGGAGGCCTTCGCCGAAGTCGTCGAGCTCTTCCTCGAAGAGGTGCAGGAGGTTGTCGACCGCCTCGGGGCTGCCGCCAGGTCGGATGTGCCACCGGAGCCTGACGCGCTGGCTGCCGATCTGCATTCCCTGAAGGGCAGTGCGCTGAACCTTGGTTTCGCCGAACTCGCCCGCCTCTGTGCCGATGGCGAATTGCGCGCCGCGGCGGGCGATGCCGCCGGGGTGGAGCTGCCGGGCCTGCTGTCGTGCTATGCGGACTCGCGCACGGCCTTCGTCGCCGCGCTTGGCGGGCAGCCGGTCCGGCCGTGACCAGGTGCCACCTGTCGAAATGTCAGTGCCCCCCCGCATGGCCGCAGCATCGCCGGAACCGGGCCCCGTTTCAGATCACGAACCCGCCCAGTGTCTCGTCCTCCGTTATGTCGCGGAAATCGTAGCCGGCTGCCTCCAGCCGGGCACAGAGCGTGACGAAATTCGCCGCGGCGACGGTCTCGATCCCGAGCAGCACGGTGCCGAAGTTGCGGGCGGACTTCTTCAGATACTCGAAGCGCGCGATGTCGTCCTCCGGCCCCAGCATCTCGAGAAAATCCCGCAGCGCGCCGGGCCGTTGCGGCAGGCGCAGCAGGAAATACTTCTTCAGCCCGGAGTGGCGCATCGCCCGCTCCTTCACTTCGGGCAGCCGTTCGAAATCGAAATTGCCGCCGGAGGTGACGCAGACCACCCGGCGCCCGGCGATGCGCGCGCGCAGTTCCGGCAGCACATCGAGCGCGAGCGCCCCCGCGGGCTCCAGAACGATGCCCTCGATGTTGAGCAGTTCCAGCATGGTGCCACAGATGCGGTTCTCGGGCGCGCACAGAACCCGGGCCGGATCGACGCCGGCCAGATGCCGGAACGGTTGCACGCCGATCTGCGCCACCGCCGCGCCATCGACGAAGCTGTCAACGCGGTCGAGCCGCACCGGCCGCCCGGCAGACAGAGCCGCAGTCAGGCTCGCACCGCCGGCGGGCTCGACATAGACGACTTCGGTGCCCGGCGCTTCTTCTGCGAGGAGGGCGGTCACGCCCGCCGAAAGCCCGCCGCCACCGACGGGCAGGATCACCAGATCCGGCGGGGCGGCGAGTTGATCGATGAGTTCGACGGCCACGCTGGCCTGCCCCTCGATCACGTCGTCGTCGTCGAAGGGTGACAGGAAATGTGCCTCCTCCGACCGGCAGAATGACTGCGCAGCGGCCAGCGACTGGTCGAAATAGTCGCCCGTCAGCCGGATCGCGATCGCCTCGCCGCCGAAGCTGCGGGTCTTGGCAATCTTCTGCTGCGGCGTGGTTACGGGCATGAAGATCGTTCCCCGCACGCCGAAATGCCGGCACGCATAGGCCACGCCCTGCGCGTGATTGCCCGCCGAGGCGCAGACGAAATGCCCCTGCCGCGGGGTGGCGGCCAGCACCTTGCGCATGGCGGTGAAGGCGCCGCGGATCTTGTAGCTGCGGACCGGCGACAGATCCTCGCGCTTGAGCCAGATATCGGCCCCGAACCGGTCCGAGAGGAAATCGTTGCGCACGAGCGGCGTCGGGTCGAACAGGCTGCGCAGCGCCGCGGTCGCTGCGCGGGCGGTCTTGGAGAAATCGGTCGCCGCGGTGGCCGCGGCCGGAGCCACGCTGCTCATGTCTCCTCCAACAGATGCGCGGCGAGCCGCACGCGCACCGCCTCGGGCATCGGCGCCGAGGCTCGCGCCTCCGGGTCGAAGAACACTTCGACGAGGTCATAGGTGGCATGCAGGGTGCCGGTGTCGGCGTGGTGCATGCGCAACCGGAAACGCGCGGACCGGGTGCCGAGCCGGGTAACTCCGCCGTCGATCACGATCAGATCCCCCGCTTTCAACTCGCGCAGGAAGCGCGTGGTCGCCTCGGCCGAGACGGTGTGCACGCCGTGTTCGGGCAGCATTCGGGAATAGGGCAATCCCAGCCGGGTCCAGAGGTGATAGGTCGCATCGTCGAAGAAGGGGGCGTAATGGCGCACGTTCATGTGGCCGAAATGGTCATGGTGCCACGGATGCACGACACCGCGCAGAAGCTCCAGCCAGCCGCCCATGCCTGTCTCCGTCCTTCCCTCGGTCCCTCGCGGGCGGAGCGTGCCCCGCCGGCGTCGGCGGCGCAACCCCGGGCGGGCGACGCTCAGAGGACTTGGATGTCGCGGGGGGTGGCGTGCAGTGTCACCGGCTTACCCGTCGCAAGGTCGCCCAACGCCGGCGAGAGCACGGTGAAGGCGACCGGGCCGAGCGGGGTGTCGATGGCGCCGTTCCCGGTCTCGCCGGTCTGGTGCAAGTGCCGGATCGGGCCGGCGAGGGCGAGGCCCGGGCCTTCGGCATCCGCGGCAAGCCGCCAGCGCTCGGGGCGGATGCAGAGGGTGACGGCGGCGCCTTCTGCCGTGCCGGGCGGCAGGTGGAGACCCACGGCCTCGGCGTCCTTCAGCGCTACGCGGCCCTCGGCGGCTGCGCGCACCCGGCCGGCAAACAGATTGGCGTTTCCCAGAAAGCCCGCGACGAAGACCGAGGCGGGGTGGTTGTAGACCTCGAAGGGTGGCCCCTCCTGACAGACCCGGCCCGCGTCCAGCACGGTGAGCCGGTCGCCCAGCGAAAGCGCCTCCTCCTGGTCATGGGTGACGATGACGGCCGTCACCCCGGCCTCGCGCTGGATGCGGCGCAGTTCCAGCTGCATTTCCTGGCGGATCTTGCGGTCGAGCGCGCTGAGAGGTTCGTCGAGCAACAGCGCCTTGGGCCGGATCACCAGAGCGCGGGCGAGCGCGACGCGCTGCTGCTGGCCGCCCGACAGCTCGTCGGGGTACCGTGCGCCGAGGCCGCCGAGACCGACGAGTTCCAGCATCTCGCCGGTGCGGCGGCGGATCTCGGCACGCCCGGCGCCGCGCATCCTCAGGCCGAAGCCGACGTTGCCAGCGATATCCATATGCGGAAACAGCGCGTAGTTCTGGAACACGATGCCCAGGTCGCGGCGTTCCGGCGGCAGGGCGCCGACGTCGTGCCCGCCGATCCGCACCTGACCGGCATCGGGCCGGGCGAATCCCGCCAGCAGCCGCAACGCCGAGGTCTTGCCCGACCCGGAAGGACCGACCACGGCGTGAAAACGGCCGTCCGGCACCTGAAGCGAAACGTCGTGCAGCACACGGGTGTTGCCGTAGGACATGCCCACCCGGTCGAGTTCCAGTTCGGCCATCAGCCCCCCCGCAGCCGGCGCCAGCCCATCACCGCAAGGCCGAGCATCACCGCGCCGCCGAGGATGATCGCCGAGAGCGCATTGATGTCGGGGACATAGCCGGAGATGACATAGCTGTAGATCTCCATCGGCAGGGTGTTGAAGCCGAAGGGCGCAAGGAAGAAATGGAGCGGGAAGTTGTTGAAGGTGATGACGAAGGCCAGCATCACCCCCGACATGACCGCGCGCGCGATGAGCGGCAGAGTGACCAGCAGAAAGGCCCGCACCGGGCCGGCGCCAAGCGAGCGCGCGGCGAGTCCCGCATCCGGGCCCAGCCCCTGCAGACGGGTCGCCACCACGAGCGCGGCATAGGGCATCGCCACCACCAGCGAGCCGAGGAACAGCGTGACGAGGCCGCGGCCAACGCCGACCCAGAGCGCCGCCAGAAGGATGGCGATGGCGAGGATCAGCCAGGGCACGGTGATCGCGGTGACGAGGAGACCCTGCATCGCCCGCGCTCCGCCGCGGCCGAAGCGGCTCATCCAGACCGCGGCCATGGTTCCGATCGCCCCGGCCGCGGCCGCCACCGCCAGCGACAGCCACAGGCTGCGCAGCGTCGCCTCCCACAGCCGGCGGTTTTCGGCCAGCGCCTCGTACCAGCGCAGAGTGAACTCGAATGGAAACGTGCCGTAGCGCGAGGCGTTGAAGGACATCGCGATCAGCGCGAGGATCGGCAGATACACCAGTGCCAGCACCAGCCAGACCCAGCCGCGCCACAGCACGCCGCTCATCCGCCCCAGCCACCGCTGCCGTGCGCGCCGGGCCGGCGCATCGCGCCGGGAAATGCCCGCATTGCCAGCAGCCGAAACACCCCCAGCAGGAGCAGGATCACCGCAAGCAGCGTTATCGCCATCGCCGCCGCGCGCGGCTGGTTGTTCGCGCGCGAAATCTGCTCGGCGATCAGCGTGCCGAACATCATGCCGTTTGCGCCGCCGAGGATGCGCGCCTCCAGAAAGGAGCCCGCCGCCGGCGTGAACACGATCACCAGCCCGGTCATCAGACCCGGCAGGGTCATCGGCAGCACGATGTGGCGGAATCGCGCCCAGCCGCTCGCGCCCAGGCTCCGCGCCGCGTCGAGCACCGTCGGCTCGATCCGCTCGATCGCGGCGAAGAGGGCCATCACCATGAACGGCAGATACATGTAGGTGAGCATCAACAGCACGGCCCAGCGCGTGAACAGGATCGTGTCGCGACTCTCCGCCAGCCCCAGCGCGGCGAGCGCCGTCATCATGGGTCCGCCCGGGGCGATCAGCACATACATCGCGTAAATCAGCAGCAGCGCCGAGGTCAGATGCGGGATGATCAGCAACGCGAGGATCGCCGAACGGGTTCGCGGCGCGACATGGCGCGAGAGCGCCCAGGCGGTCGGCCAGGCGATCAGGATGCAGAGTGCCGTCGCCCCGAGCCCGAGCGCCAGCGACCGTAGCAGCAGCCCGCCATAGAGCTGCGGGCGGTCCAGCATCACGGCCCATTCGCGGCCGGTGACGGCACCGCTCACCCCGGGACCGGACAGCAGGCTGAACCAGGCCAGCATCGCCACCGGCACCGCCACCATCGCGATCAGCAGCGCGGTTGCCGGCGCCATCAGCGCCAGCCGCGGCCATTCGGCCGGCCGCAGCGCCCGGGCGACGCCGGGTCCGCCTGTCCGCGATCGGATCAACTGCGCTCCGCCTCTACGCCCCGCAGCCACGCCGCAGGGCTTGCGTTGTTTCGGCCGAATTTCAGAGCCCCGATTTCACTTCGGCAAGCAGATCGGTGTAGACCTGCTGCTGCTCGGGCGTCAGGCTCTGCATGATCGACAGCCGCTCGGCGTGCTCGCCGTAGGCTTGCACCCGTCCCCGCGCCGCATCCGAGAGCAGCGCCGCGGCTTCGGCATTGGCGGGCGCCGGTGCGCCGGCCTCCGGGTCCTCGGCCCAGCCGAGTTGGAACTCGGTCGAGATCATCCAGTCGATCCACGCATGGGCGAGGTCGCTGCTGGGGGCGTCGCGGACGATCACCCAGGTAGAGAGCCAGCCGGCCGCGCCCTCGTCGGGGATGACATAGCCGACGGGATGCCCCTCGGCGATCAGCGACCCGGCGTTGCCGGACCAGTAGTTGCCCACCGTCACCGCGCCGGTGATGATCGCCCGGTTGAAGTCGTCGCTGGACCCCCAGTAGGTCTGAACATTCTCGTGCAACTCCTCCAATGCGCTGCGCACCGCGTCGAGGTCGGGGTCGTGCGGGTCCTGCCCGAGATGCAGCGCGGCCAGCATGACCGCCTCGATCGGGCTGTCCATGAAGGCGACGCGGCCGCGGTTCGCCTCGTCCCACAGTACCAACCAGGAGGTCGGCGGCTCGGGAAAGGCCTCGGTGTTGTAGGTCAGCCCGGTGCTGCCCCAGACCCAGGGCACGCCGTAAAGGGCGCCGTCGGAATAGAGATCGTCCACCTCGAGGAAATTCGGCGCGATCTTCGACATGTTGTCCAACAGATCGGGGTCGACCGGCTGGAGCATCCCCTCCTCCACCATCTGCAGGATGTAGGTCGGGTTCGGCAGCGCCACATCGATCTGCCCGATCCCGCCCGAGCGCAGGATCTGGCGCAATTCCTCGCCGCCGGAGTGATAGACGTGGCGGACGGTCGCACCGGTGCGTTCCTCGAAGCCGCGCAGCGCAAGCTCGGTGTCGGAGCCGTAGCCGTTCCAGTTCAGCACGGTCAGGGTCTGGCCCTCGAACGGCAGGTCGGCCCCGGCCGGAGCGGCGAGCAGCGCTGCACCGGCGACCAGGCCGGCAAGAGCGATGGGTGCCTTCATGTCGACATCTCCCTGTGATTGGCGGCGGCGCCCGTGGCGGGCCTTGGCGCCGCTTGACAGTCTGCCCCTGCGTAGGTGAAAAGCAAACAGGTGCATACAGGCTAACAAACGGGCTTCGACGCTGTCAATCCGACTTGGCATATCCGCCGAAATGGCCGTACCGCTTGCCAAATCCGAGCGGATCGCCGCTGCGATAGAGGCTGACATTCGCGCTGGTCGCGTCGGCCCGGGCGAACGGCTGGCGAGCGAGACGGCGCTGGGCGCACGCTTCGCCGCCAGCCGGTCGACGGTGCGCAAGAGCCTGCAGAGCCTTTCGGAACGCGGGCTGATCGTCACGCGGGTGGGGCTGGGATCCTTCGTCACCTTTGACGGCCGAACCCTCGACAACGCGATCGGCTGGTCCCGGGCGCTGGCCGAAGGCGGGACCGAGCTTCGCACCGAGGTGCTGTCGGTGCGCATCGCCCGCGAGTGCGCCTTTGCGGCCGAGATCGGCAGCCCGGTCGACAGCTTCCTGTGCATCGACCGGCGCCGGCGGATCGTGGCTGCGGGCGAGGTTGTCTCGCTGGAGCTGAGCCGGCTGCCGATGGTGCCGGCGCTGGAAGACATTCCCTTGCGCGGGTTGCGCGACGGATCGATCCACGAAACCCTGCGCGCCGCCGGGCTGGTGGTGGATCGCGGAGAGGAATGGGCCGGCTTGCACCTGCTGTCGGCCGCGGAAGCGGCGCAACTCGACCGTGCGGCCGGCACGCCCTTTCTGCGGACCCGTCGCATCGCCCGCGGCATCGACGGGGCGGTGATCGAGCATGTCGTCAGTCTGCTCGATCCGGCGCATTTCGCGCTGCGGCTGGAGTTCTGAGCATGAACACGGCCGAGGACCGGGCGTTGGGCGCGCTGCTGGGCGGGGCGCTGGGCGATGCGATGGGAATGCCGACGCAGACGCTCGCCCCCGAGGCAATCGCCGCAGCGCATGGTCGGGTGGCCGGCTTCGTGGCGCCCATGCCGGATCACCCGGTTTCCAGAGGCCTCCCCGCCGGCAGCGTCACTGACGATACCGAACAGGCGCTTCTTCTGGCACAGCAGTTGATCGCGAACCCCGGGCGGTTCGATCATGCCGCCTGGGTCGCGGCGCTCCTGCGTTGGGAGGAAGGGGTGCGCGCCCGCGGTCTGCTCGACCTGCTCGGCCCCTCCACGAAGCGCGCGCTGACGGAGATTGCCGCCGGGACGCCGCCGGAGGAAGCCGGGCAGGCCGGCGACACCAACGGTGCGGCGATGCGTGTCGGTCCGGTCGGGATCGCTACCCCACCCGATCCGCCCGAACGGCTCGTCGCGCGGGTGGCCGAGACCTGCAGGGCGACCCACAACACCACGCTGGGCATCGCCGCGGCCGCAGCGGTGGCGGCGGCGGTCAGCACCGGCATAGAGGGCGCAGACTGGGCCGAGTCGGCACAGGCCGGAATCGCGGCGGCCAGGCTGGGTGCGCGACAGGGCGTCTGGGCGGCCGGCGCGCCGGTGGCGGCGCGGATCGAATGGGCCTGCGGGCTGGTCGACGGGCTGGCGCCGCCGGCGGCGGAGGCACGGATCGCCGGGCTCGTCGGTACCTCGGTTGCGGCGCAGGAATCGGTGCCGGCGGCCTTTGCGGTGCTGGTGGCCGTGCGCGGCGATCCATGGGCGGCGGCGGTGATGGGGGCCAATCTGGGCGGCGACACCGACACCATCGGGGCCATCGCGGCCGGCATCGCCGGCGCCTGCGCCGGCGCCGCGGTGTTGCCGGCCGACCGGGTTGCCGCATTGCGCGGGATCGACCGGGTCGAGGTGACGGAACTGGCGCGCCGCCTGATCGACCTGCGGCGGAGCTGAGGCGATGCTCTGGCGCCGGCTTCTGCACATGGGCGCCCCGGTGGTGGACCTGACCTATCGCATCGACCGGCTGCCCGAGCCGGGTGGCGAGAGCCTGGCCTCGGAGGCAGCGGTGACGCCGGGCGGCGGCTTCAACATGATGGCGGCGGCCCGGGCGGCGGGCCTGTCGGTGGCCTGCGGCGGTCGGGTCGGCAGCGGCCCCAACGGCGAGATGCTGCTGGCGGCGCTGGCAGCCGCGGGAATCCCGCTGATCGCGCCGCGCGCCCGATGGGCCGACAGCGGCAGTTGCGTCGTGCTCGTGACGCCGGACGGCGAGCGCAGCTTCGTCTCGCATCCCGGCGCCGAGGGACGGATCGAGTCTCCGGATCTGGCGGACCTGCGGCCTGCAGCGGGGGATGTGGTCTTCGTCTCGGGCTACACGCTGGCATATCCCGGCGCGGCGCCGGCACTGGCCGGCTGGGTCGCCGCGCTGTCCGCTGCGGTGCCGCTGGCCTTCGACCCCGGCCCGCTGGTCGGCCGGATTGCGCCCGACCGGCTGTCGGCGGTGCTTGCCCGTATCGAATGGCTGGGCTGCAGCGCGGCCGAAGCCACGGCGATGACCGGCGCCGCGGTTCCCGAGGAGGCGGCCGAGGCGCTGCGGGCGCGCGGCTGCCGCAACATCGCTGTGCGTGACGGTGCGCGCGGCTGCCTGATCGTCCCCCGTGGCGGCCCGGCGCGACGGGTCCCCGGGTTCCGTGTGCCTGTGGTGGACACGAACGGGGCCGGCGACACCCATTTCGGTGCATTCCTCGCCGAGTTGGGACGCGGAGCATCGCCAGAGGCGGCGGCACGCTATGCCAATGCCGCCGCTGCGCTGTCGGTGATGCGGCAAGGCGGCGCGGCGGCGCCCGCCGATGCCGATATCCGCGCCTTCGCCTCTTCTGGCGCCGGCTAGACGGCGCCTGTCGTGGTGCGCCGGCATGACCGTTGGCAAACGGTCGGTGGCGGACCTGCCCGGCACCGTCATGCGCTTTTCTCATGACCGACATGCAACTGTAGCATTGGCGGGCTAGGGCGACGGTGTCCGCCCAATCTGCAGGAGAGATCCCATGACCCCCCGTCTGCTCGCCACGGCTGCCACGGTCGCGCTGTTCGCGCTGCCGGCCGCCGCCTTCGAACTCGATCCACGCTACAGCGATGCCGACGGCGACCTGATCGCCGACATCCCCGTGGACGAGAGCCAGTGGATCGACCCGTCGGTCCTCGTCTTCGCCTACACCCCGGTCGAGGATCCGGCGGTCTATGCCGAGGTGTGGCAGGAGTTCCTCGACCACCTGTCCGAAGTGACCGGCAAGCCCGTGCAGTTCTTCCCCGTCCAGTCGAACGCCGCACAGTATGAGGCGATGCGCGCGGGCCGGCTGCATGTCGCCGCCATCAACACCGGCGGCAACCCGATCGCCGTGGCGTGTTCGGGTTTCCGCCCCTTCGCGATGATGGCGCGCGAGGACGGCAGCTTCGGCTACGAGATGGAAATCATCACCTATCCCGGCTCGGGCATCGAGTCTCTGGAGGATCTTCGTGGCCGACAGCTGGCCTTCACCTCGGAGACCTCCAACTCTGGCTTCAAGGCACCGCAGGCGCTGCTCGAGTCCGAGTTCGGTCTTTTCGTCGATACCGACTATACCCCGGCCTTTTCGGGGGCGCATGACAACTCGATCCTCGGCGTGGCCAACCAGGACTATGATGCTGCTGCCATTGCCAATTCGGTCCTGACCCGGATGGAAGCCCGCGACGTCGTCAGCCGGGACGATCTGGTCACGATCTACAAGTCCGACACCTTCCCCACCTCGGGCTATGGCGTGGTCTACAACCTGCATCCCGACCTGCAGGAGAAGATCCAGCAGGCGTTCTTCAGCTTCAACTGGGAAGGCACCGGGCTGCAGGCCGAGTTCGGCGCCCAGGGCGAGACGCAGTTCATTCCCATCACCTTCCAGGAGCACTGGTCGGTGATCCGCCAGATCGATGCCGCGATGGGCGTGACCTACACTTGCAACTGAGCACCTTCGACCAACCCCCGACGGCAGGCGGTCTTCCGCCTGCCGTCTTCTCGTGACCGACCGGAGCCCCGCGCATGCTGAGTGTCGAGAAGCTGACCAAGGTCTACAGGACCGGCGACAAGGCGCTGACCGACGTCAGCTTCGAGGTGCCCAAGGGCCAGGTGGTGGGGTTGATCGGCCCCTCGGGCGCGGGCAAGTCCACGCTGATCCGCTGCGTCAACCGTCTGGTGGAGCCGACCGAGGGGACGGTCCGGCTGAACGATCTCGACGTCACCCGGCTCAGGTCGGGCGAGTTGCGCCGGGCGCGGCGGCGGATCGGGATGATCTTTCAGGAGTACGCGCTGGTCGAGCGGCTGACGGTGATGGAGAACGTGCTGTCGGGCCGTCTCGGCTACGTGCCGTTCTGGCGCAGCTTCACCCGCCGCTTCCCCGGCGAGGACATCGCCAAGGCATTCCGGCTGCTGGATCGGGTAGGGCTGTCGGCGCATGCCGACAAGCGCGCCGACGCGCTCTCGGGCGGGCAGCGCCAGCGCGTCGGCATCGCCCGCGCGCTGGAACAGGACCCGGAACTGCTGCTGATCGACGAGCCGACCGCCAGCCTCGATCCCAAGACCAGCCGCCAGATCATGCGGCTGATCGTCGAGATCTGCCGCGAGCGCGGACTGCCGGCGATCATCAACATCCATGACGTGGTGCTGGCGCAACAGTTCGCCGACCGCATCATCGGGCTGCAGGCGGGGCGCGTGGTGTTCGATGGCGGCCCGGCGATGCTGACCGAGGAGGCGCTGACCCGCATCTACGGCGAGGAGGACTGGACCGCAATGCAGCAGTCGGCGGCCGAGGACGAGGCCGCCGAGGCCGAGGAACGCGCGGAAGCCAAGAAGATGATGAGGGCGCTGTGAGCGACGCCGCCTCTCCCGCCTATCCGACGCGGTGGAAACGCCCGCCGCAGATGGTGACGTCGCGCTTCTGGCGCCATGCGCTGACGATCGGCGCGCTCGTCTATCTCGTCCTCGCCATCGGCACTGTCGAGGTGAACTGGCAGCGCGTGATGGTCGGGCTGGAGCGCGGCCAGCGCTTCGTTGCGGGGTTCCTGCAGCCCGACTTCACCTCCCGCTGGCGCGACATCTCCACCGGGCTGATCGAGAGCCTGACAATGACGCTGACATCCACGGTGGTGGGGGTGCTCATCTCCGTCCCCATCGGCATCGGCGCGGCGCGCAACATCGCGCCGGCATGGCTCTACATGATCTGTCGCGGCATCATCGCGGTGTCACGGGCGCTGCAGGAGATCATCATCGCCATCTTCTTCGTGGCGCTGTTCGGCTTTGGCGCCTTTGCCGGCTTCCTGACGCTGAGCTTTGCCACCATCGGCTTCATCGCCAAGCTGCTGGCCGAGGACATCGAGGACATCGACGAGGCCCAGGCCGAGGCGATCCGCGCCACCGGCGCGTCCTGGGTGCAGGTCATCAACTACGGCATCCAGCCGCAGGTGATGCCGCGGCTGATCGGGCTGTCGCTCTATCGGCTCGACATCAACTTCCGCGAATCCGCCGTCATCGGCATCGTCGGCGCCGGCGGGATCGGCGCGACGCTGAACACCTCGCTGTCGCGCTATGAATACGACAGTGCCGGGGCGATCCTGATCATCATCATCGCCATCGTCATGCTGTCGGAATACTCCTCGGGCTATCTGCGCAGGTGGGTGCAATGACCGTTCGCGACATCTCCGCCGCCGAGGCGCCGATCTGGCACCACCGCACCCCTGCGGGCCGGCTGGCGCTTTATGCCGGCTGGCTGGGGCTGGTGGCGCTGTTCGTCTGGTGCTGGAACCTGATGACCGAGCGGACGATGTGGGTGTTCGTCTATGACGCGCCCACGGCCGCGGCCGACCTGATGAATCGCGCCTGGCCGCCGCGCTGGTCCTACATGGAGCGGCTGTGGGGGCCGTTGTGGGACACCATCAACATCGCCACGCTGGGCACGCTGCTGGGCATCGTTCTGGCGGTGCCGCTGGCCTTTCTGGCGGCGTCCAACACCACGCCGTCGCGGCTGATCCTGCGGCCCTTCGCGCTGTTCTGCATCGTCGCGTCGCGGTCGATCAACTCGCTGATCTGGGCGCTCCTGCTGGTGTCGATCCTCGGCCCAGGCATCCTCGCCGGCATCCTCGCCATCGGCTTCCGCTCGGTCGGGTTCATCGGCAAGCTGCTCTACGAGGCGATCGAGGAGACCGACGCGAGCCAGGTCGAGGCGGTCGCCGCCACCGGCGCCAGCCAGGCACAGGTTCTCAACTACGCGGTGGTGCCGCAGGTTTTGCCGAGCTTCTACGGCATTTCGGTCTTTCGGTGGGACATCAACATCCGTGAAAGCGCGATCCTGGGCCTCGTCGGCGCAGGCGGGATCGGGGCGCAGCTGCAGGCCAGCCTGAACGTGCTGGCCTGGCCGCAGGTGACGCTGATCATAATCGTCATCCTCGGCACCGTGGTGGTCAGCGAATGGGTTTCGGCGCGGGTGCGCCACGCGATCATCTGAGCGGCGCGGCCGTATCCGGCGCGCTCCGCCTCGGGCGTCCCGCCTGCACGGCAAGGAGGTCTCGGCCGGCGGCGAACGGGCTGCGAGATTACCCCCGCCCGTGACCCGGGCCGGCATTGCAAGGGCCGGCGACTGCGACGATCCGTCCCTAAGCTTCAGGGCGGGGGCGTTCCGGGTCTGCCCGCGAGCGGCGCCGGGTCAGCGTTCTGTTCCGGCGGCTGCAAGGTCATCCGCAGGGGGGCGTGCGTGCACTGCCGCATCCTCCAAGGAGGGCGTCCGATGTCCATCATGCGCGGCAGCGGTGTCCATCGCCGGAAACCTGCCGAACGTGTCGACGCAGAAAGGCTGCCGCCTGCAAGTGTGGGCGTGGCGGGGTTTCGCCGTGCCGGTTGGCGCGGACGCCAGCGACACTGCCATGCCGCCCGGCCGGGCCGTTGACGGCGGGATCAGTAGAACCCGACCTCGCGCACCTCGATCTCGGCGTCATGGTCGCGGCCATAGGCGACCACGGCGAGCGACGTGAGGCTGCCGGGCCGCGGCACTGTCCGCAGGAGCCTGCCCGAGGCGCGGAAGGCCTCGAACGGCAATCGCACTTCGCTCCAGGTCCGCGTCGCATCGAAGCCCGCCTGGTAGTACTGCCAGGGCAGGACGGTGCCCGAAGTGCGCAGATGGACGAAATAGCGCTGGTCGTTGCCGCGGACAACGAGCCGCAAGCCGGTGGTGCC
>SLBI01000394.1 GCA_007126375.1 Paracoccaceae bacterium
CCCCGCGCGCAGCGGCAGCGTTGCGGAGACCAGCGCGGCGGCGTAGGGATGCGCCGGGGTCTGGCTGACCGTGCGGGCCGGCCCCGCCTCGACGATGCGGCCGGCATACATCACCGAGATGTCGTCGGAGATCGCGCCCGCGACGCCCATGTCATGGGTCACCATCAGCAGGCCCACCCCCTCGCGATCCACCAGATCGAGCAGCAGATCGAGGATCTGCGCCTGCACCGTGGCGTCGAGCGCCGTCGTCGGTTCGTCGGCGAGAATCAGCCGTGGCGCCCCCGCCAGCGCCGCCGCAATGGCGATGCGCTGCTTCAGACCGCCGGAAAGCTGATGCGGATAGGCATCGGCCCGCCGGCGCGCATCGCCGATACCGACCCGGGCCATGAGCGCCAGCGCCTCGTCGCGCGCGGCGCGGCGATCAAGCGCGCGGTGCGTGCGCAGCACCTCCTCGATCTGCGCGCCCACGGTCAGCACCGGATTGAGGCTTGCGCCGGGGTTCTGGAACACCATGCCGGTGACGCGCCCGGCCACGCCGCGCCGCTTCGCCGGATCGGCCAGCAGGTTGCCCGGCCGCCCGGACAGCGCCAGTTGCCCCGCAACGCGTGCCGATCCCGGCAGCAAGCCGGCCAGCGCCAGCAGGACTGTGCTCTTGCCCGAACCACTCTCGCCGATCAGCGACAGCACCCGTCCGGGCATGAGATCCAGATCGACGCCGCGCACCGCCGCAACCTCTCGCTTGCGTGCGCGGAAGTTCACCCGCAGCCCGCGAAGCGACATCAGCGGCGCGTCCGTCCGGCCCGGCGTTGCGTCCGGGGCGAGCGCGCTCATGCGCGCCTCCGCGCGCCCAGCCGGGCCGCAAGACTGTCTCCCGTGAGACTGACCGACAGGACGGCAAGGGCGATGGCGATACCGGGCAGGATCACCAGCCAGGGCGCCACGCGCAGCGTTGCCCGGCCATTGGCGATCATCGCCCCCCAGCTTTGCAGGTTGGGATCCGAGAGGCCGAGAAAGGCAAGCGCGCTCTCGACCAGGATCGCCTCGCCGACGGTGATGCCGATCAGCGCGACCACCGGCTGCAGCGCGCCGGGCAAAACCTCGAGAAAGGCGATGGCGAGCGGCGCACGGCCGGCGACGCGGGCGGCATCGACATAATCGAGCGTGCGCACGCGCAGCACCTCGGCCCGCACCAGCCGCGCGGTGGGCGGCCAGGAGGAGAGGGCGATGGCGATGACGACATTGACCGCCGATGCGCCCAGCACACTGACCAGCGCGAGGGCGAGCAGAAAGGTGGGGATGGTCTGCACCGCCTCGGTCACCCGCATCAGCACGTCGTCGGCGAGCCCGCCCAGAAACCCCGCCAGCGTGCCGACCAGGATACCGACGCAGATCGCCGCCGCCGCGGCCACCGCGCCCACGGTCAGCGAGACGCGGGCACCGTGCACCAGCCCGGCCCAGATGTCGCGGCCAAGCTGGTCGGTGCCGAGGGGAAAGCGCGCATCCGCGAAGGGGGCGAGCAGCGGCCGGCCCACCATGCGCAGCGGATCGCCGGGCGCGATCTGGTCGGCGGCGAGCGCAAGCGCCAGAAGCGCCAGCAGAATCGCCGCCCCCACCACGCCGGTTGCGCGCATCAGCCCCGTCACGGCCGGCGCTCCGTCGCTCGCACCCCGTCGCCCACCCGCGGATCCAGCCGGCGATAGAGCAGGTCGATGAGGATGTTCACGACCACGACCACCAGCGTCCCGGCCAGCAGGATGCCGGCGAGCAGCGGCAGGTCGCGTTGCGTCACCGCCTCGAAGGACAGCCGGCCGAGGCCGGGGATCGCGAACACCGTCTCGATCACCACCGAACCGCCCAGCATCGCCCCGGCCTGCAACCCCAGCATCGTCACCACCGGCAACAGCGCCGGCCGCGCCATGTGCCGAAGCACGATCCCGCGTTCCGGCAGCCCGCGGGCCCGCGCCGCGAGGGTCCAGCCACTGTCGGCAGCCTCGATCATCGCCGCGCGCATCAGCCGGACATACAGCGCGAGATAGGTCAGCGCGAGCGTGCCCACCGGCAGCAGCAGATGCCGCACCGTGTCGAGCACGGCTGCGAGGCCGCTGAGGTCCGCGCCGATGGAGCCGATGCCCCCGAGCGGCAACCAGCGCAGCTTCACCGCGAAAAGGATGATCGCCAGCAGCCCCAGCCAGAAGCCCGGCATCGCGTTCAGGATCAGCGCCGTGACCGTGATCGTCAGATCCGCCGGCCCGCCGCGGCGCCAGCCGGCCAGCCCGCCCAGGATCACCCCGAGAGCGCCGGAAACGAGGATCGCCGAGCCCATCAGCATCAGCGTCACCGGCAGCCGCGTGGCGATCACCTCCAGCACCGGCCGGTCGAACGCCACCGAATGACCGAGGTCGAGGGTCGCCAGCCGGGTCGCGTAGGTCAGGAAGCGCGTCGCGAGGGTGTCGGTCAGCCCGTACTGCTCGCGCAGCTGCGCCGCGAGCCCGGCATCGCCGGCGCCCGTGGCGGCAAGATAGGCGTCCACCGCGTCACCCTCGGCGATCTCGAGCAGGAAGAAGACGCCGACCGCGACGATAAGAAGGACGGGCACCGCCTGTTGCAGGCGGCGCCCGAGAAAGCGCCAGGGCATGCGGTCAGCGGCCCCCTGCTCGGGCGCCCCGCCTCATTGTGCGATCCATGTGTCCGCCCAGGAGGAGGTCGCCCAGCGCGGGTTGTTGGCGACGTTCTGCAGCTCGTCCCGCGCCACGGTGATGAAGGTGAAATCCACGAGGTTCAGGATCGGCAGATCCTCGGCCACCTTGCGCTGGAAGTCGTGATAGAGCGCGACGCGGGCATCGCGGTCGAGTTCGGTCGCGGCAGCGTCGATCAGCGCATTCATCTCCGGATCATCATAGCCATACTGGTTGGCGAAGGGCACGCCCGCCGGCTGCCCGCCCCGGAACAGGATGGTGGTGGAGATCGCCGGATCGTTGCGCCAGACCGGCGAACCGATCGCGAGGTCGAAGTCGTGTTCGGTGTAGACCGCGCGGATATGCCCGCCCGGGTCCGCCGTCACCAGTTCGACCGCGATGCCCACCTCCTGCAGCGCCTGCCGGACATAGTCCCCGGTGTCGCGGGTCTGGGCGAACCAGGGCGCCGGCCGCAGACGCAGGGAAAACCGCGTGCCGTCTGCGCCGCGCGGATAGCCGGCCTCGTCCAGCAGGCTTTCCGCCCTTGCCGGGTCGAAGTCGTAGGTCGGCACATCGTCGGTGTAGAAATCCGCAGCCGAGCTGGGCACCGGGCCGGTCGAAGGTGTGGCGAAACCCAGAAATACCACATCGACCAGGAAATCGGTGTCGATCGCATGGCGCAACGCCTGGCGGACCAGCGGGTTGGCCAGTTCCTCGCGCCGATGGTTGATCTCGACGGTGATGTGATAGGTGATCCCTTCGTAACCGCCGGGGATCACCGAAACTCCGTCGATGGCGTCGAGCCGCGCCATGTCGGTCAGCGGCACCGCCGAGAATGCCGTGAGGTGGATGTCGCCCGTCTCCAGCGCCGCGGCCTTGGCGCCGGCATCGGGCAGCACGCGCTGAACGATGGCGTCGAGATAGGGCAGCCCCTCCGCCCAGTAGTCGTCGTTGCGGGTCAGCCGGTAGAACTCGCCCGGACGATGCTCGGCAAAGACGAAGGGGCCCGTGCCCAGCGGCGCCGCATTGAGCGGGTTCTCGGCGATCTCGGTGCCCTCGTAGAGGTGGCGCGGCAAAACCGCCGAGACTGCCGGCAACGCGTTCTCGATCAACTGTACCGGAGTCGGCTCGGAAAAGCGGAACACCGCCGTCAGGTCGTCGGGCGTGTCCACCGCCTCGAGATTGGCGAAGATGCTGCGACCGAGATTCTGCAGCGGCTTCCAGACCTCCATCGCGGAAAAGGCGACATCGGCCGAGGTGAAGGGCTCGCCGTCATGCCAGCGCACGCCCTCGCGCAGGGTGAAGGTGATGCTCAACCCGTCCTCGGACCCTTCCCAGCCGGTGGCCAGCACCGGGCGCAGGCCCTCGTCATAGTCCATCTCGGCGAGGGGCTCGATCACCTTGCTGGAGACATAGAACACCCCGTTGGAGGCGACCATGGCCGGGTTGAGGTTGCGCGGTTCGGTGTCGGCGGCGGCGATCAGCGTGCCGCCACGCTGCGGGGTCTGCGCCATCGCCGGCGCTGCAGCGCCAAGTCCGGTCGCCGCAGCAAGCGCGAGCAGCGTGCTGCCGCGCAGGCCGGCGGCCCCGGTGCGGCGGGAGAAATGACGGTCCATCAGTGCCCTCCATGTCGTTGCGCCGCTGCCGGCACCGTGCCGCAGTCGGCCTTGCGGGTCTTGTCGCGCGTCCCCAACCTACCAGCGCACCATGCCGGCATCCACGTTTACAGTCTGCCCCGTCATCCAGCGCGCGTCATCCGAGGCGAGGAAGGCCACCACATCGGCGATGTGCTCCGGCTGGCCCTTGCCCTTGATCGCCTGCAGCATCTCGACGAACTCGAAGGCGTTGTTGTGCGGGCTCGCCTTCACGCCGTCGCTCTCGATCAGCCCCGGCGTCACCGCGTTGACGGTGATGCCATGCGCGCCCAATTCGGTGGCCAGCGCACGGGTCAGCCCGATCACGCCGCCCTTGGCGGCGACATAGGCCGCCATGTTGGGCGTGCCGGCAAAGAAGGTGTTCGAGGCGATGTTGACGATCCGGCCCGGCTTGCCCCTTGCCCGCATCTGGTCGGTGGCGGCGCGGCAGACGATGAACGTGCCGGTCAGGTTCACGTCGATCAGCTTGCGCCAATGCGCGAGGTCGACCTCGTCCCAGGCGATGAAGGGCACGATGGAGGCATTGTTGACGACGATATCGACACCTCCGGCGCGCCGCTCGATCTCGGCCAGGGCAGCGGCGACCGCCTCGGGGTCCGAGATGTCGGCCGTCAGCGCGAATGCGCTGCCGCCAATCTCGGCGGCCGTGGCCGCGGCCCCCTCGCCGTTGACGTCGCAGACGGCCACGGTGGCGCCGTCGGCGGCGAGCCGCCCGGCGATGGCCTTGCCGATTCCCTGTGCCGCGCCCGTCACCAGCGCGGTCCTGCCGTCGAGTTTTCCTGACATGCGGTGTCTCCCTGTTTATCCGTTCAGTCGGCGTCGATCACGGCCAGCGCCGCGGCGACACCCGCGCCGGTATCCACCTTGTGGCCCAGTGCCGACAGCGCACCGCCCAGCGCGGTGAGCGCGGCCACGGCGTAGATCGGTTGCGCTGTGGGCCCCATGTGACCGATGCGGGTCAGCTTGCCCATGGTCTCGCTGCGGCCCGAGGAAAACACCACACCGTAACGCTCGCGCGCGGTCTGGCGCAGCGCTGCCTCGTCGATCCCTTCCGGCGTGCGCACCGATGTGGTGGTGGGCGAGGCGATCTCTTCGCGTGCGGCCCACAGCGACAGGCCCATCGCCTTCACCCCCGCGCGCATCGCGCGTGCGGTCAGGGCATGGCGGGCCCAGACCGCCTCGGGCCCCTCACCGAGATAGAGGTCGAGCGCGGCATCGAGGCCGTTCACCTCGGCCACCGAGGGGGTGAAGGGAAACGGCCGGTCGTGGCGCCACGCCTCCTGCCAGTCCACCATTGACAGCATCGAGGCGCGCGGCGCCGCCGGGTTGGCCTTCATCTTCTCCCAGGCCCGGGCGGAGATGCCGACCAGGCTGAGCCCCGGCGCCGCACCCATGCATTTGTTCGGCCCGGCGACATAGATGTCGGCGTGGCAGGCCTCGGGGTGGGTGTCCATTCCGCCGAAGGACGAAACTGCATCGACGATCAGATAGCCGCCGTGATCGGCAACGATGCGGCCGATCTCGTCGATCGGGTTGATCGTGCCCGAAGGGGTGTCGTGATGGCACACGCAGACCACCGAGATATCGGGATTGTCCCTCAGCTTTGCCGCCACCGTCGCGGGATCGATCGCCTCGTTGTAGGGCACCTCGATCTCGAGCATCTTGTCGGTATGGCGCGCGGCCCAGTAACCGAAGCCCTTGCCATAGACCCCGGAGGCGAGGTTGAGCACCGTGTCTCCGGCGGCGATCAGCGAGGCCGCTGCGGCCTCGAGCGCCAGCACCGGCTCGCCCTGCTGGATCAGCGGCACTTCGGGCGTGCGCATGGCCTGCTGCGCCTTCTTCGCCACCCGCTCGTAGAATCGCTGAAAGGCCGGATCGTAGTCGTAGAGGACGGTGCGGGACATGCCCTGCAGCACCTCGGGATAGCAGTTTACCGGCCCCGAGGTGAGCGTCATCACGGGGGGCGCGTCGTTGGAATAGCGCATCTGTCTGCCCTCCCCCTTCAGCTGTAGAAATCCGGGCCGGTCTTGTAGCCCTTGAACGCCTCGATATCGTGGCTGAAGAACAGCTCGGCATCGTGCTTCTCGGCCAGGTCGCGGATGCGCATCATCGAGCGCACCCCCTGCGCAGGGTCGAGGTGGAACGACGCCTGGCACAGCGTGTCGAGGCTGCGCTTGGTGTAGGCCGTGTCGAGCACCAGCATCATCGGCCGATCCTTCGCCCGCTCGATCATCACGGCATAGTTGCCCACCGTGTGGCCCGGCGTGAAGAACAGATGCACCCCCTTGGCCAGTTCGACATCGCCCTCGATGGTCTCGAAGGTGGTATTGGCCGCGGTCTGGCCATGCGTCAGCTCGTCGGCGCGCCCGCGCGCCTCGGCCGCTTCCACCGAAAAGGACAGGTCGGAATAACCCAAATGCTCGAACACCTCCGGGTTGCAGGCCTGCGGGATCTCGTCCTTGTGGCAGATCTTCTTGGCATGCGGGAAATACTTGTTGCCGCCGCAGTGATCGAAGTGGAAATGCGTGTTGAACACCACGCCGACATCCTTCGGCTCCAGCCCCAGCAGCTTCAGCGCACCGGGGATGGTCTGCTCGGGGGTCTGGGTAGGCTGCTCGAAGGCGAGGTATTTCATCGTGTGGTCATAGTCGAAGCCGGTGTCGATCAGGAACCGGCCCTCGTCATGCTCGATCAGCACCGAATAGGAGGGGATGCGCACGCCGCCCCCCGGCCCCTGGTTCCACCAGATGTGGAATCCGTCCAGCAACAGCGTGCCGCCGTCGAGAAAGTAGATCTTGGTATCGGCCATCGTTACCTCCTGTCGTTCATTGCGTGTTTCACCGTTCTCCGCGCGTGTAGGGCAGGCCGAAGGCGGCCGGCAGGCCAGCGTGGCGGCCGAAGATCACCAGCATCAGCATCACCGCGGCGAAGGGCAGCATCTGGATGACATCGGTGGGCATGTTGATGCCGCCCACCTGCAGCGCCGTCGTCAGCGACAGCGACGCGCCGAACAGCAACGCCCCGAACAGCACCCAGATCGGCCGGCCGCGCGCCAGCATCGCCAGCACGATGCCGATGAACCCCGCCCCACCGGTGAGGAAGGGCACGAAGAGCCCGGCGCCGACATTGGCGAGGAATGCCCCCCCGAGCCCGGCCAGCGCACCGCAGACCAGCACGCCCACCGTCCGCGTGCGCAGCACGTCCACCCCCGCCACATCCAGCGCGGCCGGCTTGTCGCCCGCAGCCTGCAGGTTCAGCCCCAGTTGGGTGCGGCGATAGACGTAGGCCATAACGCCGACCAGCGCGACGGAGAGATAGACGATCGGGTGCTGGTCGAACATCGCGCGGCCCACCACCGGCAGATCGGCCAGCCAGGGGATGCGCAGCGTCTCCACCGCCGGCAGGCGCGGATAGGTGCGCGAAAACTGGATGTGGTGCAGCAGCGCCGTCAGCCCCTGCAGCCCCAGCGTCAGCGCGATGCCGATGACGATCTGGTTGAGCCCGATGCGCACGCAAAGGATCGCCATCACCGCACCGACGGCAAGCCCCGCGCCTGCACCCGCGGCGAATCCCGCCCAGAGCGAGCCGGTCTGGAAGGCCGCGACGAAGCCTGCATAGGCGCCCGCCGCCATCATCCCCTCGATGCCGATGTTCAGCACCCCGCCCTTTTCCGACATCTGCTCGCCCAGCCCGGCCAGCAGAAGCGGAATCGCCGCGGTCACCGCCCCGAACAGCAGCGCCGCGAAGAAGACCTGCGTGAAGAGACCCGACATCGGCTCAAACCTTCCTGCGTTGACGGAACCGGTGATCCAGCCACTCGGCCAGCGCAAGCATGATCAGCACCACCGCCACCAGCACCATGGTGAAATGATGCGGCACCCCGATCCGCCGCGCCGCGCTCTCGCCACCGATCCAGAGCATCGACAGCAGGAAGACGAAGCCGATCGCGGCAAAGCCGTTCATCCGCGCCAGAAACACCATCGGGATTACCGCCAGGCCATAGGCCGGGTTCCAGTCGGCCCGCACATTGCCCTGGATGCCGACGATGTCGACCGCCCCGCCCATGCCGATCAGCCCCGCCGACAGCGCGAACACCGCCACCGTCAGCAGCGGCATGTCCAGCCCGGCATGGATCGCCGCGCGCGGATTGGCACCGACCATCCGCAGTTTCAGCCCGAACCCCGTGCGCGTCATCATCAGATGCACGAGGATGATCGCCGCCAGTCCGAACAGCAGCCCCGAGGTGACCGTCGTGTCCCACAACCGCGGCAGCCGTTCGGCGACAGCCAGCGTGCGGGTCTGCGGCACGGTCGTGCCGGGATCCAGGAAAACGAGCTTCACCAGAACATTGGCCAGAGACACCCCGAGGAATGACATCATCAGCGTGGTGATGATCTCGTTCACCCCCTGATAGGCGCGCAGCAGCGCCGGCAGCAGCGACCAGACCATCGCCACCAGCGTCGCCGCAGCAAAACAGGCGATCAGCGTCAGCCAGCCGGGCAGCATGGTGATCAGCAGCGGGGCAAGCGCGGCCGCGGCGACGGCGCCAAGCAGGAACTGCCCGTCGCCGCCGAGGTTCCAAAGCCCCGAGCGGAAGGCGACGATCAGCCCGGCGGCAATGAACAGAAGCGGCGCCATCCGCGTCAGCGTCTGCTGTCGTCCGGAGGGCGACAGCAGGCCCCGCTCGACGACGAAACCGTAATAGCGGATCGGGTCCACGCCGACCGCGAGCAGGATCAGCCCGGTGACCACCAGCGCCGCGAGGATCGGAACCACCGTGAGAAAGGCGATGTGCAACGCCTCGCCCAGAAACCCGCCGGAGGCCGCCGGGGCATCGGCGGCAAGGTCGTCGGTGACGGGGTCCGTCCCTGCGCTCATTCGTTCACTCCCAGCATAAGCCGGCCGATTTCCCGTGCCGCATCGTCCTTGTTGGCGACGGTGCCGAGGATCCGCCCGCCGGCCATCACCGCGATCCGGTCGCACAGGCTCAGCAACTCATCCAGATCCGTCGAGATCAGCAGCACCGCAAGGCCCCGGTCGGCGGTTTCGCGGATGCGCTGGCGCGTCGCCATGGTGTTGGAGAAATCGAGCCCGTAGGTCGGCTTGTTGAAGATCACGGCGCGCGCGCCCTCGTGCATCTCGCGGGCCAGCAGCACCTTCTGGATATTCCCGCCCGAAAGCCGCCCGACCGGTGTGCGGATGCTGGGAGTGCGCACGTCATAGGCCTGCGTGAGGTCGGTCGCACGCCGCTCGATCAGGCCGCGCCGTTCGATGCCCGCCCACCACAGGGGCGGCGCGCCGATCTCCTTCGTCACGTAGTTGGTCGAGACCGGAAATCCGCCCACGGTGCCTTCGCCCAGCCGGTCGTCGGTGAGATAGCGCAGCCCGGCGCGGCGCCGGTCGCCCACGCTCATCCCCTGCAGCGCACGCCCTTCCAGGGTAATGCTGCCGGCTCTGGTGCGGGTCTGGCCCGACAGCACCTGCGCCAGTTCCCTCTGGCCGTTGCCGTCGATGCCGGCGATGCCGAGGATCTCACCCGGCAGGATCTCGAAACCGACATCGTGCAGCCCCGGCGTTTCCTCGGTCGCCGGCAGAGACAGCCCACGGACGCGCAGCAGCGGTTCGGCCGGCGGCAGGGGGGTGGCGCGGCGGAAATCGGTGGCGTCGGGATCGCGGGCCTGGGTGAACATCATCCCCAGGATATCGGCCACCAGCGCGTCGTGATCGCGGGCATGCAGCTTTTCGGGCGGGATCTCGCCCACCTTGCGGCCCAGCCGCAGCACGGTGATCCGGTCGCCGAAGCGCGCCGCCTCGTTCAACTTGTGGGTGATGAAGACGATGGCCAGCCCCTCGCCCACCAGCCGGCGCATCAGCCGGCCCAGTTCCTCGATTCCCTGCGGCGTCAGCATCGAGGTTGACTCGTCGAGGATCAGCAGCCGGCTGTCGCGCAACAGCGCCCGCAGGATCTCCACCTGCTGCTGCTGGCCCAGCGACAGGTCGGCGACACGGGCGTCGAGGTTGACAGACAGCCCGAGGGTCCGGCTGATCTCGGCGGTGCGGGCGGCCAGCGCCCCGGTGCGCGGCCGCTGCCACCACGGCGCGCCCAGCAGGAGGTTCTGCGCCACCGTCAGCGTGGGCACCAGCATCATGTGCTGAAACACCGTGCCGATGCCACGCGCCAGCGCGTCGCGCGGCGAGGCGATGCGCACCGGAGCGCCGTCGATCAGGATCTCGCCCTCGTCGGGCTGCAACAACCCCGAGAGCATGGCGACCAGCGTCGATTTCCCGGCGCCGTTCTCGCCCAGCAGGACATGCACCTCGCCCGGCCGGATGGCGATATCGACCGCATCATTCGCCGTCACGCCCGGAAAACGCTTGGTCACGCCGCGCAGTTCGATCAGCGGCGCGCGGGCTGAAGCGACGGCTGCGGGCGTCTCGGTGGCGGCTTTGGGCGGGCTGGTCATCCGGGTCATGTCTGCGGTCAATCTCTGTGCTTTCCTGCCTGGCGCCGTGCGGTGCGG
>SLBI01000020.1 GCA_007126375.1 Paracoccaceae bacterium
CCCGGGCCGGTCAGAGGAACGCGGTTTCCTCGAAGCTGCGCAGCTTGCGGCTGTGGATGCGTTCCAGCGGCATCTCGCGCAACCGCTCCATCGCCCGCACCCCGATCAGCAGATGCCGCGACACCTGCTCGCGATAGAAGGCCGAGGCCATGCCGGGCAGCTTCAGCTCGCCATGGAGCGGCTTGTCCGAGACGCACAGCAGCGTGCCGTAGGGCACCCGGAAGCGAAAGCCGTTGGCGGCGATCGTCGCGCTCTCCATGTCCAGCGCCACGGCGCGCGACTGGCTCAGCCGCTGCACCGGACCGGACTGATCGCGCAGCTCCCAGTTGCGGTTGTCGATGGTGGCCACCGTGCCGGTGCGCATGATCCGCTTCAGTTCGAAGCCCTCCAGCCGCGTGACCTCGGCAACCGCCTCCTGCAGCGCGATCTGGATTTCGGCCAGCGCCGGGATCGGCACCCAGACCGGCAGATCCTCGTTCAGCACGTTGTCCTCGCGCAGATAGGCATGCGCCAGCACGAAATCGCCCAGCCGCTGGCTGTTTCGCAGCCCCGCGCAATGGCCGACCATGAGCCAGGCATGCGGGCGCAGAACGGCAATGTGGTCGGTCGCCGTCTTGGCATTGGACGGACCCACGCCGATGTTGACGAGGCTGATGCCCTGCCCGCGCGCGCGCTTGAGGTGATAGCTCGGCATCTGCGGCACGCGGCCGGGCGACGGCAGGGGCGCCTCCGGGTCGGTGATCTCGACATCGCCGGGACCGACGAAGGCGACATATCCGCTGTCGGGATCGGCCAGCACCTTCCGGGCGAAGGTCTCGAACTCGTCCACGTAGAACTGATAGTTGGTGAACATCACGTGGTTCTGGAAGTGATCCGCCGCGGTGGCGGTGTAGTGCGCAAGCCGGGCCAGCGAGTAGTCGATGCGCTGGGCGGTGAACGGGGCCAGCGGCAGGGTGCCGTCGGGCGCCGCCGGGCGCACGCCGTTGACGATGTCGTCATTGGTCGTGGACAGGTCCGGCACATCGAAGACGTCGCGCAACGGAAAGTCGAGCACGCCTTCCTGCGGGATATTCAGATCGGGCCGATTCGCCAGCGCGAAATGGATTGGGATCGGCGTGGTCGAGGCACCAATCGAAACCGGCACGCCATGGGTGCGCAACAGCAACCCGATCTGCTGTTCGAGGTAGTTCGCGAACAGGTCGGGCCGGGTGACGGTGGTGGCATAGGTTCCCGGCTCGGCGACATGGCCGAAACTGAGCCGGCTGTCGGGCGTGGCGAAGCTGCTCACCGTCAGCCGGATCTCGGGATAGAAGGCGCGATAACGCGCGCGCGCGCGCCCCTCGGCGACGGTGCGGACGAAACCGGAGGCGAGAAAACCGGTGGCCGCGGCGTGCAGCTCGCGCAGCCTTGCCACCGCCGCGGCGGGGTCGGTGAAGGCCTCGGCCGGCACCGGATCGGGGGTCAGCAGGGTGGTGGCGGCATCGACAGCCTTCATGCGGGCTCCTGCACGGGCGGACCGCCCGCTTCGAGCGCGGGGCCTGCCGTGGTGCGGCTTGCTCGCCTCGGCGCGGGGACGGAGATCCGGAACATGGCACAGCTTGTCTTGCCGCGTCGCCGGCCGCAAGGGGCGGCCTGTTCGCGGGCAATCTCCGGGGTCCGGCGCTTGACGACCGCGGCGTTTCGCCGTAACAGCCCGCAGTCGTTGTCGCGCGCGCCCCGCCCGGGCGCCGCCGGCTTTTCTGCACGAGGATTTCGCCATGTCGCGCGTCTGCGAACTGACGGGCAAGGGCCCGATGAGCGGCCACAATGTGAGCCATGCGAACAACAAGACCAAGCGCCGGTTCCTGCCGAACCTCAACGAGGTCTCGCTGATCTCCGACGCGCTGGGCCGCAGCTTCCGCCTGCGCATCTCCGCCGCGGCGCTGCGCTCGGTCGATCATCGCGGCGGCCTGGATGCCTTTCTCGCCAAGTCCCGCGACGACGAACTGTCGGCGAAGGCACTGAAGATCAAGCGCGACATCGCCAAGGCGGCCGCCGAAGCCGCCACGGCCTGAAGCGCCGGCACGCGCGGCCGGAACCGCGCCCACGGTGCGGGCCACGCGTGCATGGTGCCCGGCGGGTTGCGCCGTCACTGCGACATGATCGCCACCCTCCCGCGCTGGAATGCTGCTTTCCGCCAGCGGTCGCCTGGCATAGGGTGATCGGGACGACAGCCTGCAGCTCCGCCCCCGGCCCGGGTCGCGACGCTGCTTCGCTTCAGCCCGAGGAGTGACCGATGACCCGCACCCGCCTTGCCGCTGCCGCCCTGCTTGCCGCGCTGCCGATCAGCGCCGCCGCGCAGGACGGCATCCACATCGAGGAGGCCTTTGCGCTGATCTCGCCGGCCGGAAATTCCGGGGCGGCATTCATGCGCATCGACAACCATGGCGCCGAGGAGGATCGCCTGATTGCCGCGGCATCCGACATTTCGCAGCGCACCGAACTGCACACCCATATCGAGGATGCCGACGGCGTGATGCGCATGGTCGAGGTCGAGGCGGGCTTTGCCATCCCCGCCGGCGGCGCGCATGCGCTGCAGCGGGGGGGCGACCATGTCATGTTCATGGGCGTGACACGTCCACTCGCCGAGGGCGACTCGATCACGCTGACCCTGACCTTCGAACGCGAGGGCGACCTGGTGCTGCAGGTGCCGGTCGGGGCGCCGATGACGGGGGCGCATGAGGGGGCGCATGAGGGGGCGCACGACCACGGCGGTTCCCACGGCGACTGAGCCGGGGGCACCGCCGCTGTCGGCCGGCACCCGAGGGCGCGGGCCGCGCGACCGGCATCAGCGCGG
>SLBI01000214.1 GCA_007126375.1 Paracoccaceae bacterium
CTGCCGATCGTGCCAGGGGTCAGTTCGCGGCTGATGATCTTCGACGACATCTTCCGCCAGGATAGTCCCCTCTGCGTGCCGAACGGTGCCACGCCGCCGGGGGTCGGGGCGGACGACCTTGGCGCGATGATGGCCGGGTTTGCCGGCGCGGCGCCATCGGGTGTTTCTGCGCCGCCCAACCTCGCCGCGGACCCGGACCTCGGCAAGAGGGTGCTGCACGGGGCGAAGCGAGTCTATCGTGGCACGCGCTGGCTCTTCCAGAGGATCGTCAGGAAGGCTCTGCGCAGCGATATCCCGGAAGCCCTCGCGGTCCTGCGCGACTATCGCCGCCACGCCACCCGCGCCGTCCCCGACCGCTTCGTCTACTACCCGCTGCACATGCAGCCCGAGGCCAGCTCGCAACCGCTGGGTGGGATCTATGCCGACCAGGAACTGCTGGTGCGCCATCTGCTCGAGGCCCTGCCAGAGGGCGTGAAGCTGGTGGTGAAGGAGCATCCCCAGCAGTTCTCCTCCACCTTCATGATCCGCGCCCGCGAACGCGGCTTCTACGCCCGCATGGCCGCCGATGACCGCATCGTGCTGCTGCACCATTCGGTGCCGGCGCGCGACCTGCTGCAGCGCTGCCTCGCGGCGGTGACGCTGACCGGCACCACCGCGCTGGAGGCGCTGGCGATGGGCAAGCCCTGCTTCGTCATGGGGGCCTCGCCCTTCGTGCGCGCCCCCAACGCGCTGGTGCCGCGCGACCATGCGGCGCTGTGCGCCATGATGCGGAATCTGGCCGAGGGCCATGTCGCGCCGGTCACGACGGCACAGATCAGCGCCTACCTCGACTGGCTGCGCGCCCATTCGGTGTTCGGCTATGTCGACCCGTATGTCCATACACGGCTGGAGGGACTGTTTTCCCAAGCCGACAACATCGCCGCCGTCACCACCGCGCTCTGCGCCGCCATCGACCAGGTCCGCGCCCCTCGGGCCAACGGTCCGCCGGCCCGACCAGACCCCGACTGAAACCCGCCTGATGCCGCCAGGGAAGCCCACGATGCCCAACCACATGAACATCCCGTTCGGCCGGTCCTCCCCCGACGCGGGACCCGCCGGCGCCGAGCCTGTGCCAGCGGCCCCCGCCGCACCGCGCCGGCCTGCCGCCCGGGACCCTTCCGTGACGCAGGACGTCCATGTCCATACCGTCTGGCGGCAGTTTCGCCGAAGGCCCTGTCTCTGACCCGGAAAGCATGGAGGTGCATATGGGATATCATCTTGTAAAGGTTTACGGGCTTTGGAGAAGCGGCAACCATGCGATCATAAACTGGTTGCTGGGCCTTCAGCCCGAGAAGACCCTGTTCTTCAACGATCGCCGGGTCGGACGTTCCCTGCTGGACAGGCCGTCGGGGATATCCGTGCCGCCCGGCATCCAGGCCCATGCGATCCGCGAAAACGGAACGCGTCGCGTTCGGGACGAGCTCGTTGACGCGTTCCGGCACGATGGCGAAAGGCTTGTCGTGAGTTTCGAGAACTTCGATCTGGAGCTTCATGAAGAGGCCATCGTCAATCGACCCATCATCGATCTTTTCGGTGAACCCGAAACCTCCACCAACCTGATCATTCTGAGAAACCCGTTCAGCGTGATGCCCTCTCTGGTCCGTTCCCGGATGCTGTCGGGCCGCCCTGCCGGGCCGTCCGGGGGCATATCGGCGATGTTCGGGCGAAACCTGCACAGGGTGCGGCGCGTTGCCGCCGATCCCCGCCGCATCTGGCGCAAGCTGAGATCGCAGTGGGCCCCCGGGAACAAGCCGCAGGCGGATGTCCGGACGGCAGTAGGGCGCATCATGCGGCTCTGGCCCGGTTATGCGCGCCGCGCAAGGGGCGCCGCCCCTCTTGGCCCGGGCCGTACAATCGGGGTGGTCTATGACTTCTGGGTCGCCGACAAGAGCTACAGAGACCGCCTGGCGCAGGATATGGGGCTGGTCAACCTGGATAGGTTTCTCGACTTCGTTTCCGATGCCGGGGGTGGAAGCAGTTTCGAAGGCACCGCCGTCTCCGGAGACCGGCTGAGAGGAGCCGACATGCTCAGGCGGTGGGAGGAGTGTCCCGAACGCGCAGAGTTGCTTGACGTCTGCAGAGAATTTCCGGACATCATCGCCGAAGCGAAACTGATCTTTGGCGACCACAAGGTCCCTGACGATGCAAGGCGTCTTGCCGGCTGAACCGGGAAGCTCTTTTCTGCTTCACGATCCGGACGCGTTGCTGGTCCGCCCCCCCACAAGGAGCCCCCGATGCGCGCCTGCGTGATCATCCCCGCCCGCCACGCCTCCTCCCGCTACCCCGGCAAGCCGCTGGTCCCGCTGCTGGGCAAGCCGATGGTGCTGTGGGTGGCGGAACTGTCGGCCCGCGCCGTGGGCCAGGCCCATGTCCATATCGCCACCGAGGATGCGCGCATCGCCGATGTGGTGCGCGCGGCCGGCTTCTCCGCGCTGATGACCAGCGCGGGCGCGCTGACCGGCACCGACCGGCTGGCCGAGGCCGCGGGGATGGTCGACTACGACATCTACGTCAACGTCCAGGGCGACGAGCCGCTGGTGGAGCCTGCCGACATCCGCCGCTGCATCGCGCTGAAGACCGAGCGGCCGGAGATGATCGTCAACGGCTTTTGCTGGATCGGCGCGGACGAGGACCCGGCCTCGGTCAACATCCCCAAGGTGATCGCCACCGAGGCGGGCGTAATGGTCTACATGTCGCGCGCCCCCCTGCCCGGCTTCAAGGAGGCCGCCAACGCCCCCACCCGCTACATGAAGCAGGTCTGCATCTACGGCTTCACCCGCGACGACCTCGC
>SLBI01000382.1 GCA_007126375.1 Paracoccaceae bacterium
CGTGTACGGGGCATTTTCTGCCATCATCGCGTAACTCTCTGATTTTATTTGACCGCCAGCAAGGTGCCAGCGAGCTCCTTGCAGCCTGACGCGGGGCCGCGTCCGCTCCAAGGCCAGGTCGGCCTACGGTGCGGCCACCTTGGCTAGCTGAGGGCAGCGGCCCCCGTGTTGTCGGATACCTGCCCTGGCAGGGATGGACGGAGGCGAGACCGAGCTCTCGAGAACCGCTTCCAGAGCCGCGGGATGGGACTGTCGCCGGCGCAGCGGAAGCGTGTCGCGTGGCGGTATGCGTTGATGCGCGGGTTCCTCGATCTCAAGGAGGCGGGCCGCGTCACCGGGACCGACGAGAGCATCTCAGGGAACATGGACGCGATCTGCACCGCCGCCGGGCCGTATCTCCAGGAGGCGATGCCCGACCCGGAATACGACCTGCAACTGCGGGAGTGGGAAGCCGGCCGCGGGCGCAAGCCCCGCACCCCCAGGGAAACGCCGCGTCCCGGGCCCTGCAGCCCGCGCGCCCTGCGCAGCTGGCTCTCGCTTTACCGCAAGGGCGGGAAGGCGGCCCTGGTCGATCGGTGCGCCAGGCAGGGCAATGTGACCAGCCCCTTCACCGCCGAGGAGGTCACGCTCCTCGCCGAGGTGGTCCGTGCCGAGTACATGACGCCGCAGCGCAAGACCCAGGCGGCCGTCGCGAAGGACGTGAAGATCCGCTTCGCGGCGGAAAACGAGCGCCGTGAGGCGGAGGGGCTGCCCAAACTCAAGGTGCCCGGGCGCGATGCCGTTCGCGGTTTCATCCAACGCCTCGACCGCTTCCAGGTGCTCATCACGCGCCACGGTATCGAGCACGCCATGAAGAAGATGCGGGCCGTCAAGGACGGCGTGCAGGTGTCGCGCCCCCTCGAACGCGTCGAGATGGACGAACACAAGATCGACCTCATCACGATCCTTGCACAGAGTGGCCTCCTCGCGCTTTTCAGCGAAGCAGAGCTGGAGATGCTCGGGCTGAACGACCCCAAGAAGCGCTGGTGGCTGGTCCTCGCCATCGACTGCCGGACCCGCTGCATCCTGGGCATGGTGCTGACCTGCGACCCGCGCACCAGTGCCGCCCTGAAATGCCTGCGCATGGTGGTCAGCGACAAGGGCCAGTTCGCCGACAGCGTCGGGGCCCTGGCGCCCTGGTCGATCTTCGGCACGCCCGAGATGCTGGTCACGGACAATGGTGCCGCGTTCAAGTCGGCAACCTTCACCTCGGCCTGCACGGATCTCGGCATCCACGCCATCCAGGCGATCGGGGGCAGCCGAAGCCCTGATCCACAAGATCCAGTCGGCGCTCCGCTTGCGCGACCTCGTGGAACACCTGAACTGCAACCGGATGCAGGCCGAGTTGCTGATCCGTAGTGGCGTCATCCCGCGGATCATCGATGATCCCGACCGGGCGCGGGGCGCGCTGAAGCTGGTCGCACGGGAAGATGCGGATGCTTTCCTCGCGCGGCTCCTCGCTGCCGCGCGCCCGGTGGAACGCCCCGCGCCGGGCATGACCGACATCGTGAGCGCCGCGGGCATCTCGCGCTGGCCGGTGGTGGACATCGTCCGGGGCATCCTCGCCGGCCGCTTCACGCGGGTCGAATGCGCCGATACCGGGTTGCGGTTCAAGGGCGTCCTCGTCGACCCCGTGGAGATCCGCGAGGTCCTTGGTCGGCAGGTGTCCGACGACCATATCAGCGCGCATGAGGCCGCCAAAATGCTCGGCATGTCCACGACCGGCATCAGAACGCTCGTGAAACTGCGCGATCACGCCGGGGCCCCCTTCCTGCATGAAGAGGCGATCGAGAACGCCAAGGGCGTCCGCACCAGCGTGTACTCCAGGACCGAGGTCCGCGCCTTCCGGGACGGGCATGTGCCGTTGCGCGACATCGCCCGCCGTCAGGGTCTGCGGCCCAGATGGATGAAGGTTCGGCTCGACGCCCTCGGGGTGACGCCGATTGCCCCTTACAAGGGGCTCGGCGCTCTCTATTATCGGCGCGGCGATCTTGGGGAACTCGCGCCGGAGTGACCCTTCGACCAAGCGCCTTCGCCGCCGGAAGCCGCCCCTCGGGGCGGCTTTTACGTTGCCGAGAACGCGGTCGCGATGGCAGGAAATGGGTCGTCAAAGTGGCAGACCCCGCCGCCGCTTGGAATCCGGGAGCCCAACAAAACAAGGGGTGTCAGGAGGAAGGTGGCAGAAATGGTGCCGCCGTTACACCGGGGAAAGGGGAGCCCTGTCAGTCACCCGATTTGTGCAACAGAGCCGGAGGAGCGCGCCACGGGATCACATCGCCGGAGATGGACCTGTCGCGGCTTGGTGCGAGCAAGACGATACGTCTCTGGCGTCAAGGGCGCTTGATAGCAGACGACTGGCGGCAACCACGCTTGCGCGGACGCCGCGGACGGGAGATGTTCGTGCCGCTGGCGCATCCGCCGGGCAGAGCCCATGACCGAGACTACGCACCGCCGACTTCGCCGCTCCGTCGCAAGCCTGCATCGCACCGGGATGCTGGTGCCCGTCGCCGGTCTGGCGGTGATGGGCGGGTCGGCCTGGGCGATGGCGGCTGCCGCCGCGGTCTGGCCGGACGCCGCGCTCGCCCCGGGCGACTTCGGCAGTTGCAACCCGTTGGCAGGCGATTTCGGCTGCGGTCATGGCTTCGGCTGCGCCTGCCACCTGCTGCCGGCCTCCGATCCGCACATCTGATCCTGTCGGGACGGCCGCCGCGCCCCGGCGAGGATGGCCGCCCCCGAGGAATCTTTCGGAGAGGCCGGGATCACCACACGGAGCGCAAGGCCGATGTGC
>SLBI01000226.1 GCA_007126375.1 Paracoccaceae bacterium
CGGGTGCCCGACTGGCCGCCCGGCTGGACCGGCCTGAAGGGCCGGTCCAGGGCGTGGCGCTGTTCGCCCATTGCTTCACATGCTCCAAGGACATTGCCGCCGCGCGCCGGATCGCCGGGCGGCTGACGGCCTTCGGGCTGGCGGTGCTGCGCTTCGATTTCACCGGGCTGGGCCATAGCGAGGGCGAGTTCGCCTCCACCGGGTTCAGCAGCAATGTCGGCGATCTGCGCGCCGCGGCCGACTGGCTGGCCGGGAATGGCATGGCGCCGCAGCTCCTCATCGGCCATTCCCTGGGCGGTGCTGCGGTGATCGCGGCGGCGCCACAGATCGCCAGCGTGCGCGCGGTGGGGAGCATCGGCGCGCCCTTTGCCCCGGCGCATGTGCTGCACAATTTCGGCGACCGGGTGGACGAGATCCGCGAGACCGGCAGCGCCCGCGTCACCCTCGCCGGCCGCAAATTCTCCATCGCCCGCGACTTCGTCGAGGATGTGGAAGCCGCACGCCTGCAAGAGGCGCTCGCGGAACTGCGCGCCGCCCTTCTGGTGCTGCATGCCCCGCGCGACGCGGTCGTGGGGGTCGACAACGCCGCCGAGGTCTTTGCCGCGGCCCGCCATCCCAAGAGCTTCGTCAGCCTCGACGACGCCGATCACCTGCTGACGCGACCAGCCGATGCCGACTACGCCGCCGAGGTGATCGCCGCCTGGGCCCGGCGCTACCTCGACCTGGCGCCCGAGCCGCCGCTGCCGGACGCGCCGGAGGGGATGGTGCGCGTGGCCGAGGCCGAAGGGCTGCGCCAGGACATCAGCGTTGCCGGCCGCCACCGGTTGGTCGCGGACGAGCCGGCATCGCTGGGCGGCACCGGGCAGGGGCCGACGCCCTATCACTTCCTGGCCGCAGCGCTGGGGGCCTGCACCACGATGACGCTGCGCATGTATGCCCGGCGCAAGAGGCTGCCGCTGGAGCAGGCGATCTGCGACGTCTCGCACGACCGCTGCCATGCCGAGGACGCTCCCGAGGGACGTGACGGGCGCATAGACGTCTTCACCCGTCGCATCCGCCTGCACGGGGCGCTCGACGCGCAGCAGCGCGCTGCGCTGCTTGCGATTGCGGACCGCTGCCCGGTCCACCGGACGCTGGAGGCGGAGGCGGTCATCCGGACCGAGCTGGCCGATCCGGCCACGCCCTCCGATCCGGCCGCGCCATGAGAGCGGACGGCAGGCGCGATGCGACGCCGGACCGGCCGCCACCGCCAACACGGCCCGGCCTGTAACATTCGCGCCGCCGGCAACGAAGGAACAGGCAAGGCCATCCCGAAGGAGACCCGACATGTTCCTGATCCCTGACGCTGCCCCTGCCCCTGCCCCTGCCGCGGTCCGGCGCACCCTGCCCGGTCGGCTGGCGATCGCCGCGACGCTGGTGCTGGGCGCCGGCGCCGCCTTCGCCAACCCGGATGCATGGCGCGCCGAATGGCCGCAGACCGATTTCAGCCGCTCCACCGTCGATCTGTCCGAGATCATCTCGGGTGGCCCGCCCAAGGACGGTATCCCCGCCATCTGGGAGCCCGAGTTCCGCTCGGTCGACAGCGAAACCCGCCTCGACGACCGTGAACCGGTGATGACCCTGGAGATCGAGAGCGACGCCCGCGCCTATCCGGTCCGCTATCTGATGTGGCACGAGATCGTCAACGACGAGGTGGGCGGCATGGCGGTGGCGGTCACCTTCTGCCCGCTGTGCAACTCGGCCATGGCCTTCGAGGCGCAGGTGGACGGCGAGCATCGCAGCTTCGGCGTGTCGGGCAAGCTGCGCCATTCCGACATGGTGATGTACGACCGCGAAACCGAAAGCTGGTGGCAGCAGGCGACCGGACAGGGCATTGTCGGCCACCACGCCGGCGACAGGCTGGAGTCGGTGCCGGCCTGGATGGAAAGCTGGGCGGAGTTCCGCAGCCGCAACCCCGACGGGCTGGTGCTGGACGAGCCGAACTGGCGCCGCGCCTATGGCCAGAACCCCTATGTCGGCTATGACACCTCGGAACGGCCGTTCCTCTATCGCGGCGAGGACCCGCCGCATGGCATTTCCCCGCTGGCCCGCGTGGTGCGGGTGGAGGACCGTGCCTGGACCTTCGAACGGCTCCGCACGGAAGGCGAGATCGTCGAGGCCGGTGTGCGGCTGAACTGGACCTCGGGTCAGGCCTCGGCGCTGGACAGCGAGAGCATCGCGGCCGGGCGCGACGTCGGCACCGTCCGTGTGCGCGATGCCGCCACCGGCGACGACCTGCCCCACGACATTCCCTTCGCCTTCGCCTTCCACGCCTTCTGGCCGGACGGCACCTGGATGCTCGGAGACTGATATCGCCCGATCGCGTGCCCGCCCCGACGGCAGCGGGGCTGTCGTCACACCCTCACCCGGCAGCGCAGCCGCCTTGCGCTGCCGACGGCAGCGCCGGCAGCGTGCCGGACACTACCGGACCTCGGCCCCGGCGTGGTCAGGCCGGCCCCAACACGATCGGCGGCACGGTACTGGCCGTGCCGCAACCCGCCGGCCGCGTGTGGCCGGGGCGCACCTCCGCGCCATCGACCGAAAACCGAACGAGCGCAGCCGCAGGTCGGGCCCGCCAATGGCCCGGCCCTGCCTCACATTCAAGTATCCGTTCTGATCAAGGGGTGATTTCGGCCCATTTCCGGTCGTCGCGGATCAGGGCGTTAGCGAGCACGATGAGCTTGCGCATGATCGCGGTGATGGCGACCTTCCAGGGCTTCCCGGCGCCAGTGAGTGCGAGGTAGGTCTTCCGGAGTGGCTCGTTGTACCGGGTCGCAATGACGGC
>SLBI01000012.1 GCA_007126375.1 Paracoccaceae bacterium
GGCGCTGCATCGGCGGGTGCCTCGGGGCGGTAATGGCCGGTTGTGCAGCCATTCCGGCAGCGGCCGGCGACTGCCCCGCGGCGGGCGACCGCCTTGCCTTTCCGGTCTCCGACCCGGTGCCCTTCGAAGCGGCACTGGCGGAGACGGCGGATCTGGCGCCCTGGCCATCGGCGGTTTCGGGCGTGGTGCTGCCGCATCACCTGGAGGCGGCGCATCTGATGGCGGGGGGGCTGCGACTGGCCGCGGCGGGGCAGGGGCACGACCGGGTGATCCTGCTCTTTCCGGATCATTTCAACGCGCTGCGCCGTCCCTTCGCGACGGTCGCGGTGGGGTTCGACACCCCGCTCGGTCCGGTTCCTGCGGCCTCCGGGCCGGCCGAAGCGCTGCTTGCGGCGTATCCCGATCTGATCGAGGCCCGCTGCGCCATCGCCCGCGATCACGGGCTGTGGTCGCTGCTGCCCTTCGTCGCGGCGCTGCTGCCGGGGGTGGAGGTGTTGCCGGTGGCGATCTCGCTGCGCGCCGGACCGGCAGACCTTGCGGCGATGGAAGCGGCACTCGTTCCGTATGTAGGGCCGGGCACGCTGATCCTGCAATCGACGGATTTCTCGCACTACCTGCCGCAGCATGTGGCGCGGCTGCACGACCAGCAGGTGCTGAACCTTCTGGCAGCTGGCGATCTGGGCGGACTCGCCCGTCTGGTGCAGCCCGAGCACCTCGATTCCGTGGCGGCGATGCTGATGCAGATGCGGATGCAGGCGCGCCATTTCGGGGCGGCGCCGGTGGTGGTCGCTTCGGCCAACATGCAGGACTGGGCCGAGGATTCCATCGCCGAGACCACGAGCTACATCGTTGCACTCTGGACCGACCCGGCCGCGCCGGCGGGCCCGCCGCTGCAGCCGGGCGCGGCGGTGACGCTGATCGGCGGCGATACCTACTTCGGCCGGGCGTGGCCGCGGCTGCTGGTGGACGAACTGGTTGCGCGGCGGGTCGAGGAGGCGATCCGGCCGCTGCTTGGGGATCGGCCGCTGGTGGTAAACCTCGAAGGGGTGCTGATGGAGGAGGTGCCCTCCACGCTGGGCCCGCTGACCCTGGGGATGCCGGAGGAACTGGCGGTGGCCTGGCTGACGCGCCTCGGTGTCATCGGGGTCGGCCTGGCCAACAACCACGCGCTCGATCTCGGTCCGGAGGGACTGGCCGAAACGCGGGCGGCGCTGGTCGGAGCGGGCATTGCGGTGGCGGCACAGGGCGAACGTCTGATGCTGCCGGGCGGTGTGGCGCTGGTCGTGCTGACCGATCTGGGCGGGGCCGGGGCGCCGGCGCTGCGGCTGGATGACGCCGCGCTGGAGGCGCTGGTTGAGCCGGATGCGACCGTGCCGGTGATCGCCTTCGTGCACTGGGGCCGTGAGGGCGATCCGGCGCCGGGCGCGCGGGAACTGGCGCTGGCCGAGGCGATGCGGGCGCGTGGGGTGGCGGCGATCCTCGGGGCGCATCCGCATGTGGCGAGCCCGGGCGCGGCGGCGCTGGGGGGCGGCGACACGCTGCTGCTGCATTCGCTGGGTAATTTCATGTTCGATCAGACCGGCCCCGGCGTCTCGGGCGCGTTGGCCGAATTGTGGGCCTTTCCGCAGGGCACGGTGTTCCTTCGCCGGCTGCCGCTGCCCGATCTGTTCGGGATCGCGCGGGGGCGCTGAGGTCTGGCAAGGCGGCCTTCAGCGCAGAACGATGCCGATCACCACCAGCATGAGCCCGGTCACCGAGACGAAGAGCGCGCCGAGATTGACGAGAACGACCCGCTGAAGCCGGGCGCGGAGCTCGGCGTCGTCGAGGCCGGCGCGGCGGACACGGGCCGCCTGGATGATGCACCAAAGGATGCCGGCGAGACCGGCCAGAGATACCGCCGTCCCGGCCCAGATCAGGGGTTCCATGCGTGCCTCCCTCGCTTGCCGCCCTTCGGCGCGGTCGCTGGCCGGCCTAGCCGAGCGGCCCGGGCACGGCAAGTGATGCGCCGGCCCTTGCGGGCGCCGGGCGGGGGGGCTAGCAGGACGCCGTTCCCGACCACCCGCAGCCGGAGGCCCCGATGAGCGATCCCGCCGATGCCGCCTACAACGTCACCGCCGAGGAACTGCGCCAGTTCATCGAGCAGTTCGAGGCGCTGGAGGCGCAGAAGAAGGACATCGCCGACCAGCAGAAGGAGGTGATGGCCGAGGCGAAGGCGCGCGGCTATGACACGCGGGTCATGCGCAAGGTGATCGCCCTGCGCAAGCGCAAGCCCGACGAGATCGCCGAGGAAGAGGCGGTGCTGGAAATGTACAAGGCCGCGCTGGGCATGGCCTGACACTCGGGCCTTGCACAGAGGGTCTGGTCCGGGCCGCCGCCGGGCTGCCGCCTGCGGCCAACCTGCGGCCGGTTACGGGCGATCAGGCGGGCCCGGCCACAGTGCCACGGGAAAACACCAAAGGGTGCGCGCGGATGCCGGCGAAAGTCGCGGTGCCGCGGGCCTGCCTGGGCCCGTGCGTCCGGAGGCGGGCCCCGGTTCCTGTCGGGCCGTGGTGGCGGATGGTACGACGGCGGTTCAGAAAAGGCTGCCCTGTCCGGGAGGTTTCGCGGTTCCGCCGCTGCCGCCTTCGGCCGGGACACCGCGGCGGCGGGGCGAGGCGGGGCGGACGGCGAGGCGGCCGTCGTGGAATTCCAGTTCCAGTGCCGGTGCGTTGCCGGCGGCGGCCGCGCTGGTGATGACCGCCCCACCGGCGCGGACCACCGCGAAGCCGCGTTTCAGCGTGGCGGCATGGCCGAGCGACTGGCGCAGGCGGTCGAGCCC
>SLBI01000238.1 GCA_007126375.1 Paracoccaceae bacterium
CCTTGTGCGGGGGCCGAAGATCGCCGAGCCGACGCGCACCTCGGTCGCGCCCAGCGCCACGGCGGCCTCGAAATCATCGCTCATGCCCATGGAAAGGCGCGAAAGACCGTTGCGCGCGGCGATGTTTCCGAGCAGGCGGAAGTGGGCGGATGGGTCTTCCTCCGCCGGCGGGATGCACATCAGTCCGACGAGGGGCAGGTCCATCCCCCGCGCATCGGCGATGAAGGCGTCGGCGGCATCGGGCAGGACGCCGGCCTTCTGCGGCTCGGCGCCGGTGTTGACCTGGACGAAGATGGCGGGGCAGGCCCCCCGTTCCTGCGCGAGGCGCGCGAGCGTGGTGGCGAGTCGTGGTCGGTCCAGCGTCTGGATCGCGTCGAAGAGTTCGACCGCCGTGCGGGCCTTGTTGGTCTGCAACGGGCCGATCAGGTGCAGCTCCACCGCGCCGTAGCGGTCGCGCCAGCCGGGCCATTTGCCCTGCGCTTCCTGCACGCGGTTCTCGCCGAAAAGCCGATGGCCGGCGTCCAGGACCGCTTCCACGCGTTCGGGCGGCTGTTCCTTGGAAACGGCGATCAGACGCACCGATCCCGGGGGGCGCCCGGCGCTGGCCTCGGCGGTGGCGATGCGGGTGGCGATGGTGGAGAGCGTCATGCGGATCAGTTCCGCCAGGGGCCGGAGGGGCCGGCGCCCTCGATTTCCACCACGATCCCCAGGCGTGGGCCGATGTCGGGGCGGGTCTCGATCGCCAGGGCGATGCGGCCGCCGGCGATCAGGGTGCTGCGGGGATCGGTGCCATCGGACCCGGGCAGCCGCCCGAGGCCAAGGCGCAGTTCGCCCGAGAAGCGGGGCCTGTCCTGCGCGCGGGGGTCCGCCGCCGCGACTGGCAGGGCGAGGGCGCACAGCAGCGCGGCGAGGGCGGAGCGGAGCAGGGTCATCGCTGCAGAACATAGACCGGCGCACCGGGCGGGCTCAAGCGGGGCCTGCACGAAAGAAAGAGAGCGGGCCGAAGCCCGCTCCCTTCCGTTCCGAACGACCGGGTTGCGATCAGAAGCTGATCCGCACACCGAAGTCGGCGTAGGTGTTGCCGTTGTAGGAGCGCTCGGCGCCACCGACGAGGTTGATCCCGCCGCCCAGGCTGTAGAGCGCGCCGAGGCCGTAGGAGGTCTTGGCGCCGGCGCTGTCCTCGTCGGCCACGTAGCCGCTGATGGTCAGATCGCCGATCCTGTAGTTACCGTTGACGGCCACCTTGCCGACGCCGTCGTTGTCGGCGTAGGTCAGCCCGACACCGAAGTCGCCGATGTTGCCGATGACGCCGAGATACCACTTGTCGTTGGTATTGATGCTCGAGTCGAGGTAGGCGGCCGCGAAGGTCCAGCCTTCCCAGTTGTAGGCGACATGGATCGCATTCTGACGCTCGGCACCCGGCACGCCGCTAAGATCGGCCGAGCTGTGCGAGACATGGACCGTGAAGCCGGCGGCGGAGTAGATCGCCTCGAGCCCCTCGGCGCCGTTGCCGGTGGAGGAGAAGGCATCCCAGGTGAAGCGGCCCTTGGCGTTGGTGTTGGTCACCAGGCCGGCCCAGTGCAGACCGGTCAGGCCGACCGACGGGTTGTAGAGGCCCGGCACGGATTCGAGCGCACCGAGGATGTTGCCGGCGGCGACGGTCAGCCCGCCACCCGAAACGAAGACGCGGGCGCCCGAGACGGCGGTGCCGGCGTTCTCATCCGAACGGATGCGGACGCGGGCGCCGGCGCGCAGGCCCATGTCGCTCTCGGTCACACCGTCGATGTTCAGCGTGAAACGCTTTTCGAGCCGGGTCTTTTCGACGCCGACGGCGCCGCTGTTGTGCTGGATGCCGAAACGGGCCGAGCCGGACAGGTTGACATCGGCCGCAGCCATCCCCGCCGTCGCGACCAGGGCGGTCGTCGCAACAAGAAGCTTTTTCATCTTTTCCCTCGTGTCTTGGAAGGTGCTGCCCAAGCCGGAAGGCCCAGTTTGGGTCTGCCCCTGTTTGGCGCGCGCCCCCCCCGATTGCAACACGAACCGGGGGTGGAGGTGCCAAGCGCCGAGCGGTGGTGCAGCCGTGCCACAGTGAGTCCTCCGGGCCATCGGAGGAACAATCCCGGCCGGGCGCTCCGGGTCCGCGAACGGCTTGTGCCGCGGACGCCCCTTCGCTAGACCTTCGTGAAACGGCGGGGTCATCGGCCGGGCCGTATCGGGCAGACGGGGAACTCGGGCATGATGGCGCGGCGCCTTCTTCGCGGAACCTTGGCTCTGGTGCTAGCGGGCGGGCTTGCCGGCTGCGCCGGGTGGAGCGGCTTCGGCTCGCCCCGGGTCGGGGCGACATCGCAGGTCGATCCGGGGTTGGGCCCGGTCGACGACACGGCCTTCGCCGAGCCCGCCGGGCAGCGCCGCGCCTCGATCTGGGATCTCTTCTCGAACGCGGATTCGCCCAACACCACGGTGGAGGTGAACCGCTATCTGTGGAATGCGGCGCTTGAGGTGCTCGATTTCCTGCCGGTGCAGACGGTGGACCCGTTCTCCGGCGTGATCGTCACCGGCTTCGGCACGCCGCCGGGCGGCGGCCGATCCTATCGTGCCGCGGTGCTGGTGAACGATCCTGCGCTGGACGCCCGCTCGCTGAATGTCGCGCTGCTCACCAGCGCCGGACCCGCCAGCCCGGCAACGATCCGTGCGGTGGAGGATGCGATCCTGACCCGCGCGCGCCAATTGCGCGCCCGCGACGGCCGGCTCTGAGCCGACTGTCAGCGGCCCGGCCGGCTGGACCTTGCCGCGCCCGCCGGTATAACCGGCGCGGCAGCAGCAGACGAGGCAGCCATGGCCCGCTACGACCCCGCCGAGATCGAACCGCGCTGGCAGGCCGCCTGGGAGGCGGCGGGCAGCTTCGCCGCGCGCCACGATCCGGATCGGCCGAAATACTATGTTCTGGAGATGTTTCCCTACCCCTCCGGCCGGATTCACATGGGCCATGTGCGGAACTACACCATGGGCGACGTGGTGGCGCGATACCGGATGGCACGGGGCCATGCCGTGCTGCACCCGATGGGCTGGGACGCGTTCGGCCTGCCGGCCGAGAACGCGGCGATGGAACGCGGCGGCCACCCCGCCGAATGGACCTATGCCAACATTGCCGACATGCGCGACCAGATGAAGCCGCTGGGCCTCTCGATCGACTGGAGCCGTGAATTCGCCACCTGCGATCCGGAATACTACGGCCAGCAGCAGGCGATGTTCCTCGATTTCCTCGAGGCCGGGCTGGCCTATCGCAAGGCCGCGACGGTCAACTGGGACCCGGTGGAGATGACCGTGCTCGCCAACGAGCAGGTGGTCGACGGCAAGGGCTGGCGTTCGGGGGCCGAGGTGGAGCGGCGCGAACTGACGCAGTGGTTCCTCCGCATCTCGGACATGTCGGAGGAGCTTCTCGAGGCGCTCGACGGGCTGGAGAACTGGCCCGACAAGGTCCGCACCATGCAGAAGAACTGGATCGGCAAGAGCCGGGGTCTGCAGTTCGCCTTCTCGACCGTCGGGGCGCCGGAGGGCTTCGACAGGCTGGAAGTCTACAGCACGCGGCCCGACACGCTGTGGGGGGCGACCTTCGCTGCGATCTCGCCGGACCATCCGCTGGCGCGGCATCTGGAACGCCACGATCCCGCCGTCGCGGCCTTCACCGCCGAATGCCGCCGCACCGGAACCTCCGAGGCGGCGCTGGAGACGGCCGAGAAGGTCGGTCTGGACACCGGACTCCGGGTTCGTCACCCATTCGACGAAGCGCGTGAACTGCCGCTGTGGATCGCGAATTTCATCCTGATGGATTACGGCACCGGGGCGATTTTCGGCTGTCCCGCCCATGACCAGCGCGATCTCGATTTCGCCCGGAAATACGACCTCGACGTGATCGACGTGTTCGAGTCGCTGAAGGAGCCGGCGCCGGTGGCCGATATCGCTTTCGTGCCGCCCAAGACCGAGCCGGTTCGCTATGTCCGCGGCTTTGCCGGCCCCGAGGTGCAGACCGGGGCCGAGGCGGTCGAGGCGGCCATCGAGTTCTGCGAATCGCGCGGGGTCGGGCAGGGGGTCACCCGCTACCGGCTGCGCGACTGGGGCATCTCGCGCCAGCGCTACTGGGGCTGCCCGATCCCGGTGGTGCATTGCCCGACCTGCGGCGTCGTGCCCGAGAAGAAGGAGAACCTGCCCGTCGCGCTGCCGATGGATGTGAGCTTCGATCAGCCCGGCAATCCGCTGGAACGCCACCCCGCGTGGCGGCAGACCGTCTGCCCGAAATGCGGCGGCGCGGCCACGCGCGAGACCGACACGATGGACACATTCGTCGATTCGTCGTGGTATTTCGCCCGGTTCACCGCGCCCCGGGCGGCAACGCCCACCGACCCGGCCGAGGCCGATTACTGGATGAATGTGGACCAGTATATCGGCGGGGTGGAGCATGCGATCCTGCATCTGCTCTATTCGCGATTCTTCGCCCGGGCGATGGTGCAGACCGGTCATCTGCCGGCGAAATGCCGCGAACCCTTCGCCGCGCTGTTCACACAGGGCATGGTCACCCACGAAATCTACCAGACGCGCGGCGACCGGGGCCGCCCGGTCTACCACCTGCCCGAAGAGGTGGAGAACGGCCGGCTCAAGTCCGGTGGCGCGCCGGTCGAGGTGATCCCCTCGGCCAAGATGTCGAAATCCAAGAAGAACGTGGTCGATCCGGTGAACATCGTCCGCGATTTCGGCGCCGACACCGCGCGCTGGTTCATCCTTTCCGACAGCCCGCCCGAGCGTGACGTGGAATGGACGGCGGCCGGGGCCGAGGCGGCGTTTCGCCACCTCGGGCGGGTCTGGCGCCTCGCCGCGGACCTCGACGCCGCACCGGAAAGCGGCAATCCGGAGGCCGACATCTCGCTGCGCCGCGCCGCCCATCGCGCGATCCGCGACGTGACCGACGGGATCGAGGGCTTCGCCTTCAACAAGGCCGTCGCCGCGCTCTACACGCTGACGAACGCGCTGCGGGAGGCAGAGGGCGCCGGGCGCGGCTGCCGCGCCGAGGCGGTGCGGATCATGGCGCAGCTGATGGCGCCCATGGTTCCACATCTGGCCGAGGAAGCCTGGCAACTGGCGGGTGGTGCGGGCCTGGTGGCCGCCACCTCCTGGCCCGAGGCCGACCCGGCGCTGCTGACCGAGGCCACCGTCACCCTGCCGATCCAGATCAACGGCAAGCGCCGCTCCGAGATCGCGGTGGCGCGCGAGGCCGACCGCGCCGCCATCGAGGCCGCGGTCATGGCCGACCCGGCGGTGCAGAAGGTGCTGGCCGGCGCCACACCGAAAAAGCTGATCGTGGTGCCCGGGCGCATCGTCAATGTCGTGGTCTGATCGCCGGAGCCTGATCGCGTGTCTGGCCGCGACGCCGGCCCTTGCGGCCTGCGGCTTTGCCCCCGCGCTTGCTCCAGGCGAGCCGGCGACGGCACTGCGCGGCCGCATCCGTGCCGACGATCCGGTGGACGATGCGACCGCCGCGCTTGTTGCCCGGTTCGAGGAGCGTCTCGGCCGCCCCACGCGCCCCGGTTGGCGCCTCGCCTATGCCCTGACGATCACCGAGAGCCGGCGTGCCCTCGAAGCCGTGGTGGGCGAGACGCGCGGACAGTTCGACGGCACGCTGCGCTGGCAGCTGGTGCCCGAAGACGGCGAGACACCCGTCGCCGAGGGCACCGCCCGTCGCTTCACCGGCTTTTCGCGCACCGACACCCCGCTCGCCCGTCGCGCCGCGGCCGAGGATGCGGCGCGTCGCCTCGGGCGGATGCTGGCCGATGCCGTCGTCGCCGAGCTGGTCGCCAGCGCCGGCGACTGGGCGGTTGCCATCCCATGAAGCTCGCGCTGCGCGACGCTGCCCGGCTCTGGGCGGCCCCGCCCGAGGTCTGGCCGGGGCTTCTGATCCACGGCACCGATGCGATGCGCGTGGCAATGAAGCGGGCCGAGGCGGTCAGGGCGCTGGTCGGCCCGGAGGGTGATGCGGAGATGCGCCTGTCGCGAATCGCCGCGGCGGAACTGCGCGCCGATGGTGCCGCGCTCGGCGATGCGCTGAAGGCGCAGGGGTTCTTTCCCGGTCCTCGGGCCGTGGTGGTGGAAGGAGCGACCGACGCGCTGGCACCTGTCGTCGCGGCCGCGCTGGCGGACTGGCGGCCGGGGGATGCGCGCTTGATCGTCACCGCCGGGCAGTTGAAGGCCGGCGCCGGGCTGCGCAAGCTCTTCGAAGGGCACAGGGCGGCGCATGCACTGGCTCTCTACGGCGACCCGCCCGGCCGCGACGAGGTTGCGGCGATGCTTGCCGCGGAAGGGCTATCACCGCCGGCGCGCCCGGCCCCCGACCGCGCGGCGATGGAGGAGCTGATGGCGCTCGCAGCGACCCTCGATCCGGGCGACCTGCGTCAGACCGTCGCCAAGCTGGCGCTCTACAAGTTGTCCGAGGATGGGCCTGTCCTGCCGGCCGACATCGCCGCCTGCGCGCCGGCCAGTGTCGAGGCGGGGCTGGACGAGGCGCTTCATGCCGTGGCCGAGGGGCGGGCCGGCGATCTGGTCCCGCTGATCCGCCGGCTCGAGGCTCAGGGCGTCGCACCGGTGCGGCTTTGCATCCTGGCCGGGCAGCATTTCCGGGCGCTGCATTCTCTGCTCGCCGATCCCGCAGGCGCCGCCCGCCGGCTTCAGCAGGTGCGGAGCTTCCGTGCCCGCGATGCGCTGCAGGCGCAAAGCCGCCGCTGGAGCCTCGCCCGGATCGAGGCGGCGCTTGCGATCCTGCTCGATACCGACCTCGCCCTGCGCTCGACGGCGCGGGTGCCGGCGATGGCGGTTCTGGAACGCGCGCTGATCCGCATCGCCCGTCTTGTCCCCTCCCGCTAGAGCCGACAAAGGAGCCCGACATGCAGGATGCCTTGCCGCCCCCCGAGTATACGGTGATCGGCAGCACGGCCAGCCGCACGGCGCGCGTGCTTTGGATCCTGGAGGAGCTGGGCCTGCGCTACACCCATGTGCCGGCCAATCCGCGCAGCCCGAACGTGACCAGCGTCAACCCCGCAGGCAAGGTGCCGGTCCTCGTCGAGGACGGCACGCCGGTCACCGACTCGACGGCGATCATCCAGTATCTCGCCGACCGGCACGGTGACCTGACCTATCCTGCGGGCACGCTCGACCGGGCGCGGCAGGACAGCCTGACGCAGTTCCTGCTCGACGAGTTCGATTCCGCGCTGTGGATGGCGGCGCGGCACAGCTTCATCCTGCCCGAGGAATTGCGCCACTCCGCGGTGAAGGACTCCCTGAAATGGGAGTTTGCCCGCAGCCAGAAGACGCTCGCGGCCCGCATGGGCGAGGGGCCGTTCCTGATGGGCGCGCGGATGACCGTGCCGGACATCATCCTCACCCATTGCGGCGTCTGGGCGAAGACGGCGCGCTTCCCGGTCACCGAGCCCAGGCTCGCCGCCTATCTGGATCGCCTGCAGGCCCGCCCTGCCTTCCTGCGCGCCATGGCGCGCTGAGCGCTGCCGCGCCCTTTCCCGGGCGTCGTAGTGTGAGCCGGACGGCGCGAGCCCTGGCGGGTTGTCCGATTCGCCCCGCCAGGGCCCCGCTCACTCGGCGCAGGCGAAGCTCGCCGGATCGCGCCAGTCGCCGGTGCCGTCATGCACCGCGCGGGCCGGCCATGCACAAACCGGGCGGGCCCAGTCCACGTTGCCCTCCGCGTCATGCCGCGTGATCGTCATGCTCTCCGGCGCCGGGCCGCCGGCAAGCCAGTTTTCCAGCGCGGTCAGGGGGTCGAAGCCGGCAGAGGTGATGCCCGGCCCCGGCTGGATGCCGCAATGATCCATGCCGGGGATCAGAAAGAGCCGGTTCACCCCGTCCAGCGCCGCGCCATGCGCGGACTGCAGCCGCTCGAAGAAATCCACCGTCTTGCCATGCGGGACGATCGCATCGGCCAGACCGTGCCACGTGATCATCCTGCCGCCCGCTTCGGCGAAGGCCGTGAGGTCCGGCGTATCCGCGTTGTAGATCCGCCCCATGTAGGCAAGTTCGGCGGGATGGGTGTCGAAATCGAAATCGAGCGGGGTGAAGCCCTCGCCCGGATCCTCTCGGAAGGCCATGAACTGCAGGAAGTTCTGGTTGAACACCGGCACGAGCGCGCCGCCCCCGCCCTCGAATCCGGTCAGCCAGAGCCCCCAGAAGGGCTCGGACCCGAACGGTACCGTTGCGGGATAGAGCCTTTCGCCTGCGGAATTGACTGCGCCGGTCTCGGTCCAGGCCACGAGCGTGTCGATCTGTGCCGCCGAGAGGCAGGGCGCGTTCGTTCCCTCTCCGCAGGCGATGGCCGACCAGTCCACGCTGCAGTCATCGGGATTCGAGATCAGGCCGTCCTCCAGCCCGTCGGCGGCATCGCATTGGGCGAGGACATGCTCGCGGATCAGCCCCACATCGCCCGGCCCGATGATGCGGCTGCCATCGGCGGCCGTGTTGGCCTGCACCACGCTCGCCATCCATGTCGCCACCAGATCGGTGTAGTTCATCGCCGGCGCCCCGTTGAGGATGCCGTCGAACAGGCCGGGTTCGCGCAGCGCCAGCATGTTGGCCTGCCGTCCGCCGGTCGAGCAGCCGGCGAAGATGCGCGGGCTCGGATCGGCGTCATAGAAGCGCGCGATGACCGTCTGCGCGAGCTTCGCCGTCTCGCGCACCGCACGATCGCCCCAGTCCACTTCGGCCAGCCGGTCGTGATGGGCCCAGCGGGCATCTACCGAACTCGTGCCCCAGTGCCCGCCGTCCATCGTGGCGGCGGCATAGCCGCGCCGCAGCCCGTGGTTCATCGCGTTCACGAAGCCCGGCGCATCCGACAGGAGCTGCCCGCAGAAGCCGCCGCATCCGGCCATGTAGAGGCCCCCGTTCCACTCCGTCGGCAGGCGGATCTCGAAATTGATCGCCGGGCGGATGTAGCCGCGAACGGAACAGAATTCGGGCAGGTCCTCGGTCGCGGCCACGGTCACGGCCGAGAGCATGTTGACGTCGTTGATCCTCAGATCCGCCATCGCCCGGCAGGCTTCGTCGGCCGCGGCCGGGGCGGCGAGCAGAAGGGCGAAGGTGGCCGGGACGGCGGCGTGGTGGGTTTTCATGGTGTCCTCCCTGGACGGATTTCCGTTGCCGAGTGTTCCGGGCGTCGCGCAACAAGGCAAGCCCGCAGGCGGAGACCTGCGCAATTTCCTTGCCGCGAGGATCAGGGCCAGGCCGCCGCCGCCCGTCCCGCCCAGCGGCCGGTCGAGAGGCAGGCGGTGAGAAGATAGCCGCCGGTCGGCGCCTCCCAGTCCAGCATCTCGCCGGCGGCGAAGATCCCCGGCAGGGCATGCAGCATCAGCCCGGCGTCGAAGGCCTCGCGCCGGATGCCACCCGCGGTCGAGATCGCATCGTCGATTGGCGCCGGACCGGCCAGAGGGATCGGCAGCGCCTTCAGCCGCGCCGCCAGCGCCGCCGGATCGCCGGGCAGGGGGCGGGCAAGCTCCTGCACAAGCGCGACCGCGACCGGCGCAAGCCGTGCGCCCTTGCGCAGCCGGTTCGCCACGGTCTCCTTCGTTGGCCGGGCGGCGAGTCTGGTGGCCAGGGCTGCGCAGGCGAGATCGGGACGGAGATCGAGCGTGAGAGGTGCTCCCTCGCGCAACATCCGCGCGAGCGCATAGATGCCGCCGCCCTCGACCCCCTCGGCGGTGACGACGAACTCGCCGCGGCTGCGCAGGGGTCCTGCGGTCAGCGCCGCGCCCTTGACCGGGGTGCCGGCATGTTTCGCCATATGCGCCGACCAGGCGACCCGAAACCCCATGTTGGCCGGCGCGAACGGGGCAAGCGGCACCCCCCGCGCCGCCAGCCAGGGCGCCCATGCACCGTCCGAGCCCAGCCGTGCCCAGCTGGCGCCCCCGAGTGCAAGCACCGTCACCGCCGGGCGAATCCGCCGCGGTCCTTGCGGCGTGGCAAAGGCGAACTCGGCGCTGTCCCACCCCTGCCACCGCCAGCGCATTCGTGCCGCCACTCCCAGCCCTGCCAGCCGTGCCGCCCAGGCCCGCAACAGCGGCGAGGCCTTCATCGCCACCGGGAACACCCGGCCGGTGGTGCCGGTGAACACATCCTGCCCGAGTTCGCGTGCCCAACCCTGCACCTCGGCGGGACCGAAGGCGGCGAGCATCGGCGCCAGCCACGTCTTCGCCTCGGCATAGGCGGCGGTGAAGCCGGGGAGCGGTGCGTCCTTCGTCAGATTCAGTCCCGACTTTCCGGCCATGAGGAATTTCCGCCCCAGGCTGGGTTTCGCCTCGGCCAGCAGCACGGCCCGGCCCGCCCGCGCCAGTTCCTCGGCCGCCATCAGCCCGGCCGGCCCGCCGCCGATAACCAGCGCGTCGCAACGTTCCATCGCCCCTTGCCCTTTTCCGTCGCCGGGCCATCCTGCGCGCCATGGACGATCCGATCTGCCCGCTCTGTCTGCGTCCGATCCCGCCGGAGGTGCCGCAAAGCCTGCACCACCTGATCCCGAAATCCCGGGGCGGCAAGGGCGGGCCAACCGTACTGATGCACCACATCTGCCACAAGGAGGTGCATGCCGCGCTTGGCGAGGCCGAACTTGCCCGCAGTTTTGCCAGCCCCGAGGCGCTGCGCGCTCATCCGCGTCTGGCGCGCTTCGCCGCCTGGGTGGCGAAGCGCCCCCCCGGCTTCCTCTCGCGCGTGCC
>SLBI01000390.1 GCA_007126375.1 Paracoccaceae bacterium
ACCACCAGGTTGAACCACAGCGCGGGATTGCGGAGCAGGCGCTTCATGCCCCGGTCCCGTGGGCGACGCCGTCCCGGCGGCCGCGCAGCTGCCGGCGGACCGCCAGCACCAGCGGCACGAGGATGGACAGCAGGGTGAGCAGCATCAGGGCGAAGGCCACCGGATTCTCGACGAAGATCCACAGGCTGCCGCCGGAGATCAGCATCGACTGCGACAGCGACCGCTCGATCAGCGGGCCGAGGATGAAGCCGATGGCGACGGTCACCAGCGGAAAGCCGAGGCTGCGCAGGATGTAGCCGAGGATCCCCGCCGCCACCGCGAGCCCGGCATCGAGGATGTTGCCCGCCAGCATGAAGGTCCCGGCCACCACGAGCAGCAGCACGAAGGGCGCGATCCAGCGGCTGCGGATCAGGCTGACCCGCGCGAGATAGGGCGCGGCCGCGAGGCCGAACACGCTGGTGATCACCTGTGCCAGCACGATGCCGAACAGCAGCGCCAGCACGAGGTAGAGGTTCGTCGTCAGCATCTCGGGCCCGGGTCGCAACCCGTGCAGCAGGAACGCGCCCAGCAGGATCGCCATGTCCGGGCTGCCGGGGATGCCGAAGGCGACGGTGGGCAGCAGCGCGCCGCCGTCCTTGGCGTCGTTGGCGGTCTCGCTGGCGATGATGCCTTCGGGGCTGCCGCGGCCGAAGTCGGGATCACGCGTCTGGTGGGAGGCGACGGCATAGGACAGGAACGCCGCCACCGCCCCGCCCAGACCCGGGATCACGCCGATGACGCCGCCGACGGCGGTGGCGCGCAGGGCCTGGAACGGGCGTACCAGCACGTCGCGGACGCCCTGCACCACCTGCTTGCCCCAGTTGATGCGCCCGACGGCGCCGCCGTTCGCGGCGGTGGCGCCGCCGTGCAGGGTCGAAGAGATCAGCTCGCTCACCGCGAACAGCCCGACCACGAAGGGCACCAGCGCCAGCCCGTCCCACAGGTAGTTCGAGCCGAAGGTGAAGCGGAAGGTGCCCGTCATCTGGTCGTAGCCGATCATCGACAGCATGATGCCGATGCCACCGCCGATCAGCCCCCTGACCATGTTGCCCTTGGCCGCAAAGGCCACGGAGACGAGCCCCAGCATGATCAGCCAGAAGAATTCCGGCGGGCCGAAGGACATCACGATGGGCCGGACGAAGGGAATGAGCGCCAGCACCGCCAGCACGCCGCCGAGCGCACCAACGAAGCAGCAGGTGGCGGAGATGGCGAGGGCGCGCGCGCTCTCGCCCCGCTGGGCCATGGGAAAGCCGTCGATGCAGGTGGCGGCGTTGGTGGGCGTACCCGGCGTGTTCAACAGGATCGCCGGCACCGAGCCGCCGAAGGCCGCGCTGGAGATGATGCCGGCGTAGAGCAGCATGGCCAGGAACGGCTCCATGCCGAAGGTGAAGGGCAGCACCAGCGCCAGCGCCACCACGCTGCCGAGCCCGGGCAGCGCGCCGAAGACGGTGCCGATCAGCACCCCGACAAGGAGGATTCCCACCGCTGCGGGGCTCGCGATCTGCCCTGCCGCGACCGCCATGGCTTCGAACATGCCGCCTCCCCCCGAACCGGTTGCGCACCGGCCGGGCACGCAGCCCGGGACCGGTGCGTCAGGACGAACCGCCGGCCCGCGCCGGGACGATGCCCGGCGCGGACCGGCCCGTGGTCATTCCTCGAGGTCGAAATCCATGCCGCGGAACAGCTCGGCGAGTTCCTCGCGATAGGCGCGCACCACCGCGGCATCGCCGGGCGCGACGGCCGTCGCGGTATCCTGCGCCCAGGCCGCGAAGTCCTCGTCCGAAAGCGCGCTGCGGAAAGCGGCCGCAAGCACCTCGACCTTCTCAGGGTCGGTGCCGGGCGGCGCCGAGAACACATGAACGACGCCGAGTTGCGCAGCCTGGGGAAAGCCCAGCTCGACGATGGTCGGCACGTCGGAGAACTGCCAGTCGCGCTCCGGTCCCAGGAAGACCAGCGGGCGCACGTCGTCCACAACCCCGCCGAAGTGCACGGGGGCGCCGAACGAGACATCGACATCGCCCCGGACCACCGACAGGGCCGCCTCGTTGAGGTTGGCATAGCCGGGGACATAGACCGTCTCGAAGCCCAACAGGTTGGACAGGACCTCGCCCCCGACCCAAGCAACCGAGCCGATCCCGGTCGTGGCAACACGCAGCGGCCGGTCGGCGGCGATCAGATCGTCTAGCGTTTCGAACCCGGATCCTTCGGCGACGTACATGAACATGTTCTGCACGGTCGAGCGCTGGATCACCTCGAATGCGTCCAGATCGATCGGCAGTTCATCGCCCATGATCTCCCGATCGATGATGAAGGGCAGGAAGTAGGACAGGCCGATGGTGTAGCCGTCCGCGGTGCTGCGGAACAGGTCGATGGCGCCGCGCCGCCCGCCGGCGCCGGGTGTGTTCACGATCGCAAGCGGCACGCCCAGTTCCTGTTCGAGGCCGGGTTGGAGAGTGCGCACCAGCGTGTCGAAGCCACCGCCCGCACCGAAGGGCACGATCATGCGGATCGGTCCGGTGGGGTAGTCCGATGCCTGTGCCGGCGCCGGCTGCAGGCCGAATGCGGCAAGGGCCGAGCAGGCCAGCACCATCAGTCTCTTGGTGAGTTTCGTCATGTCTTCCTCCCTTTTGGTTTTCCCCGCCGCGCTCCTCTTCGCAGCGTCGGCTCCTCTCACGGACCAGAAATGATCGACCCTGGATACACCTTATGCAAGCCCCCTCATGCCAGACCCGTCGGCAGCGGCACGCGGTCGACCGCAGCGATTTCCGCGC
>SLBI01000319.1 GCA_007126375.1 Paracoccaceae bacterium
GGCCCGGGCGGCGCAGCGCCGCTGCGTGCTGCGCGCAACCGCTTTCACCACACGCGCGCCGGCTCGCGACCTGTCACCGCCGACGCCGGGCATCGGGCTGGCGCCGTCAGGGCGCGATCAGGCCGCGCCGGATCGCCGCGAGGACAAGTGCAGGGGCGCTGTTGGCCTCCAGCTTGCGCATCAACGAGGTGCGATGGCTGTCCACCGTCTTTGGGCTGATCCCCAGCGCATCGGCCATCGCGGCATTGGTCATTCCGCGGGCGATGGCCTGAAGGATCTGCCGCTCGCGAGCGGTCAGCACCGCCTCGTCCTCGGCGACGGCCTGCGCCAGCAACTCCTGCGCGAGCGACGACACCGCCTTGTCGCCCCGAGCCACGCGGCGGATGCCGTCGACGACGGCAACGACCGGGCAGCGCTTTGTGAAGAGCCCCGGCACGCCGGCGGCGACGATGCGCGACAGCACCGCCGGAGTGCCGTTGCCGGTGACGATGATGCAACGGGTTTCTGGCGACCAGCGGGCGATCTCGATGAACACCTCCAGCCCGGTCGCGTCCGGCATGGCGAAATCCAGCAACGCCACGTCGGGCTTGTGCAGCCGGGCCAGAGCTATGGCGGCGACCCCGCCGCGGGCAACGGCGCAGAGCTCGATGCCCGGATGCGCGGCCAGCGCGTGTTGCATGCCTTCGAGGGTGAAGGCATGATCTTCGGCGATCAGAATGCGCAAGGCCATCATACCCGTCCCGGAGCGAGGATCCGATGATAGCCCGAAGGATCCTGCTGTGGGTAGCATTGTTGTCCGCACTGGCGGGTGCCGCCCTGGCCGGGGTCACGGAGCTGGAGCTGACCGGGCCGAGCGGGCGCGCTGCTGTCTTCGACGGCCATGTGGCGGCCCTGCGCGACCCGGCCGGCACCCTCGACATCGACGACGTGCAGGGCGGCGCCTTCGCGCCGGTCGCCGGCGGGGCGGCGGATTTCGGCTACATCGAGGATGCAGTCTGGCTTCGCCTCGCTGTGCGCAACCTCACCGCCACCGAAAGCGACTGGCGGATGCACTTCCGGTCGAACTTCCTGCCCGAATTCGCCGTCTGGCTGGTCGATGCCGACGGCCGCGTCACGCTGTTGGAGGACCAGCGCCCGCAGTCGCCCTTCGCCTCCCGCGCACTGCCCCACCCGGAGCTGGCCGTGCCCTTCGTGCTCGCGCCGGGCGACAGCGGCACGCTTTATGTCCGCTACCGCTCGGGAGGGTCGTCGAACCTGTCCTTCGCGATCCGCACCGCCGACAGCTTCGCAGCGCTCGCCGCGCGCCAGACTGCGCGCAACTCCGTGTTCTACGGGATGATGCTGTTGCTGACCGGGGCGGCCTTTCTCGCCTGCCTGCTGACGTGGCGGCCGATCTTCGCTGCCTATGGCTGCTATGCCGGCGTGGCGATGCTGTTCGTGATGCATGCCGATGGCAACACATTCCAGTATCTCTGGCCCGACGCACCGATCTTCAACGCCTATGCCTCGGTCCTGCTGGGCGCGGGGCTGATCGTCTTCGGGGCCAACTTCGCGCGCATGTTCCTTCGGACCGGCATCCATCATCCGGCACTCAACGTGGCTCTGATCGGGCTGATCGGGCTGGCGCTGGCCATGGTCGCCGTCACCGCCATCGGCTTCACCCAGGAGATCAAGAAGCTCCTCGTGCTCACCGCCTTTCTCAGCTGCATCCTGTTCACCGTGGCCGGCCTCGTTGCGGCGCGCACCCGTTTCCGCGAGGTGCGGTTCTACGTCGCCGCCTGGCTGGGGGCGGTGATCGCCAGTGCCATCATGACGGGCCGGCACTGGCTCGGGCTCGAGATTTCCGAAACCTTTCAGTTCAATGCCATGCGCGTTGTCATGGTCACGGACGCGGTGATGATGGGGCTCGCGATCCTCGACAGCATCAATCAGATGAAGCAGGCGCAGCAACGGGCGCTCGAAACCGCGCTGTCCGAGGCACGGCGCAACCTCGACCTCAGCCAGCGGCTGCACCATCTCGAGGAACGGTATGCCGTGGCAACGGCGCTTGCGCAGTCAAGCCAGCGGCGCCTTGCCGACACCGCCCACGATCTGCGCCAGCCGCTGACTGCGCTGCGCCTGAACGTGCAGCGATTGCTGGGCAGGGCGGGCCCGTCGGCAGGTGCCGCACCGCGCCGCGAGGATTTCGAGGAGAGCTTCGATTATCTCGAACGACTCGTGACCAGCGAACTGGACCGTCAAGTGGCCGAGGCAGCGCCGGTCGCGGATGCGGCCGCCCCGGGCCATCCGGTCGGCGATGTTCTCGGCACCGTGGCCGAGATGTTCGCCCCCACCGCCGCCGCCCGGGGCGTCGTGCTGCGGCATGTGCGCACCCGCACCCGCACGGCGCTGCCGCCCCTGGTGCTGATGCGCATCACCAGCAACCTTCTGTCCAACGCGATCCAGCATGGCGGGGCGGGGCGGGTGCTCATCGGCGTCAGGCGGGCCGGCGGTGCCCTCCGGCTCGAGGTGCACGACAGCGGGGTCGGCCTGTCCGCGGCCGAATTCTCGCAAGCCCGGGCGCGCGCCGTCCGGCTCGAGACCGCCGGCAACGCCGAGGGCGCCGGGCTGGGACTGGCGATCGTCGACCGGCTCGCCAGGGATCATGGGCTGCAGGTCGCACTGTGCCCAGGGCGGCGCGGCGGCACCGGCATCGCGGTCACCCTGCCGGCGGCCTGAACGCCCGCCCCCACCCTGCCCCGCCCGAAGCCCGCGAAGGCCGCGAAGGCCGCGAAGGCCGGGCAA
>SLBI01000140.1 GCA_007126375.1 Paracoccaceae bacterium
CCGTGGCGGCGGAGCCGGTGGCGCGGTCGGGGCCGCCGCCGCGCGCAGCGCCGCCCAGGCGGCGGAATCGAAGCCGGACAGCAGTTCGAAGGCGAAATCGCGATCACGCCCGGGCGCGAGGCCTGCGGCGATCTCGGCCGCCTCGATCACGAAGGTGCCCGAGCCGCACATCGGATCCACCACCGGCTCGGCCCCGTCATGGCCGCAGGCGCGCAGGAACAGCGCGGCAAGCGTCTCGCGCAGCGGCGCCTTGCCCACGGCCTGCTTGTGGCCGCGCCGGTGCAGCGGCGCGCCGGAGGTGTCGAGACTCAAGGTGCAGAGATCGTCCTCGATCCGCACCTTGAGTGCCAGCGGTGCATCGGCGGCGGTGGTGACGCCGAGGCTCTCGCGCAGCGCGCGGCCGATCCGCTCGGCGGCGGCGCCGGCATGCCAGATGCGCGAGTTCCGGCAGGTGGCCTCGATACGCACTGGCACATCGGGGCGCAATGTCTCGGCCCAGGGAAAGCGGCGGGCGCGCCTGTCGAGCTGCGCGAGATGCGGCGCCCGGAAGGCGCCGATGCGCACCAAAACCCGGGCCGCGCCGCGCAGCACGAGATTTGCGCGCCAGACCTCCGGCCACCCGCCCCGCAGTGTCACTCCCCCCGGCACGTCCGCAACCCCGGCAAACCCCGCGGCGCGCGCCTCCTCGGCCAGCAGCGGCTCCAGCCCCGGGGGGGCGGCGAGGAAGATCTCGTGGCGGGCGTCGGGTTCCATGCCGCCCGCATAGCCGGATTGCGCAGGGGGTGACAGACCCGCGCGCGGCGGCCGTCAGGCGCCGTAGGGCACCCAGATCGTCTTGATCTGCGTGGCCCGCCGCAGGAAGGCCGCGCCCTGACCCTCGGGCCCCGCCCAGTCGATCGGTCGGCCCCGGTTGACCCATGTCGCCTTGAGGTTGCCGGCGGACGCGGTCTGGACCATGCGGCCGCCCTCGACCGGGCCGACGTACCAGAGTGCCGCCACCTCGTCGTGTTCGGCCAGCGTGCGGGCCAGATCGTCACGCGGGCCGGTGACCAGATTGACCACCCCGGCCGGCACATCCGAGGTGTCGAGCAACTGGTAAAGCTCGGACGCGGCCAGGGGATGGGTCTGGGAGGGGACCGCCACCACCCGGTTCCCGGCGGCGATCGCCGGCAGCACCAGGGACAGCAGGCCCAGCAGCGGCGCCTCGGTCGGGCAGACGAGGCCCATCACCCCCCAGGGCTCGGGCAGCGTCAGGGTGATGTGTCGGCTGCGGGTGGCATGGGTCGCACCGTCGATCTTGTCGGCCTGCCCGGCATACCAGAAGATGCGGGTCAGCGTCGCCTCCACCTCGGCGCTGGCCCGCGCGGCACTGCCGCCGGTCATGGCGCGCAGCAACCCGGCAAGATCGGCCGCGCGCGCGCCGAGGTTTTCGGCGAGGTAATAGAGAACCTGCGCGCGCTCGTGGCCCGAGGCGCGGCTCCAGCCGTCGGCCCTGGCCGCCGCCTCGACGGCGTTGCGGATGTCCTTGCGGTTGCCCAGCCCGGCGATGCCCAGCAGTTGACCGCGCGGCCCGGTCACGCCGTAGCCATGGCCCGAGTCCGGCCGGACCTGTCTGCCGCCGACGTAAAGCTTGGCGGTGCGGTCGATGCCGGTGTCGGTGCCCGCGCCCATGGGCGCGGCCGAGAGCGCGGGCAGCGACGGCTCGGCCCGCGGCCGACCCTTGCGGCGGGGCCCGCGCGGCGCGAGATAGGCCTGCATGCCCGGGCGCCCGCCCTCGCGTCCGAAGCCGGATTCGCGCATGCCGCCGAACGGAGCGCCGGCATCGAACAGGTTGGTGGCGTTGATCCAGATCACCCCGGCACGGACCCGCGTGGCGATCTCCAGCGCCTGGCCGATGCTCTCGGACCAGATCGAGGCGGCGAGGCCGTAGGCGGTGTTGTTGGCCAGCGCCGCCGCCTCGTCGGGCGTGCGGAATGTGGTCAGCGTGGCGACGGGGCCGAAGATCTCGACCTGCGACACGGTGCTGGCGGGGGCGACGCCGGTCAGCAGTGTCGGCGGGTAGTAGCAGCCTGCCGCCGGGATGGTGCCGGGCTGCCACAGCTCCGCCCCCTCGGCCACGCCCTGCGCCACCAGCGCGGCGATGCGGTCGCGCTGACCCGGCGAGACGATGGCGCCCATGTCGGCGGATTTGTCGAGCGGATCGCCGGTCCGCAGCGTCTCCATCCGCCGGCGCAGCCGGGCGGTGAAGGCCCCGGCCACCCCTTCCTGCACGAGCAGCCGCGCGCCGGCGCAGCAGACCTCGCCCTGGTTGAACCAGATCGCGTCCACGACGCCCTCGACCGCGGCGTCGAGATCGGCATCGTCGAAGACGATGAAGGGCGACTTGCCGCCGAGTTCCAGCGTCAGTGCCTTGCCCGATCCTGCGGTGGCGCGGCGGATGTCCCGGCCGACCTCGGTCGAGCCGGTGAAGGCGATCTTGTCCACCTCTGCCGCGACCAGCGCGGCGCCGGTGGCGCCGTCTCCCGTGACGATGTTCAGCACGCCCTTCGGGATCCCGGCCTCGCGCGCGATGCCGGCGAAGGCGAGCGCCGTCAGCGGCGTAAGCTCGGCCGGCTTCAGCACCACGGTGTTGCCCGTGGCAAGCGCCGGTGCCACCTTCCACGCCAGCATCAGCAGCGGGAAGTTCCACGGCACGATCTGGCCGCAGACGCCATGCGGGCGGTGGTCGGGGAACTCTTCGGCCAGCACGGCGGCCCAGCCGGCGTGGTGATAGAAATGCCGTGCCACGAGGGGGATGTCGATGTCGCGGCTCTCGCGGATCGGCTTGCCGGTGTCGAGCGTCTCCAGCACCGCGAGGAAGCGTGCGCGTTTCTGCACATGGCGGGCCAGCGCATAGAGGTGCCGCGCCCGGTCATGCGGCGAGAGCGCGGCCCAAGTCGGCTGCGCCGCCCGCGCGGCGGCGACGGCGGCGGCGATGTCGGCGGGCGTGCCCTGCGACACGCGGGAAAGCACTTCGCCGGTGGCGGGGTTCACCACCTCGAAGCAGTCGCCCGGTGCGGTGAATCCGCCGCCGATGAAATGGCCGAACCCCGCGGCGTGGCCGGACAGCCAGTCGCGCACGGCGCCGGCGTCCTCGGGTGCGGGGCCGTAGTCCATGGTGTCGAGGATCTCCGCAACGGTGGGCATGCGCGTATCCCTCTCAGGCCAGAGCGTGGCGGTGGGCGCCGGCGTAACGGCCGGTGACATGGTGTTCCAGCTGCCGCTCGATATCGGCGAGCATCGACGAGGCGCCGAGGCGGAACAGGTCGGGCTGCAGCCAGTCGCGGCCCAGCTCCTCGTGCATCAGGATCTGCCAGGCGATGGCGTCCTTGGCCGTGCGCATGCCGCCGGCGGGCTTGAAGCCCACCGCATGGCCGGTGCGGTCGCGGTAGTCGCGGATCGCGCGGGTCATGATCAGGCTGACCGGCAGGGTGGCGTTGACCCCTTCCTTGCCGGTCGAGGTCTTGATGAAGTCCGCCCCGGCCTGCATCGCCACCATCGACGCCGCGTAGACGTTGCGCAGCGTGGCCAGATCGCCGGTGGCGAGGATCGCCTTCAGATGCGCCTGTCCGCAGGCCTCGCGCATTGCCACAACCTCGTCGTGCAGTGCGGCCCAGTCGCGGGAGAGGACATGCGCGCGGGTGATGACGATGTCGATCTCGGCCGCGCCCTGATCGACGGCATGGCGGATCTCGGCCAGTCGCAGCGGCAGCGGCATCAGGCCGGCCGGAAAGCCGGTGGCGACGGAGGCGACCGGGATGCCCGTCCCCGCCAGTGCCTTCACCGCCGGGCCGACCATGGTGGGATAGACGCAGACCGCGCCGACATGGAGTTCGGGCAGGCCCAGCGCGGCCAGGAGGTCGTCGCGCAACGGCCGTCGGGCCTTGGCGCAGAGCCGGGCGACGCGATCCGGCGTGTCGTCGCCCGCCAGCGTGGTCAGGTCGATGCAGCGGATCGCGTTTGCCAGCCAGGCCGCCTGCCAGACCTTCTTGACCGTGCGCCGCGTGGTCAGCGTGGCGGCCCGGCGTTCGGCGGCCGGGGTGTTGATGGCGACCCCGGCAAACCAGTCGGGGGCAAGCGGCCTGCCGGTATTGCGCGGGCGGTTGTGGCCAGGGCGGGCGGCCTCGGCGCTGCTGTCGGGGGGCGATGCGGTCATCGGGCGGCGTCTCCGGGCAGGTCTCGCCCGACTTTCGTGGCATCTCGCGCCGGCGCGGTCCAGTCGCTTCGCCGGGTGCCGACACCTCCGCGGCCATCGCCCGGCCGGCACGCTTCACGCGCGCGGGCTGTCCTGCGTCCGGGCTTGCGGACTTCGAACGCAGCAGTTGGGAGAAAACGCCGCGGGGCGCAGCAGTGCCCTGCCACGCCCCGCGCGAATTACCGGACTGTGTCGGGCGACCTGTCCGCCGTGCCGGTGTCAGGTGCCGCCGGTCGTGCCCACAGCGGCCACGGTGACGGCGATCACGCCTGCCAGAACCCCGCCGGCCGCGCCAAGCGCCCCGGCGGCGCCCGTGCCAGCCGCCACACCACCGCCCGCGACGAAGCCGGGCGCGCCGAACATCGGGCGCCCGATCAGTGTGGCGACACAGACATTGTCTTCCTCGTCGTAGACGACGTTATGGGTCGCCGCCACGTTGGCCTGCCGTGCCTGGTTCTCGCAACGTTCGTCGATCTGCTGTGCAGCCGCTGTGCCGGCCCCGGCCATCAGCAAGGCGGCCGACGCCATGACGGTGGTGACGCTCTTCATCTTCAAACCCTCCGGGTGAACTTCCAGTGAGGTTGGCGCAGGCGCCTCGGGCTGTCAACTCGTCTGCGGCCAGCGAATCGCCACAATGCGACCGATTCGCCACGACGTCTGCGGCCGCTACACCCCACGGAAGAAATGAAGAATTCCCTACACGCACAGGATGCATCCGGGGCCATGCCCGGCCGCCGCAGCCGGCGGAAACCCGCCGGGCACGGGCGAGCGTGCGATCAGTCGCCGGGGTGGCGCAGCCGGATGTGGCCCAGTTCGGGGCCGACCCATTGCACCGACTGCCACAGCACCGGGCGGGCGGCGTCGCGCCAGTAGAGGTTGGTGAAGCCGACCTGCCCATTTTCCCCGGAGGCGCCCGCGCAGCGCTCCTCGAAGCGCAGCGTATGGCGCAGGCGGCCGGCAATCTCGATCCGCTCCGGCCCGACGAGGGCCAGGCTGCAGGCGTAGGCCTCGCTGCCGAGGGCCAGATCACCGTCGAGGCGGCGGTGCCGGCGCGCGACCGACCCGGGCGTTGCCCGGGCGAGGGCTGCGGCCGTTGCGTTGGCATCGGCGATCATCAGATCCTCGCCCAGCCCGCGCGTGGCGACCAGAACCCCCGGCGCGCGCAGCGACAGGCTGACGGCATCGACGCTGCGCCACGTCGTGACCGCGCCGTTGCGGCCCGAGGGGGTGAGGCGCGCGGAGGCCCCGCGCGCGGGGATTTCGACCGCAAGCAGCGATCCGGAAGCGGCGCCGGGGCCGTCGATGATCACCAGGGCCGGTTCCGCGGACGGGCGCGCCGCGGCGGGAATTCCGCCGACGGCCCCGGCCAGCGCGCGGTCGAGGCCGGCGAATTGCGGCTGCGTGCCCACCGCCTCGGAGGGGGCGCCGCCACTGCAGGCCGCAAGCAGCAGTGCCAGGGCGACGCCGCCGGTCGTGGCCGCGATCGAGGCGCGCGTCACTGCCATACCGTCCCCCAGCCCTGTTCCAGATTGCCGCGCTGCAACTCGCGCACCAACGGATGCAACCGGTTCTGGACCTCCAGCCGTGCGCCGCCATCGCGGGTAAGCGACCGGATCGTCTGGCTGTTGCGCGCCCGGCTGGGGCGACCGTCGAACCAGGTGACAGGGATGGTGATGGTGATGCCCTTGTCGAAGGATCCCTCGCCGAAGGCCGAGAACGGCATGTCGGTGATGGTGGCATAGGCGCCGATGCGCCAGCCGCTGGCGAATTCGCGCGAGAGTGTCAGCGTGGCGCCGACATCGCCGGCCAGGTAGCGGCCGACGTCGATCTGCCCGCTGTAGCCGGCGCCGATGTCGTAGTACGCCGAGACATGGCCGGTCGTGACCTCGTAGTCGAGGAAGCTGGCGAAACCGTCCGGCGCGCGGCGGCGGACATGGTTCACCTCCACACCGAGGGCGAGGCGGCTTGCGACCGGTTTCCACAAGAGTTCGGCCGAGACGCCGCCATACATCCGTTCCAGCCAGCCGGCGCTGAGCCGGCCGAACAGATCCGGGCCGGGGCGCGAGAAGTGATCGACGGCCAGCCGCTCCAGCACCGGACGGTCGGAGCTGTAGAAGGGCGCGTCGCTGCGGACCCGTTCGTAGCAGAAGCCATCGTTGCGGCAGGCTTCCAGCGCGCGGGTGGTGCCGGAGAGATTGCCGGCGAGGCGCTGCGTCACCGCCCCCGAGACCAGAAGGTTGGAGGCGAGCGCGAAGCGCGCCTCGGCGCGCAGGCCGACATCGGCGCGCAGCGGTGCCGACGGGTCCATCAGCGCGGGCTGGACATAGGGCAGGACGCTCCAGCCGAAGCGGGGCGTTTCGGCGGGGTGCGGCTGCCACAGCGTGCCGGCCTGCGTGGCGGCGCCCCGGCCGTCGGCGATCGCGGCCCGCGCCAGCAGTGCCTCGGTGCCTTCGGGGGCATGCTCCAGCGCCTCGAGATCGCTGCGGCGCAGGGTGACGGAGGTCACCGGCATGCCCCGGGCGGCCGAGACCAGGACGATCTCCTCGACCGAATGCGGCAACACCTCGGTCAGCACCCGGGCGGCGCGGCCGAGCGCGCGTGCCGGCGTCTCGTGCCGGAGGTTGGTGTAGGTGACGACGGCGCGGCGCGACCCGGTCTCGAACGTTTCGAGGCGCAGCCCCTCCCCGGCCAGCCGCGCGGCCAGCGCCTGACGCAGGATCGGCCGCGCTGACGGCACCTCGGCCCAGTCGGTGGACCAACCCGCGCCGGCGGCCGGGGCCGGGCGCACCGCCACCGGCACAGGCGCATCCACCCGCACCGCGCGCAGCGGCCGGCCCGGGTCGAAGGCGACGGCGGCGCTGAGCCCGACCGTGCCGCCATGCAGCAGGAAACCCGAGAGCGTGGTGCGCGGGCCAAGGGCATAGCTGAAGCCGAGATTGACCGGCATTCGCTGGCGCCAGCGCGGGTCGGTGCCGCCGGTCTCGTTGCGGTAGGTGTCGCCCGAAACCTCGGCCACCAGCCGCAGCCGCTCGTTCGCCTGATACTCGATGCCGCCGAACAGCGCGGCGTCACCCCTGAAGAAGCGGGTGAACTCGACCCGCCCGCCGGTGCCGGTGAAGCCGCCGGGGCGGGTGCGGAAGCGGTCGTCCAGCACGCCGAGCGGGTTGGAGAATGCGTTCTTTCCCGCCAGCCGGCCCCAGCCGAGGCCCGCCGTCAGCCGCAGCCGCGGCGAGACCTGCTTGGTGGCGACCAGGTATTCAGAGGCGTATTCGCCGGTGCCGATGAAATCGCGCAGACCGACCGCCAGCGCCGGCCGGCGCGGTCCCTCCTCCAGCAGCAGAAACTGGAGATCGAAACTGCGGTCGAACAGGCGGTCGCCCAGCCGCGGCCGTTCGATGCGCGAATAGCGAAAGCTGCCGGTGAGCCGCGGTGCGATCTGAAATGCCAGCGTGACCCGGCTGGTGCCGGGCAGCGCGGTGCCGGTCAGCGCGAAACGGCCGTCGGGCATCGGCCGCGCCACCGGCATGTCGATAAGGCCTGGCATGCCGTAGCTGTTCGGGGTCGGCGCGGCGCGGTCGGCCGGCATGGCCTGCTGGGCCACCGGGCCGGTCGCAGCCAGCACCACGGCCGCCAGAGTGCCCGCGCCGAACCACCCCCGCAGGCGGCCGCGCCGGCCATGCCCGCGCGGTCGCTTCTCTGCCGCGGCCCCCTGCCGGGGGCTGGGCGGGGCCTTGTGCCGCATCTGCGCCGACCTGCCTGTGTTGTCCTGCCTCGTGTCACGCTGCCTTGTCGGGCCCGTGCAGACCGAGACTAGTCGCTTGCAACGACGACGCAAAGCCCGGTTGCATGCCGCGTCGTGCCGGCGCGACCGGATTGCCACGCTGCAACCGCTTCACCCCCACGGGCCAAACCGGAACTGCGGGATCGCGCTCTCGCGCCGCGGGCTGACCCCGGCCATCTGGCGCAGCGACGAGATGCGGTTCGCGGTCGAGGGATGGGTGGAAAAGAGGCTGTCGTGGCTGTGCGCATGCAGCGGGTTGATGATGAACATATGCGCGGTGCCGGGGTTGCGCTCGGCCGAGTTCATGTCGATCCGCCGGGCGAAGGCGTCGATCTTCTCCAGTGCGGCGGCAAGCCACATCGGCTGGCCGCAGATCTCGGCCCCCATCTCGTCGGCCTTGTATTCCCGGGTCCGGCTGATCGCCATCTGCACGATCCCGGCGGCGAGCGGCGCCAGGATCGCCACCGCCAGCACGCCGATGATGCCCATCGGCCGGTCGCGGCTGCCGCCGAAGAACAGCGCGAAATTGGCCAGCAGGCCGATGGCGCCGGCCAGCGTGGCGGTGATCGTCATCAGCAGGGTGTCGCGGTTCTTGATATGTGCCAGTTCGTGCGCCATCACGCCGGCGAGTTCCTCCTGCGTCAGCCGCGACATCAGCCCGGTCGTGGCGGCCACCGCCGCGTTCTGCGGGTTGCGGCCGGTGGCGAAGGCGTTGGGCTGGTCGCTGTCGATGACATAGACCTTCGGCATGGGCAGTTCCGCCCGCCGTGCCAGATCCGCGACCATCCGGTGCAGATCGGGCGCACTGCGGGCGTCCACCTCGCGCGCGCCGTGCATCGACAGAACCATCCGGTCGGATCTCCACCAGGCGAAACCGTTCATCGCCGCGGCAAGGACTAGGGCGATGACGATGCCTTGTTCACCGGCGATCAGCAGCCCTACGAACATGAAGAGCGCGGTCATCGTCGCCATCAGGACGGCGGTGCGGGCAAAGGCCATGGTGGGACCTCTTGGATCGTTGCGGGCAACCGCGAAGATGGGGCCGGCGCGGGCCCCGCGCAAGCCGGCAGCGCGTCGCGGCCTTCAGGGGATCAGCACGGTGGAGCCGCTGGTCTCACGCGCCTCCAGCGCCCGGTGCGCCTCGGCCGCCTCGGCCAGCGGGACGCGCCGGCCGATGGTGAGGTTCACCGCGCCCGAGCCGATCATGTCGAACAGCGCGGCCGAGGCGCGCTCCAGCCAGTCGCGCCGGGTGGCGTAGTGGAACAGCGTCGGTCGCGTCACCCGCAGGGAGCCGCGGGCCAGGTCGTTTATGCGCAGCTGGTCCGGTGCGCCCGAGGACTGGCCGAAGCTCACCAGCGTGCCGAAGCGTGCGAGGCAGTCGAGCGAGCCCATGATGGTGTCGGCGCCGACGCTGTCATAGACCGCAGCCACCCCCGCGCCATGCGTCAGATCGCGCACCCGCGAGACGAAATCCCCGGCGCGATAGTCGATCACCTCGGCATAGCCGTTCGCCGCGGCAAGCGCGCATTTCCCGGCCCCGCCGGCGGTGCCGATCGCGCGCACGCCACGGGCCGCAAGCCATTGTCCCAGGATCAGCCCCACGCCGCCCGCCGCGGCATGCACGAGCACCGTGTCCCCCTCGCGCACCGCATAGCTGTCGTGGATCAGGTAGTGCACCGTCAGCCCCTTCAGCATCGCCGCCGCGGCCTGGTCGTCGGCGATGCCGTCGGGGATCTTCACCAGCATCGCCGCCGGCACGAGGCGATGCGTGGCATAGGCGCCGTTCGGGATGGTGTAGGCGACCCGGTCGCCGGGGGAGAGGCGGCCGACGCCCTCGCCCAGCGCCTCGACCACGCCGGCCCCCTCGGAGCCGAGGATCAGGTCGCGCTCGACCGGCCAGGGGTAGAGGCCGGCGCGGAAATAGACGTCGAGGAAATTGACGCCCACGGCGGTCTGGCGGATGCGCACCTCGCCGGGGCCGGGCTGGGGCGGTGTGATGTCGCGGCGGGTCATCACCTCGGGGCCGCCGGGGGCGGTGGCGAGGATGGCGAAGGCTTCACTCATGGGCGGTGCTCCGTCGGAAAGTCGCGCTCAGCCGTCCGCGTCCGGGTCGGGCGCGAGAAACGCGGCATCCACCGGTGGGCGGATCGCGTTGAGCAGCGCGTTGGTGCGTGCGGCGGTCGAGACGACGCGCAGAAGGTCGGCATGCTCTGCCGGGCTCATGCCCCGCGCGCGCGCTGCGGCCAGGTGCGAATGGGTGCAGTAGTCGCAGGCGTTCACGATCGAGACCGCGACATAGATCATCTCCTTGGTCTTGGCGTCGAGCGCGCTCTCGGTCGCCATCACCGCCTTCACGTCGCGCCAGACCTCTTCCAGCAACGCCGGATCGAAGGCCAGCCAGCGCCAGAGGTTGTTGACGAAATCGCTGCCGCGGGTGCGGCGGATGTCGTCGAACACCGCCCGCACGCGCGGGTCGGACTCCGGGTCGGGCGGTGGTGCGAGCGTGGCCATGCGGTCTCCTCCCTGTTGCCGCGCAGGCGCGCGCGGCCATCCTTGCGGCGCGGGGCCGACAGCGTCAA
>SLBI01000028.1 GCA_007126375.1 Paracoccaceae bacterium
CTGCGGGTCGCCTTCAGCCCGACGCTCGGCTACGGCCGTGTGCTGCCGGAGGTTGCCGGTCCGGTCGCCGCGGCCGTCGATGTCCTGCGCGGCCTGTGGCCCGGCATGGCCGAGATCGAGGCGCCGTTTCCCGACCCGGCAGAGATTCTTGCGGTCGAGTTCATCGGCGGCTGCAGCGCGAGGCTGGCCGATACGCTTGCCTCGGCGCCCGAAACCATCGACCCGCCGCTGCGCGCGGCGATCGCGGCGTTGTCCGCCCGATCGGCTGCCGACTATGCCCGCGTGGTGGCTGAACGGATGGAACACCGCGCCCGGCTGGCGCACCTGTTCGAGGGGATCGACCTGTTGCTGACACCCACCACCCCGACGCCGGCCTGGCCGCTTGGCAGCGGCGTTCCGCCCGGGTTCGAGGATGCAACGGTCTGGTCCTATTTCACCTATCCGTTCAACCTCACCGGCCAGCCGGCGGCCAGCCTGCCCTGCGGCCTGACCGATTCTGGCCTGCCGGTGGGTCTGCAGATCGTGGCGCCCCCCCAATGCGAGGCAATGCTTTGCGCCGCCCTGGCCGCAGCCGAACAGGCACTTTCGCTGCCGCCGCGACCATTGCCGCTATTGTCCAGCGGCGTTCCCTGATCGACCCGGTCCGGGGGGCCTGCCCGGCGCATGGTCGAGGGCGTCCCTCGTCCGGTGAAGCCGGCAGCGTTCATGGTGCGCAAGTGTCGCTCTGACCGATGGCGCAACACCGCACACCGCCGAAGACCCTGCGCTCGGCCGCCCGCAAGCCCCTGTGGTCGTCGGAGATCGCCGGCTTCACGCCGCAGAGGTCCCTGTTCATGTCGTGACGGGTTCTGCGACGCCAGGCCCGCTCCGGCGTCAGGGCCAGCGCGCCCAGGGCATCGGCCTGCCGGTCAGGTCGAGGTAGATGGATTTCTGCGCCATGTAGGCCCGGATGCCTTCGCGCCCCTTCTCGCGGCCGATGCCGGCGTCCTTTTCGCCGCCGAAGGGGGTGGCGATGGAAAACTGCTTGTAGGTGTTGATCCAGACCGTGCCGGTGGTGATGGCGCGCGCGACCCGCCAGGCGCGGGGGAAATCCCGCGTCCATATCCCGCAGGCCAGCCCGTAGGCATTGTCGTTGGCCTGCGCGATGACGTCGGCCTCGTCCTCGAACGGCAGGACACACAGGACGGGACCGAACACTTCCTCGCGGCAGATGGTGGCGGTATTGGGCAGGCCGGCAAGGATGGTGGGCAGGAAATAGGCGCCCTGCCCCAGCCCCTCGGGCACCGCGCCGCCGCACAGCACCTCTGCCCCCTCGGCCCGCGCGGCATCGACCATCGCGGCGACGCCATCGCGGTGATCGACATGGACCATGGGGGCGACCTGGGTCGCGGGGTCGAAGGGATCGCCGACCTTCAGCGTGCGGGTCGCGGCCACCAGCCGCGCCACGAAACGGTCGTGGATCGAGCGCTGCACGAACAGCCGCGTGCCCGCGATGCAGCTTTGCCCGGTCGAGGAGAAGACGCCGTAAAGGATCCCCGCAATCGTCAGGTCGATATCGGCATCCTCGAACACGATGGTGGGCGACTTGCCGCCCAGTTCCAGCGACACCGGCATCAGCTTTTCCGCCGCCTGCCGCGCCAGCGTCCGGCCCGTGGCGGTGCCGCCGGTGAAACTGACCTTGCCCACCGCGGGGTGTTCGACCAGCAGGTTGCCGATCTCGCGCCCCGCCCCCGGCAGGACCGAAAGCAGCCCCGCCGGCAGCCCTGCCGCCTGTGCGATCCGCGCCAGCTCCAGCGCAACCAGCGGCGACCAGCTTGCCGGTTTCAACAGCACCGCATTGCCCGCCGCCAGCGCCGGCGCGACCTTCTGCGCGTCCGAGGCGATGGGCGAATTCCACGGCGTGATCGCGGCCACGAGGCCGAGCGGCTCGTGCACCGACATGGTCAGGTAATCGCCCCGCGGCACCGTCAGCGCATCGTCCAGCGTCTCGAGGGCTGCGGCGGTGTAGCGGAACGTGCCCGCCGCACTTGCGGCCAGTGCCGTCGTCTCGCGCAGGGTCTTGCCGGTGTCGCGGGTCTGGATGAAGGCGATGCGGTCAAGGTTGGCCTCGATCCCGTCGGCGATGCGGTGAAGAAGGCGCGCGCGGTCGTGCGCCTTCATCCCGCGCCAGGCGGGGTCGGCCTGGGCCTTCAGAGCGCGGGCGATGGCGCGCTCGCCGTCCGCGCGGCTGGCGCCGCGCAGGCGGCGGTTCTCGCTGCCGTCGGCGGGGAAGGTCGAGACGATCTCGGCCCCGGTGCCCGCCTCCCAGACGCCGCCGACATGAAGGCGACCGTCGGGCATCTCGAAAGCGGTCATATCGCCACCTCGCGGCTGCGGTTCGCGACCTCGCGCGCCAGCGAATAGACGGTGGCCAACGAGGTCCGCGGATTGTCGGGCGACGGATGCCCTTCGATGCGGACATCGAAATCGGCGGCGCCGGCGCGCACCGAAATCTCGTGGACGTTGCGCGCGATGCCGGGATCGGCGACCAGCCGCACCCAGGTCGCGGCGAAACCGGGGCCGGCCAGCGCCAGCGTGGCAGCGACATTGGCGTTCTTCGGATAGGCCAGCGCCGCCGCGCGGGCGTCTCCCTCGAAGATCGTGACGGGGACAGTCAGCGCGCCAAGGTCCCGCGCCGCGGCCGCCGGAGTGCCAGCCCAGGCTGCGGGGGGCTTGCGGCCGGTATAGAGCAACCGCTCGATACCC
>SLBI01000256.1 GCA_007126375.1 Paracoccaceae bacterium
GCCGGCGCCGTCGCCCGGGGCGGCGTCAGCGCGGCGAACTCCTCGGCCGAGACCAGCGAAACCTCCGCCACCGCCGGCAACGGCCGGTCGCGCGCGCCGCCGCCCAGCAGGTCACCCAGCACCAGCCAGGCGATCAGCCCGGTGTGCGCGAGGGCGGATATCTTAGTGCCCGTTTCCATTCATCGCGGCGGCCCGTCAGCCGCCCAGCTCGTCATAGCGCGGCCCGTCCGTGTCGGTCACCAGGCCGATGTTGGAAAACCCGCCCGCGTTCAGCGCGCCCATCACCTGCACCACCCGCGCATAGGGGATGGCACCGTCCGCACGCAGGAAGACCTTGCTGCTCTGCCGCTCGGCGGCGACGGCCCGCAGCCGCGGGATCAGCTCGGCCGGCGGCGTCTCGGTGGTCTGCAGGATCACCCGCCCGTCCGCCGTCAGCGTGATCGTCAGCGGTTCCTCCGCCTCGGCCGGCAGCGCCCCGGCGGCGGTGCGCGGCAGTTCCACCGGCACGCCCACCGTCAGCATCGGCGCGGCGACCATGAAGATGATCAGCAGCACCAGCATCACGTCGACGAAGGGCGTGACGTTGATCTCGGCCATCGGCCGCGACCGCCGCCGCTTGCCGCGCCGGCCGCCGCCGCCCTCCTTCTGCATAACGCCGGCGCCCATCTCAGTCTCCCAGCTGCCGCGACAGGATGGTGCCGAACTCGTCGGCGAAGGCCTCGTAGCCGGCGACGATCCGGTCGCTGTCGTTCGACAGCTTGTTGTAGAAGATCACCGCCGGGATCGCCGCCAGCAGCCCCAGCCCGGTCGCCAGCAACGCCTCGGCGATGCCCGGCGCCACCACGGCGAGGTTGGTGGACTGCTGCTGCGCGATGTCGGTGAAGGCGCGCATGATCCCCCAGACCGTGCCGAAGAGCCCGATGAAGGGCGAGGCCGAGCCGACCGAGGCGAGGAAGGTCAGCCCGGTGTTGTGCACCTCGGCCTCGCGGGCGATCGCCACATCCATAGACCGGTCGATGCGCGCCTGCGCGCCGGGGATCAGCCGGCCGTCCTCGCGGTGGCTGCGGCGCCATTCCGCCATGCCGGCGGCGAACACCCGCTCGGCCGGGCTCACGGGCTCGGGCCCCAGCCGCTCGAACAGCTCGTCCAGCGGCTCGCCCGACCAGAAGGCCGCGTCGAACGCCGCCGCCTCGGCCCGGGCGCGGCGGAAATTGATGATCTTCTGGACGATGATCGCCCAGGCCCAGAAACTGGCGAGGATCAGGATGACCATCACCAGCTGCACGACGATGTCGGCCTTCAGGAAAAGCCCGAACATCGAGAGATCCAGCTCCTGACCGGAGCCCAGTGGGGTGGTGTCCATGTGCCTGCTCGTTCCGCGACCGGCCGCCTGCGCGCGGCTCTGATTAACGCATCTGATAACGCGATATCAGGGGAAAGGCCAACACATCCGCGTCATTCCGGCGCGTTTTCGCCCCGATCCGGGGCCTCGCGCACCGCTCCCGGTGGCAGGGCGGCCCGCAGCACCGCCGGCAGCCGCGCCGGCCGCCCCGCCGCGGTCAGCGCGACCAGCGTCACGCGGGCATCGACCAGCAGCTCCGCCCCCCGCAGCACCCGCTGGCACAGCACCAGCCGCGCCGCGCTCTGCCCCTCCACCGCCGTCTCGACCGTCAGCAGATCGTCGAAGACCGCGGGCCGCAGATACTCCGCCGCCACCCGCCGCACGGCAAGGACGATCCCCGCCTCGGCCCGCAGCCGGGTCTGGTCGATCCCCAGCTCCCGCACCCATTCGCTGCGGGCGCGTTCGATGAATTTCAGGTAGTTCGCGTAATAGACGATCCCGGCGAGGTCGGTGTCCTCGTAATAGACCCGGCAGGCGAAGCGATGGGTCATGTCGTGTTGTCCGTCCGGATCAGGCCGGAGAAGCCGGCCACGGCGAGCAGCGTCAGGAACCACCCCGCCGCAATGTGGAGCCAGAGGTAGAACCGCGCGAAGGCGCCGAATGGCTTTTCGTCGTCCGGTATCCAGTAGCTCTGCATCTCCAGCGAGACCACCGGCACCAGCGCATCCGCCGAATAGGCGAGCGCGCTGAAGCGCGGATGCGAGGCCCCCTCGGGCTGATCGTGGAAGCACGCGATCCGGCTCTGCTCCCGCGCCCGCAATCCGGCCGCAGGCGCCTCCCGTCCGGCAAGGCGCACCGTCTCCCCCTCCGCCACCCCGCACAGCACCCACTCCGGCGCCCGCTGGATCTGCGGCAGGTTCGGCTTCATCTGGTCGCGGGCAAAGGCCGCCCCGAAGATTGCCGCGCCCACCCAGACCAGAAGAAACAGCCACGCGGCGGCGAGCAGCGGCACACGGCCGTAGCGCACCGTTCCGCCGAGCACCGCATCCCAGATCGCGTGCCAGTTGGCCGCAAGGTGCCGCCCCTCCCGCAACAGCCGCGCCCGCCGCGCGGCGCGCTGGCGCTTCTCCTTCTCGATCAGGATCTCCCGCGCCGCCGCCCCATGCCCCATCTCGCGCAGCACCCGCGCACATTCCTCCCAGGGCTGCGGCGAGAACGGCTCGCTGGCCATACGGTTCAACCAGTTGCTTCGCAGGCGGGCATCGGTCCCTCCCGCCGCGAAACCGCCGATGGAAATCCTGTCGAGAATCAACCCGCCCGCTGCAGGCCAGGAGCCCTGATGATCGTCGAGCAACTGCACCCGCATCGACCCGAGGTCCAGCTTTCCATTGAACCCGGCTTA
>SLBI01000261.1 GCA_007126375.1 Paracoccaceae bacterium
GCATTCCGATGCGAGGATGCGGGCCTATGACGTGAGCGGGCGCAGTGTCCTGCTGCTGTTCGTCCGCGGCGGGACGACCGAGCCGGTGCAGACCGGTGGCGGCCTGATCCCGCCGCACGACGCAACCGGGCAGATCCACATGGCCTTCGCCATCGCGCCCCGCGCCCTTCAGGTATGGCGGGACCATCTGGCAAGGCACGGCACTGCCATCGAGGGAACCTCGGAGTGGCAGCGCGGCGGCCACAGCCTCTATTTCCGCGACCCCGACGGCAACATGCTGGAAGTTGCGACGACGCCGGGGCTGTGGGAGGGTTTCTGAACCACGCGCTGACCCCGCGAGCATTGTGGTCGGGGTGACATGTGCAAGGTATGCGGGACCCGATCGCCCGTTGCGGCGTGTCCGGGGATGCGTTCTGCCGACTGCGACCGCCCCCATGGTCTGCGCCGGACCAGGCGCAGGACAGCAGATTGGCACGCACTGCACCACCGGCCCCGTCGAGACCGAAGGTGCCTTGCGGCCGGCGACGCCGCTCGGTGGGCAGACGGATGGCGTGGCGGACCCCCTCAGCCGACGGCGCGGGCGGCCATGACCCCGCCCCAGGCAGCCACCGCCGTCAGCGCCGTGCCCCAGGCCATGTCGACCGCGACCATCGAGGGATGCCAGTCGCGCATCACGGTCCAGCTCACCAGCTCATAGGTGCCATAGGCGACGAGGCCGAGGATCGCCCCGTTGACGAGGGCCATCGAAGGAACGCCGTCGCGCAGCGCCGGCCAGCCCGCGAACCAGATGATCCCCGCGAGGTAGAGGACGTAGAAAAGGACGGCCGGCAGGATGCGCGGGCTGCCGAGGATCGCGTCGCCCAGGTGCCGCTCGAACAGCGGCTTGACGACGTTGGGCAGCATCACGGCGTCGGCGACGAGAAAGATCAGGCCGGTGACGAGGATCAGGACGATGAGGGACATGGGCTTTCCTTGTTTTGGCCAGAGGTGGACGGGCGGCACGGGGCCGGGTCATTGGGCCGGGGCATTGGCGGGCAGATCGTTGTGGACCGCCGTGGCGGCGACGGCGCCCTGGCCCATTGCAACGGCGATCTGGTCGAGGCCGTCCGTGACGTCGCCGATGGCATGGACCCCGTCGACGCTGGTTTCCTGCTTCGCGTCGACCATCACACACCCTCCCGCGGCGCGCCTGACGCCAAGCCGCGCCGCGAGGTCACTGCGCGGGCTCGTGCCCAGGGCGACATAAAGCGTGTCGAACGCATGGGTCGCGCCGGTATCGAGAGTGACGATGACGGATCGGTCAGAGAGCGCGAGCGCAGCCATCGGCGCCTCCAGCACGCCTACGCCGTCCCGCGCCAGGTCCGGGCCTCCGTCTGGAGGCACAAGCGTTACCGACGATGTGAAGTGGCGTATGAACCGCGCCTCTGCAAATCCGTGGGCGCCGCTGCCGAGAACCGCAATGCGCCTGCCTCGTACCTCATAGGCATCACAGACCGGGCAGTAGCGGATGAGGCCCCGCTCCAGACCACGGTCGTGGTCCATGACCGACAGGGGCGGACGGTGATTGACGACACCGGTCGCGAGGATGACGCTGCGTGCTGTCCGGGACCACAGATCGGTCGTGACCCGAAAGGCATCGTTCAGCCTTTCCACCGCAGTGACCGTCCCAAATTCGATCGCTGCGCCATGGCGCATCGCATTCGACCGCATGCGCTCCAGCAGATCAGGTCCGGAAATGCCGTCGGGAAAGGGCGCAAGATTGTGCGTTGCGGAGATCATCCCTGCCCGCCCTTCCTGAGCATCGACCACCGCAACGCTGCGCAGGAAACGGGCAAGATAAAGCGCCGCCGTCAATCCCGCCGGGCCGCCACCCACGACGATGCAATCCTTCACGTCCGCTGTCCGGACCAGGCAGTCGCCGAACGACACCCACCCCCGGCGGCGCATTTGATGATCATTCGAACACCGGAGCTATGGATCTTCCGTCCGCGGCCCGCCTCACCCTACTCACTGTCCGGTCGGGGCACTGCCCTTCGGCCTTGCGGTCCCAGCTTCTGCGGGTTGAGGGCATCAAACTCTTCCGGGTCGTGCGCCGTTCCGGCGTGATCGCCCTGCGCATTCTGGCGCTCTCCGGGGTCTGCCGGTCTTTCCCTGGCATGTTCGGGCTCATCCGCCATCGTTCCGTCCTCTTGTGGCTCCTGCAGGTCCTGTCCGCGTTGCTTCTGCGACCGTTTGGGCCCGGAGTCCTTCGGGTCGACGGGAAACTTTTCACCCGGATCAAACTGCTCATGGAGCTTCTCGATCAACTGGTTCTTTTTCCCCACTGCCTTGTCGGCGGGTTCGTCCTGCGCCATTGTTCTCGTCCTTTCTCCGTCGCCCCACTGGAGGGCCTGAACACCTCGTGGTGCAGGAGGCCCTGATGCCCCGCGCACGACGGCCGCCGTTCGCGGTGACCGGCGACCGCTGCCTTCAGCGCGATTTCGGCCGCTGGTCGTCGGCTCCGCCCCGCGCGGTCTTGCTGTTGTCACCCTTCGATCCGCTGCCCGGAGCAGTGAGGGACTTTGCGTTGTCGCCCTTCGACGCGCTGCCGGTCGCACCGGAGGATTTCCTGTCGCCCTCCTCAGGTTTCGACGGTGTCTTGCCTTGCGCCATGTCAATTCCTCCATTGGAGAGCCAGGCGGCGACTGCGTCCACAATGTGGGTCAACGGCATCAGGCCTCGCCCCGTTCCATGACGCGGCGCA
>SLBI01000091.1 GCA_007126375.1 Paracoccaceae bacterium
CAGCCCTCTTTCAATGAACGCCCAACCCTTGTAATTGCCTGATGAGGAAATTGAAACGCCGCAACCTGGTCCGGCGGGACCGCAGTGTGTCTGAGACGGTCTCTGGAGACCGGAAAATGGGGGCGATCACCATGGCAACGACGAAGCGTGCGCTCATCACGGGTGTGACCGGACAGGATGGTGCCTATCTGAGCCAGCTTCTTCTGTCCAAGGGGTATGAGGTTCACGGGCTTCTGCGGCGCAGTGCATCGGCCGAGGTGGTGGACGCCCGGCTGCGCTGGCTTGGCATTGCCGGCCACATCCGGCAACATGATGGTAACCTCACGGACCTGTCCGGGCTGATTCGCGTCCTGCGCGAGGTGCGGCCCGACGAGGTCTACAACCTTGCCGCGCAGTCCTTTGTGAAGTCGTCCTGGCAGCAGCCGCTGCTCACCGGGTCCGTCACTGGTATCGGAGCGGCCAACATGCTCGAAGCAGTGCGCCTCGAAGCGCCCGAGGCCCGCTTTTATCAGGCCTCCTCCTCGGAGATGTACGGCCTGATCCAGGAGCCGGTGCAGAGCGAGACGACGCCCTTCTACCCGCGTTCGCCCTATGCGGCGGCAAAGCTGTACGCCCACTGGATGACCGTGAACTACCGCGAGAGCTTCGGCCTGCATGCCTCCAGCGGCATCCTGTTCAACCACGAGTCGCCGTTGCGCGGGATCGAGTTCGTCACCCGCAAGATCACCGATGGTGTGGCGCGCATCAAGCTCGGGCTCTCGCAGACGCTTTCCCTCGGCAATCTGGACGCCAAGCGTGACTGGGGCCACGCAAGGGATTACGTCCAGGCGATGTGGTTGATGCTGCAGCAGGACACCGCCGATGATTATGTGATCGCGACGGGGCGCACGGTGTCGGTGCGCGAGTTCTGTCGTCTGGCCTTCGATAAGGCCGGCCTTGACATGGACGACCACGTGCGGATCGACGAAAGGTTCATGCGTCCCGCCGAGGTCGATGTGTTGCTCGGGGATGCCTCCAAGGCCCGCACGCGCCTTGGCTGGACGCCCGAGACGACGCTGGAGGATCTGGTCGGCGAAATGCTCGAGGCGGATATCCGGCGTCTCGGGATGCAGGCAGATCGCTGAACCCCATGGATGAAGGCCCGTTGCGCATCCTTGTGACCGGGGCGGCCGGCTTTGTCGGCCAGCACCTGCTTGCGGAACTGGCAGGACGTTTCGGGTCCCGTTGCGAAATCGTGCCCACCGCGCGCGGGGCGGAACGTGGATACGCCGCGCTCGATATCACCGATGCGGAGGCAGTGCGTGCCGTGCTCGCGGATCTGCGTCCGACGCATGTCATAAACCTCGCCGCCATCGCAGCCCCGGTGACAGCGCGGCGCGATCCCGGCGCGGCGTGGCTGCTGCATGCCCAGGCGCCGGCGGCGCTCGGGCGGGCCATCCTCTCTGCCGCGCCCGAGTGCTGGCTGCTGCATGTGAGTTCGGGGATGGTCTATGGCCGGTCGGGGCTCGAGGGGCAGCCGCTTGCCGAGTATGCGGCGCTGGCGCCGGTGGACGAGTATGGCGTGACCAAGGCCGCAGGCGACCTCGCCCTCGGGGCGCTGGTGTCGGAGGGTCTGCGCTGTGCGGTTCTGCGTCCGTTCAACCATACCGGGCCGGGACAGTCCGATGCCTTCGCGATTCCTGCCTTTGCAGCCCAGATCGCGCGCATCGAGGCGGGGTTGGACGAGCCCGTGCTGCGGGTCGGCAATCTGTCGGCCAAACGCGATTTCCTCGACGTCCGCGACGTGGTGCGTGCCTATGCGCTCGTGGTCGAGCGATGCGCGGCGACCGCGCCCGGAAGCGTGTTCAACGTGGCGTCAGGGACAGCGGTTCGAATGGATGAGATCCTCGGCATGCTGCTGTCGCAAAGCAGCCGTAAAATCGCCGTGGAAGGCGATCCTGCGAGGATGCGGCCGAGCGAGGTGGCGAGCATCTGCGGAGACGCGACACGGCTGAAGGCTGCGACGGGCTGGAGCCAGCTTATCGGTCATGCGCAGATGCTTGGGGACGTGCTTAAAGAATACCGCAGAGACCTAAGGCGCTAGCCCCAATGATCGTGGTGGGAGTTGACTGGGTCGGTGGCCTCTCCCGCGGCAGTCTCCAGTCGAGGGGTGCGCCTGGTGGGTTGGTGCCGAGCCTCGGGAATGACCGGACGTCCCGAAATCTGCAGGGTAAGCGAGGGATTAGAGCGTGTTGCGCTCAATTGGTTTCGTATCCGGCGGCCTTGAAGAAACTGTAGCACTCTTCTTCGGTAAAGAGGTCGCAGACGTGGCCGACGGCTCGCCATAGGTCTTCGTAGGTTCGCGCAGCGGCGCGTCGGATGAGGGCCTTGAGCCTGGCGCAGGCCATCTCGATCGGGTTCAGGTCGGGGCTGTAGGCCTCGATGCGGTGAAGCACCTCGTGCTGTGCCAGGTCGAGAAACGCCCGCCGCGACTGGACCTCGACGTCTATCCCTACCTGCCCCGCGCCACCGTCTCGACCACCCGGACCGCCAGCTACATGGCCCTGCTGTCGGAGGCGGCGCAATGACCGAGAGGTGGCTCACTTCTCGATGGAAAACCCGGCTCAGTTCTGCGTGGAAATCAACACTACAGGCTCGCACAAAGCCGCGCGCGCAAACCCAGCGCTCCGGCCTGAACCAACCCGCGCCGGCTTGGCCCTGACGGGCCAAGGCGCCCAGTCAGCCGCCAGCTCCTTGG
>SLBI01000083.1 GCA_007126375.1 Paracoccaceae bacterium
ACAAGGACCGGGCGGCGCGGCGCGAGCACTTGAGGGTGCTGGCGAGGAGTTGGGACGCGCGGCGCGGGCCGAGCCGCCTCTTCGGGCTCGCCGGGACACTGGCGCGGCGGCGCTTTCGCGGTCTGGCGCCGCGCGGCAGCCTCGAGCGGCGCTATCTCCGCTGGAGTGCCGCCAAGTCCGCTGTGCTCGGCGTCTTTGCCCTGGCTGTCCTCGGTACCGTCGGCGAGTCGGCATGGTGGATTTTGGAGCACGGCTATCTCGGAAGCCCGCAAGCCGCGCTCGTGCGAGTCCTGCACAAGACTGGCCTGCGCCCGGTGTCCGTGCCCAAAACGGAGCCGATACCGCCCGACGGCGAGGATTTGGTGTTCGTCATGGGCAGCGAAACCGGCGAAAATTACGAGCAACCAACGCGCACCGTCACCTTTCCGCGACCGTTCCACATGGGCACGACGGAGGTGACCGCTGCGCAATACGCCGTCTTCGCCCAGGCGACGGGTCGTGCCGCGCCGCGCGGTGCCGCTGCGTTTGGCTGGGACGGACCGGAGGGGGCCATCCCGGTCATGGCAGTCGATTGGTTCGATGCGCGAGATTACGCCGCGTGGCTCGGGGCCATGACCGGCAAGACGTGTCGGCTGCCGAGCGAGGCTGAGTGGGAGTTCGCCTGTCGCGCCGGAACGGACACGAAATATTGGTGGGGCGACAAGTTCGATCCGACCACGGGTAACACTGGCGAAGGTGGCCCCGGGCGACCCACGCCCGTGGGTACCTTTCCGGCCACGCCCAACCCCTGGGGCCTCTACGACATGAGCGGCAATGTCCGGGAATGGACCCAGGACCACTGGCACAACGACTATACCGACGCACCGACCGATGGTTCGGCTTGGATCGATCAAGGCGCTCACGAATATGATTCCCGGGTTGTGCGCGGCGGGTTCTGGGCCGGCAATCGGGACGTCCAGCGTTGCGCCAGCCGCAGCGGGGGCGCCCCGGACATGCGGGACCTTAGCGTCGGGTTTCGTGTGGTGTGTTCGTCCCGCATCGTGAACCGCTGATCGCTGGCAGGCGCTGCGCGAGCAGCGCCGAATCGCTTATTTTGCCCCGTGCCGCGCCAAGGCGCGCCGGTGCTCGGCCGGGCGAATGGCGAGGCGGTCGAGCATGTGGCGGCGCAAGCCCCAGCTGTCGGCATGCGCCACGTGGTTGGTCCAGCCGAGGATGCTGGCCTCGAACTCGGCGAAGCTGATCCGGCCGGCGTGGTACTCGTCGAGCCGGCCGTGGGCGTCACGATGGGGACGAACACATCACACGAAACCCGAAGCTATAGTACCGGCCGAACGGGAAGAACCCGTAGCGGTCGGCGCATCGCGCGCCATCCTGAAAGTAGAACCAGGACCCGCCGCGCAGCACCCGGGGACGGTCGTCATCCGGACGAGACGTAGCTTCGTAGGGCGCCTCATGTTGGTTGAGGCACCATTCCCAGACGTTGCCGGCCATGTCCAATGCGCCGGCGGGTGACGATCCGTCCGGGTAGACGCCGACCGATGTCGTGGCGGACAAGCGACTCTCGACCGTGTTCGCGCCATGTGCGTGCCATTCGGCACCCCACGGGTAGACACGGTTAGGATCGCCGCCGGTCGCCGCGTGTTGCCACTGCCATTCGTACGGCAGCGACACCGTTTTGCCCGAGCGCCAACTAAGCCATCGGCAAAAGGCCAGCGCGTCGAACCAGTTGACGTTGACGGCGGGGTGGTTGCCGATGCGGCCAATCGGCCAGGTGTTCCCGTCCGCCTCTCGGTGGAGATCGTCTCCCCACCAAGTTGGGTCGCACCAACCGTCATCGGCGCCCAAAAAGGCCTGATACTGGGTCACGGAGACGAGGTAGCGCGCGACGTGGAAGTCGCAGATCGGCTTCGACGGCAGATCCTCGATCGCGACGTCGTCGTCGCCACCGACGAAGCACCAATCAACGAGCGGCGTTCCGCTGTCATCGACGCCGACGCCGGGGCGTTCGTCGCCCAGCCCGTCGAGGCGTTCGCCGAGCCACGCCCTGCGGCGATGGCCGGTTCCCGGCCGGGCGAGTTCTGCCTCGATCACCGCTAGTGCCATGGGCCCGAGGAACGCCATCTCGTTCTCGCTCAGTACCACTTCCGAGCCGAGCTTGACCAGCGCCCTGCTCGCTTCGCCGACGCGCTGGTGCGACCACTGGTAGGCCGGGCTCCTGCCACGCTCCAGCCAGGTGCGCGTATCGGCCTCGATCTGTCGGACGGTGACGAGCGCGCCACGTCGCGCTGCGATCCAGTCTTCGAGCCTGGGCCAGTTGCGCAGCAGCGCCTCGTGCGCCACCTCGACGATCTCCTCGCCACTGTCCAAGTCGTGCCCGGTGACGAGCAGCCGCTCGTTGGCAAACCGGCGGGCTACCGCTTGGCCGGCGGGATTGAGTTTGGCGAGGCGGGCGCGACGTCTGAGGTCGGTGCGCAAATCGCCCACCTGCACAAGGGCGGCGAAGACGCCGGGCACGGCGTCGCGTTCGGTCTTGTCGAGGCTGGCGTAGACCCGCTCGGCCCGCTTGACGATGGCCTTCTCCAGCCCGCCCATGGCGCGGTAGGCATCGAGGGAGAGCGCGCCGGTGCCGGCTTGCCGCTGCTCGAGCCAGAGCTGCTGAAGCAGGAACTCGAGCAGCGGCAGATCACCGGGCCGCCCGACGCACTCGGCGAGCAGGACCTCGGTCAGGGCATCT
>SLBI01000186.1 GCA_007126375.1 Paracoccaceae bacterium
AACTGCACGCCCTTCTCGCGCGCCGAATACTCCAGCGGGCGCTGCAAGGCCGTGCCGTTGGCCACGACGCCTTCGCTGGCCGCGCCGCTGCGGTCCCCCATCACGGCCACCGCAAAGCCGCTGGGGCCGTCATCGGTGCCGGCATCCACGCGCGACACAAGGCCCCGGCGCACGTCGGTCGCGTCGGCCAGTTTCATGATCGCGCGGGCCGACCGCGCGCGCGATACGCCGCCACCCCTGTGGGTGCCGTCGATGCGGCCAAAACGCACGTAGTTGTCCATCAGGAACTGACGCGTCGCCGCGGCATTGTCTGCCCAGCCACGGATCACGCCCTTGTCGTTGTAGCGATAGCGCGGCGTGCCGTCGGTGGCGACGGCGGACCAGTCGGTCTTGTCGGCGAAACAGAGGTCGGCATTGTCGTCCAGCGCCGCGGTCGGTACCAGCGTCTCAACCGTCACGAAACCGTCCGGATCGCTCTCGCCGTTGGCATCGCGCCGCTGGATCGCGTCGCCCCCACCCAGCGAGATCCAGCCGCCGCTGTGCAGCGCCTTGCCGCCGACATCAAAGCTTTGCTCGACCACGATCACCGAGGCGCCTTGGTCGCGTGCCCTGATGGCGGCCGGCAGTCCCGTCGCCCCGCCGCCAATCACAACGACATCAGCCTCATAATCCCATTGGGTGACGGCGCCGGATTCGGCCGGCTGGGCCGAGGCCGGACGACCCGGCATCAGGGCAGCGCCGAAACCCGCAAGGGCGGTAGCGGCGAACATCTGCCGGCGACTGATCCCGGGCCGGGCCAACTCGGTTTCCGTCTTGCGGGCCTTGCTGCGATTGATGCGGATCTTGCTTGTCATGCTGGTTCTCCCCCTGACACGCGTGGGTGCGGACTCCTCTTCCGCGGCCGACAGCGATGTAGGCCTGCGCGGGGCGGCAATCGGGCGGAAAGGGCAACGACGGACCTTGTGCCGGTCCTGGTCGATTTGCAGCGAATCGGGGTCAACGCACTGATGCGCTGACTAGGTTTTCCGCCCGGCGGAGCCACCCGCTAATCTCTGTCGATGCTTAAAGATTAATCACAGATTGATGATTCGTTCAACATATTAGCCGTTGTTAATATCAACGGTTGATCTTTCGGGCGGATTTCGACGCGGCCAGAGGGTTACATTGTATTGCACGCGCAGGGGCTTGACCCCAAGCCGGCCGCAGCCTTCGAGCATGAAAACTTGTGGGCCTGCGACCTCGGCGCTGGCATATCGATAGGCTGGGCGTTCATCCCCTTGGTCTTGATCTGCGGCATGACCAGCGCGGTACTCGCCCGGAGAAGCGCCAGAGTGCTCTGGTGACCTACCCGCGATTCGCGCACGTCCATGGATTTCGAAACGCGCGCTCCAACAGGGCATGCGAACTCTGGCGACGAAACGGCTTTGGTGCTCATCACGACCACTCCGAAATGCTCCTTGATCCGCCGCTTGAGATGAACGTGCCGCCAGCGCATCTCCCAATACGTCGCTGGACAAGGCCCTGGCACTCCGCCCGAACCAGATAGGTGTCGCTCGAAAAGCGCCTCGGCCTCTGTGAAGTTTGGCTACTGCGGTGGCCCATGCTCAGACAGCTGGTGGCGCCGGAGGCTTGCGGTGACGCCACTCACGGGTCGTACCAATCCGGCATTGGTACCTCTCCCAGTTGCGCGATTTCAGCCAGGCGCCGACGCGCATCTGATCGACCTTGTTCCATTTGGCCGGTTCGATGCCAAGCGCGCTTTCGAGAATCTCGCCCACCGAGACGTTTCGGATGGGCTCGGGGCGTTCGACCTCCTCGTCGTGCCAGTCGTCCCAACCAGCATGTCCGCGATTCACGCTGCGCGTCTCGTGGGTAAGCCAGCGGTCGATGCGCGCATCCCAGGCATCGGCCTGGTATCGGGCCGCCTGCGCGTCGCGCGCCGCGATCAGCAACGCCTTGTCCTCGAGCCACCAGATGGCTCCGTCCTTGAACCGCGCCACGGCTTCGGCCCAGAGCTGGTCCCGGTCGCGGGAGAGTGCGGCAATGTCGATGGTGCCGCAGCGGATCGGCCAGAAGCGGCGGTTGCCGGTTTCGTCCCGCAGATAGGTGTCGGGGTTCACGGTTCCTGCAAAGACGCACTGTCGCTTGATCTCGACCGTGTGGCGGCCATAGGGCGGGCGGAAGCGGTCGGTGGTGCGCGTCAGGAACGCCTTGATGCGCGAGACTTCCGCCCGGCCGATGGCGTCGAGCTCGGCAATCTCGACAACCCAGATACCTTGCATGTGCAGTGCGGCGTCCTTTGAGCCGAGATCGGGCAGCTCGTCGGTGAACCAGGCCTCGCCGGCGAGAACCTTCAGCGCGGTCGATTTGCGGGCTCCCTGTTCGCCTTCGAGGATCAGCATGTGGTCTGCCTTGACGCCCGGCCGATAGATGCGGGCGACGGCCGAGATCAGCCAGAGGCCGCCCATGGCGTGGGTCAGGCCTGTGGGCTCGGCGCCCAGATAGCGGCTGGTCCAGGTTTCCAGGCGCGCCGTGCCATCCCAGACCAGCGTATCGAGATAGGCTCGCACCGGATGAATACGGTGTTCTCGCGCGACGGCACCGACTGACCGGCCCACGACGAGCGGCGCGACATTCACCTCGCGATGCTGCAGCCATTCGGCGAGACGAATGTCGTCACTGTCCTCCCAGGGACGTGGATAGTCTGCTGTGGCGTCATCCCAGGGCGCGGGGCGCAGCACGACCACCTCCTGGCGGAAATCGTCGAAGGCGATGGTCCCTGCAAAGGCCGGGTCGGAGTTGAGCGCGGTGATGACATTGGCCTCGTTGCGCTCGGGCGTGCCGGACAGATCGAGCCGCAGCCGGTTTACCCAGGCAGGACGCACCGCAGGCTTCATCAGATCGCCCGTGCTGCTCAGGCGGCGGCGCAGAACGCCCAGTTGCTTGTCGAGGATCGACATCGCAATGCCCGTGCGCGCCTTGACCATCGACAGCACGAGGCGCTCTTCCATGGGCTCCAGACGCGCCTTGACGATGCGCCCCAGCAGCGTTCCCAACATGGTGAGATCGGGCGGGTTGGTCAGCGCCTCGGCCGCCGCGAGAAGCGTGTCGGTGTCGGTGTCGTTGGCAGAGGCGGCGGCAGGTGTCGTCGGCATCGGCGGCTCATCGCCAGCGGACGAGGCCGTGCCATCCTGTTGCGCATAGTCCTCGGCGCGCGCGCCGCGCACCAGATCGTCGTTGACATCATCGCCGTGCAGCGGGACCACGATCCGGTTCGGAATGTCCGCCATGTTCAGTCGGTCGGACAACGTGGCCGCGGCCTGGCGTCCGGCATCGCCGGCGTCGGCGAAGATGGTGAGGCGCTGCGTGCCCTCGGGCCATTTGAACCGGGCCATGCCGTCGGCCGAGAGTGCCGCCCAGACCGGCACCCCGAAGATCGCCTGCGCGGCCAGCGCCGTCTCGATGCCCTCGGCGACGCCGAGATGCCCGTCGTCCGGCATCGGAGCCAACCTGACCGCCGCCTCGGCGATGGCGCCCAGCATCTTCTTGCCCGCGGGCGCCTTGCCGCTGCCATCGTCACGCAGGAAGGTACGATGGATTCCACCGACAGGCTCGCCAGTGGCCAGACGCGGGATGGCCACCATGCCGGGCCAGCCGCGGCGGCTGTCATAGTCCGTCAGATCGGGGTGGGAGAGCAGGTCCGGGGTATCCGGCACCGTCAGCCCACGTGAGCGCAGATAGACCTCGGCCAGGCTACCAGCCAGCGGTTCACACCCATCAAGAATGCGGCGGATTTCCAGACTGTGATCGGGACGGGCCGGAGCCATGGGGCGCGGCCGCGCGACTGTTTCGCGCTCCATATGCGCAAGCCGCGCCGCTTCATCAAAGAGCCGTCCGTCGCTCATGCCGGTGGCATGATGGATCATGTCGATCGGGCCCGCGCGTTCGCCCGTGGCAAAATCAAACCCCCAGCCCGCATAGGGCCCATCCAGATGGATGATGCAGGAGCCTTCGCCACGTGCACGACGCCCGGACAAATCCGCACAGCGCAGCGCGCGCTTGTCATGGGTCAGCCGCGCCTCGGGATAGAGCGCGGGCAGCCAGTCGCGTGCGGTGTCTGCCAGCCGGGCCTTGATCGCGCGCAGATCATGGCGGGCGGGCGGCGCCCAGACGTCGTTCAGGTCGATCATTGCGCCCCCTCAGGCCAGGAGCACGAGGCCGCGCTCGGCGCGGGTGATGGCGGTATAGAGCCAGCGGCGGCGGTCTGTTTCACTGCGCCCGAGCCCGTCATCCCAGACGATGACATTCTCCCATTGCGACCCCTGTGCCTTGTGCGCAGTGATGGCCCAGCCGAACGTGGCCTCGGTCAGATGCTTCTTCTCCTTCCAGTCCCGATCATGCCTGTGGCGATCATAGGCGACATGATCCTCGAAATGCCCCTTGTAGAGGCGCAGGCGACCGGGGCGGCCATGGTCGTCCGGTGGCTCGACGCGCCGGCCGTCTTCGTCGGTCACAACCGCCGAGAAATGGAGGCTGCCCTCGTCCACGATATCCTCGAGCGTCAGGAACATGCCGTTGATGAGGCCGAGGTCGTTCTGGTTCTTGAGGCAGATGATCTTCTCGGCAGAGCCCGAGGGAAGGATGGCACCGGCCAATCCCGCGGCTGCACGCATGGCATTGTTGATCTGCAGCCGGGTCGCGTTCATCCCGCAGATCAGCTGACCGCCCCGCAACGCCTGATCCGGCGTGATGTCGCCCTTGCGCATCTTGGCCACATGCGCGTCATAGCTGCCAAAGCCGATCGGCTGGCCCTCGCGCGCCATGGTGGCCAGGCGAATGATCGCGCTTTCCGCCGCCTGTCGGTGGATCTCGGTCAGCATGATGTCCGGTGCGACATTGGTGAAAGCGCCTTCGCCCTTGATCGGCGGCAGCTGACCCGGATCGCCGAGAACAAGGATGGGCTTGCCAAAGCTCATCAGATCGCGCGCCATGTCCTCGCCGACCATCGAGACCTCGTCGAGCACGATCAGCCGGGCGTCGGCGGCGTCGCTCTGCGGGTTGAGCGCGAAGCGTGGGTGCTTCATGGCTGACAGCGCCTGGCGCATGGCTTCAATCCCCGCTTCCGCCGCCGTACGCTCGAACCCGGTCAGGGTGCGGATGCCCATCTCCGCCTCGCGTACCTTTCTTGCGGCCGCCTCGATTTCCTCTTCCGTGGCCTCGGTTACCGAATAAATCAGGCTGTGGATGGTGCGCGCGGGCGTGCCCTTGCGGCTCAGCACCAACGCGGCCTTGCCGGTGAAGGTGGCGGTGACAACCCCCGGCACACAGGTGCCGTCTCTGGCGCTGCGATGGGGCGAGAGGCCAAGCTCCTCGAGTGCGAACTTCAGAACGGTGGACTTTCCGCTGCCCGCATAGCCAAACAGCCGAAACACTTGCTGGTCTTGCGCGCGGGTTTCGAACCAGGTCTTGATGTCGCGAATGGCCGCCGCCTGGCTGTCGGAGGGGGTGAAGCTGGTCATGCGGCCTGTCCTTTCACGATGTAATCCTTGACCACCCCGCCCCGCGCGGGATCGCCGACCTGGCATTGGCGCACGAAGACACGACGGCCGTCAGTGAGTTGGCGCCAGTGGCCGCGCCGGACATGCCAGCGCGGGCTGGCATGTGTGCCGCCCTGCGACGTGCTCTTCGCGCGCAACCGTTCCGGGTCGATCGTGATCTGATGCCAGGTCCAGCCGCGCACGCCCGCCTTGGCATATTTGCCGCGCAGCGCCGGGCTGATGATTCGCGGCTTTGTTTCTGCGACTTGAGCCAGGATGCTCAGCGCGCGCCAGACGATACCTGTCGTCACTTCGCCGTAGATCGCCACCTCGTTCCCGCCCAGCTCTGGATGTGGAAATCCTTCTGCCACGCCCGGCTCTGAAAACACGGCGTGGAACAGGCAGTCCGTCCATTTCCGCTGGCGCCTGTCCTTAAAGACGAAGCCAGCCTCGACACGGTCACCGAATTGGCGCGCATAGACCAGCAAGGCCGCCCGCTGCGGGTCCCGATCCTTGACCTCGAAGACCACACACGGGTGCGGCAGCTTCAGCGGCCCGGTGACGATTTGCGCGCGCAGCGCGGCCACATCGTCGCTGTCGAAGCCCTCCTGATCGGCAAAGTAATAGACCGGCGCGGCCTCGACGCCCTCGAAGAGAAACCCGAAGGTCGATCGCTTTCGGAACTGGGGCGCCAGTCGCTTGAACTCATAAGCTTGCGGGATCACCGTTCGGCCCTCCAGCAGCGCTGCGCCCAGGCGCAGGGGGGATGCCAGTGGCCGGCCGCCATGCCGCCCTTGCAGACAACCGAAGTCGGCTCCGCGGCCTCACGCGGCAGCAGTTCCTGCGCGTCGGACGCCCGGACAACCTGTACTGCCCGGTCGCTCATGTGCTGGGCAAGGGCTGCATCGAACGGCACCAGTTCGGCGTAGATTTCCTGCGTATCGCGGTTCAGCGCGGTGAAGAGCGCCGGGCTCGGCAGGTCCAGATAGGCCTGATAGAGCGCGATCTGCGCGGCATAGACCGGCTTGGCGACGGTCACGCCGCGCTTGACCGTGTCCTTCCAGCTGGATGCCCCGAGTGCCTTGCTCTCCCACAGCGCCGGATAGGCCATCGGAACCGGCCCGCTCACCAGGCAGCCGTCGATATGCCCCTTGAAGCGGCCGCCCAGAGCCGAGAACCCGAACTGGCGTCCATCCGGGCGCTCGGTGCGCAGATCGAACCCGGCCTGGCGAAGCCAGCCGGCCACCATATCCTCACCGCGATGCCCAGCTTCGAAGATCCGCAGGGTTCTGGGGGCGAACTCCTGGCCTTTGTCCTTGGGGACAGTCAGATAATCATACTGGATCTGGCGCAGGCAGGCGCGACCCAACCCCGACGAGCTGACATAGCTGCGAGGACGCTCGCGGCCTTGTCGAGCGGTGAGGCCGGAGTCGATGACAGCGCACAGCGCCGCGGTGATGTCGGGGAGGGCCCGGGGAGGCAGATACTGCGCGCCCGACCCGTGATTCAGGTCGATCATGGGGCACCTCAAAACGGAATTGCGTCCTCTGGCAGGCGGCCATCGCGTTCGGGCCGCGCGCCTTGCGACTGCATGCTGTCGATGTAGCCGGTGACCGCCGCCTCGATGAGCCGATCGATCTCGGCCGCTGTACGGTCGAAGAAGGGTGCCATCAGGCCGAGCGCGGTCAGGGCTTCGGCAAATTCCTTGCGGGCATCGCGAATGGCGCGCGCCTCGCGGGCTGTCTTGTCAATCATTCCGTGGCTCCTCTGGGCAAGGTCCGCGCCGATGTCCTGACACCGGCGCGAACAGAAATTGTAGAAAGGGAATTGCGACCACTTCAGTCGCAGGCAGAAGCCGAAGCCCCGGGCCTCGCGCCCGCAGATGGCGCAGACGCCATCCCCGCCGCTCACCCCATCAGGAGGTTTTCGAGGTCGGAGTGTCGCCCTGGGTCCTCGTTGATCCTGTGCGACGCCAGAACGACGAAGCGGCTTATGGCCACCGAGGCCATGGCCTCGAGGTCGGACAGCCGGAGACTTGCGATGGGCCGATCCAGTCTTCCGCGGGCCTCGAGCCATGTTCCGATCTCCTGTGCCGCCGCACGCGTGACCTGCGCCTGCCACTCATCCGGGCTCATCGGTTCAGCTGTTCAGCCAGGCCGGAGCACTGCCGGGGGCCGGGCCGGGTTGTGCGGGCGCAGCCGGGGCCTGGGGCGTGCCCGACCATCCCCCCTGCGCGGGCGCCTGTGCGGTCCAGGCCGGCGGCGTCTGCATCTGGGTCTGCGGCGGCGCCTTGCGCGGCGGTGCGTTCACCGGCTCGGCGGCCACCGCTTCCCCGCGCATGATCGCGGCATGGACCGGCTCATTGGGCAGCACGACATTGGCGATCTTGTTGCTGTCGCGGTAGTTCGGGTTGTCCGAGCTCTCCACCATGATGCGTGCGGCAAAGCTGATCCCGTCGAGCTGCTTCAGGCCCCCGATCACCCGCTTTTCGCGCGCGGCCTGGCTGACATCGCCCGGATCGAGCCCGAGCGCGCTATCCACCATCGCCCGGAAGGCGCTTTTCGAGATGTTCCAGCCCCGGGATTGGCCCTTCTCGTCGAGCTTGCCGCCGGCCACGGTGAAGTTCTGCCAGAACTTGCGCCGCGCAAACGGCCCCTCGACCACGGTGAATTCGCAATCCAGCATCTTCGCATCGCTGTGTGGCGAGGCCTTCAGCAGGCCCGCATCCACGGGCGTGGCCCCGTTGGTGCCGCCGGGACGGATCTTCATGATCACCTTTGCGAAGGTGCCGTCCGGGATCAGTTCCCCCATCGGGGCCATCTGCGGCCCGGCGTCGTTCAGATCGTAGCTCATGGGTCAGGTCCTTTCCTGAGGTTGGTTGGTATGGGTGGGACTGGTGGGGCTGACAGGCGCGCTGCGACCATCGATCTTGGCCAACAGGGCGGCCAGATCGGGCGGCTCGGTCACGTCGAGGCGGCCGGAGCGGTCCTTGGCCGGAAGCCCCCAGGGGTTGCCGGCCCGGCAGACGAGGCGGCGGTCGGTGGATTTCTCGTCGAGGCACCAGGCCCCCTTGGCGTCCTTGCCGAAGAGCTGCATCGAGATGACCTGATCGACGATCCCGGGCAGTTCCCGGCCCGCCTTCGTGCCTTCCATCTGCGGAACCCAGGCCGATGTGCCGAACTCGTCGGTCACCTTTTCCAGCACGCCGACAAAGATCACGGTCTTGCCGCGGGCATGCTGAAGGTGCTTCAGCGCCTGGATGACCTCCCGCCCCAGCAGCCCGTACGCGCCCCGTACATCCGGCTTGCCGGTCCGATCCGAGAACGCTTCCGCCTGCTGCTTTGCATAGGCCATGGCCTGGCGCGTCAGATCGGTGATCGAGTCGACGAAGATGATCGAGCGCTCCTTCAGGAACGCTTCCAGCCCGCTGTCGGCGTATGCCGATTTCACATGCGCATGATAGCGGGGCCCATAGTAGCTGTCGGGGTGCTGCGCCGGATCCGGGCCACCGATCAGGATCACCAGATCGCGGAAATCGGCAAAACTGCGGATCGGGATGCTCGGACCATGCCAGTCCTGCACGGACTTCATGCCGGCCTCGAGATCGAAGCAGACCGCCTTGTCCTCCGGCAGCGTCTTGATCAACGTCGTCTTGCCTACGCCCGGGGGGCCGAAGATCGCCAGCGATGTCTTGTTCTCGGTCGCCGACAACCGTTCGTCGGCGGTGATGATGCGCAATGCCATGGCACGCTCCTTGTTTCGGGTGGGATCAACAGCGGCGGGGGGTGACCGGGCGCCGAAGGGGAGCCTGCCCAGCCTTGCGGTCAGGGCGTCCCCGCCGCTGTATTCAGGAAGGTTTGCTCGCTTCGAGCTGGAAGCTGGGCTTGCCGTGGCCGACCGTGCGGGCGGGCTCGAACCCGTTTCGGATCGCAGCGGGCCAGGCCGTGTACTTGCGCTCCGGCACCTTGATGACGACGTCGACGTACTGGGCCGGGTCGTCCCCGACCGCACGGATGCGCTCGACCATGGCCGCGAGGTGATCCTGGTCCCAACTCACCCGTTTCGGCAGATCGGCGACCACGGTGAAATCGCCGTCGTCGAACCTGACCGTGCCGGTGTCCTTGCCGCAGGCGCGGCGGGCATCGGCAGCGCGCGCGGCGTAGCGCAGCTCCAGCGCGGCGTTGAAACGGGCGGTGGCAGCCTTCAGCTGGTGGGCGGCATGGGTCAGGTCGGCCTGCAGGCCGGCGAGCAGGTCGACCGGCATCTCGGCCAGTTCACCGGCAGGCAGCTGGATCAACGCGTCGATGCCGGGAGTGTTGTCGGGAAAGGGCATGTCTGTCTCCGCGATCGGGGGGTGGGGTCAGGCGGCCTCGAGCAGGCGCATCGAGAGGGCCGTGCCGGAGCGCCGAGGCTTCGGGCGGGCGATGGCGATGTAGGTGAAGTGGTCCGTTGCCAGCCGGGCCTGGACGAGGTGGACCAGGTCCTGTTGGGCGGCACGAAACGCGGCATCGGCCAGCCGGCGCAACGTCTCGCGGTCCTCGGGCGAGAGGTCCGACAGCAGCTTGTCGGCGTCGACCACGAGAAACCCCTGGTGGTAGACCAGCGCCTCGCCCGGCTCGGCCTGCGCCACCCAGGCGCAGAAGCTGATCTCGGTGATCGGGGGGCTTGCGGCCGGGGCACGGGGCGTTGCCCGGCGCGGATCCATGATCAGGCGCACCATGGTCATTGCAGCCGCCGCAGTGCGGTGCTTTGCGCCGTGCTCTCGCAGCGCCGGCCGTTCTCGTAGGCCTCGACGTCATCAAGCCGGTAGACGACGCGGCCGCCGATCTTGAAATATGCCGGCCCCTCGCCGCTCCAGCGCCAGCGCTCCAGTGTGCGGGGACTGATCTGCCAGCGGTTTGCGAGCCGGGCCTGATTCAGGAACTGTTCCACTCGACCTCTCCAGTGCATCGGTGTCTGGAGATGTTCTGCCAGTTTCCTTGTATGC
>SLBI01000282.1 GCA_007126375.1 Paracoccaceae bacterium
AGCCCTGCGGCTTGGCCGCGCTGCGCCTGATCCTCGACAATGCCGGCGCGCTCTGCCGCGGCAGCGTCACGCTGGTGCTGGCCAATCCCGCCGCCGCGCTTGCCCCGGGCACGGGTGGCGGCAATGTTCGGGGCGGCGATGATCCTTGCCGATCCGATCCTTCAGGGCCTCGCGCTGTCGCTGCTGTTCGGTCTGTTCCTCTCCAGCCTGCTGACGGTGCTGGTGATCCCGGCGATCTGCCGGGTATTCAGGAACTGACTGGCGCCGTCGATCCGTCGCGGAGCTTGGACGGCCATGCGGGCGGATGCGGGGAAGTTCGGCGTTGCATCCCGCAGCGCGTTGATGGATCAACGGATGCCGCGCGCGGGTTCTGACCTGTCGCGACCGTCCACGCTGGTGCCGAAAGCCCCGCCGGGCCGGGACCGCAGCCGAAGCCGGAGGATTGCCGTTGCCGGCGCCGTCAGACGCCCTTGCGCTTTGGATCGAGGCGGCGGGCCGCGCCGCGCTGCGGCCGATCGAGGTGCCGCCTCCCGGCCCCGATGAGGTCACGATCGAGCTGCTGTTTTCCGGCATCAGCCGCGGCACCGAGCGGCTGGTCTTCGAGGGCCGGGTGCCCGAGAGCGAGCGCGCGCGCATGCGCTGCCCGCTGCAGGAGGGAGAGTTCCCGTTTCCGGTCAAATATGGTTACGCCGCGGTGGGGCGGATCATCGCCGGGCCGACCGAGCGGCTGGGCGAGACCGCCTTCGTCCTTGCCCCGCATCAGTCGCGCGTCACCTGCCCGGCGACGATGGCGGTGCCCCTGCCTGCCGGTCTGCCGCCGTCCCGCGCCGTGCTCGCCGCCAACATGGAGACGGCGCTGAACATTGTCTGGGACGCCGAGATCGGACCCGGCGACCGGGTCGCGGTGGTGGGCGCCGGGGTGGTCGGTGCGCTTGTCGCGCGGCTCGCCGCCCGTATCCCCGGCACCGAGGTCACACTGATCGATCTGGCGCCCGGCCGCGCCGCGCTGGCTGCCAGGCTGGACTGCCGCTTCGCTTTGCCTGCCTCGGCACAAGCGGAGATGGATGTGGTGATCCATGCCTCCGCCTCGGCCGACGGACTTGCCACCGCGCTGACACTGGCCGGGCCGGAGGCGGTGGTGGTCGAGGCAAGCTGGTATGGCGCCGGCCCCGTTTCCGTGCCGCTGGGCGGCGCGTTTCACAGTCAGCGGCTGCGACTGATCTCCAGCCAGGTGGGCCACCTGCCGCCGGCCCGCGCGCCGCGCTGGAGCCACGCCCGGCGCCTGCATGCGGCCCTGGCGCTGCTGGCCGGGGATCCCGCCACCGAGGCGCTGATCTCGGGTGAGACCGGCCTTGCCGACTTGCCCGCGGTCTATGGTGACATACTTGAGGCTGCCGAGACGCTGTGCCACCGGGTGCGCTACTGACCGCTGCCGAGGAGACGCCATGTTCGCCGTCGAGGTCCGCGACCACATCATGATCGCCCATTCTCTGCCCTCGCCGGTATTTGGCCCGGCCCAGGGGATGCATGGCGCCACCTTCACGGTGGACGCGGCCTTCTTTGCCGAGGGTCTGGACGACAACGGTCTCGTTGTCGATATCGGCCGCGCGACCGAGCTTTTGGCCGAGGTGCTGGCGCCGCTGCGCTATGCCAATCTCGACGACCTGCCGGCGTTTGCAGGGAAGATCACCACCACGGAATTCCTTTGTGGCCATGTCTGGCAGGCACTGGCCGAAGCGGCTCGATCCGGCCGGCTGGAGGATGGTGGCCGGTTGCGCCGACTGCGGGTGACACTACACGAAAGCCACCTTGCGCGTGGCTGGTTCGAGGCCGATCTCTGAGGCATGCCGGAGCTGCCGCCTCCCGCCCGCACGGTTCATTTCGCGATCCCCGGCGACCTGGACCGCCTCACCGGAGGCTATGGGTATGACCGGGCGCTGATCGCGCATCTGCCGGCGCTGGGCTGGGAGGTACGGCATCTGCCGTTGTCCGGCGGCTTTCCGGGCGCATCGCCGGTGGATCTCGCCGCGGCCGGCGCGGCGCTGGCAGCTCTGCCCGACGGCGCGCTGGTGCTGGCCGACGGGCTCGCCTTCGGCGTCATGGAGGCGGTGGCGCAGGCCGAGGCGGCGCGGCTTCGTATTGTTGCGCTTGTCCATCACCCGCTGGCCGACGAGACCGGCCTTGCGCCGGCCGAAGTCGCGCACCTTGCCGCCAGCGAACGCGCGGCGCTGGCCTGCGCCCGTGCGGTGATCTGCACCAGCCCCAGCACCGCGCGCCGGCTGGTCGCGGGCTTCGCGGTTCCCCCCGGCCGTCTTGCGGTGGCCGAGCCCGGCACCGACGCCCCCGCAGAGCCGCCGCCGCGCGCCGGTGGGCGGGTGAGAGTGCTGTCGGTCGGCGCACTCTCCAGCCGCAAGGGGCATGACGTGCTGATCTCGGCGCTCGCGGGGCTGACAGCGCTCGACTGGCAGGCGCGGATCGTCGGCCCGGTTGCGGACCCGGCCGTTGCTGCGGCGCTGGCAGCGCAGATCGCCGCCGCCGGGCTTGACGGGCGGGTGGATCTGGTAGGCGCGGTTGCCGACACCGGCCGGGAATACGCCGACGCCGATCTCTTCGCGCTTGCGACACGCTACGAGGGCTACGGCATGGCCTATGCCGAGGCGCTGGCCCATGGCCTGCCGGTGGTGGGTAGCCGCACCGGCCCGGTGGCCGAACTGGTGCCGTGCGATGCCGGCC
>SLBI01000266.1 GCA_007126375.1 Paracoccaceae bacterium
CCCTCGGGCGATCTTGGTCTCGCAACCCGGTTGCGGACCCCGACGCCCCGGCCTTGCCGGGGCAGAACCGAGCCGGGGGGAAACCCCCAGACTGGAGCAAGACTGTGGATAGAGCCCAGAAAGAGAAAGTGGTCGAGGAACTCGGCCAGATCTTCGAAAGCTCTGGCGTCGTGGTGGTTGCCCGCTACGAAGGTCTCACGGTTGCCGAAATGCAGGGCCTGCGCGTGAAGATGCGTGAAGCGGGCGGTGCCGTGCGCGTGGCAAAGAACAGGCTCGCCAAGATCGCCCTGGAAGGGAAGCCCTGCGCAAGCATTGCCGGCCTTCTTTCGGGCATGACCGTACTTGCCTATTCCGAAGACCCCGTCGCCGCGGCGAAGGTGGTTCAGGACTTCGTCAAGGACAACAAGAAGATGGTTGTTCTGGGCGGGGCCATGGGCAAGGCGGCGCTGGACCCTGCCGGGGTCGAGGCCGTGGCAAACATGCCGTCGCGCGAGGAGCTGATCGCTTCTGTCGTGGCGTGCATCGGCGCCCCGGCATCGTCGCTGGCCGGAGCCATTGGCGCGCCGGCGGCGAACATCGCCGGCATCCTGTCCACGCTGGAGGACAGGGCCGCGGCCTGAGCAACGTGAGAGTTTCGTGGGGCTGGACAAGCACCCGCGTCGGAACACATCTGAAAGAACGGAAACGGAAACATGGCTGATCTGAACAAGCTTGCCGAAGAGATCGTGAACCTCACGCTTCTCGAGGCGCAGGAACTCAAGACCATCCTCAAGGACCAGTACGGCATCGAGCCCGCCGCCGGCGGCGCGGTGATGATGGCCGGTCCCGCAGCGGGCGGCGATGCCGGCGCCCCGGCCGAGGAGCAGACCGAATTCGACGTGATCCTCGTCGAAGCCGGCGACAAGAAGATCAACGTGATCAAGGAAGTGCGCGCGATCACGGGTCTGGGCCTGAAGGAAGCCAAGGACCTCGTCGAGGCCGGCGGCAAGGCCGTGAAGGAGCAGGCTCCGAAGGCCGAGGCCGAGGAGATCAAGAAGAAGCTCGAAGAGGCTGGCGCCAAGGTCGAGCTGAAGTGATGCGGATCGGGCGCCGTCGCGCCTGATGCACAGGAAATGGGCTGGGACCGGCAGTGCGCCGGTCCCGGCCTGACCTGTTTCTGGACAGGGCTTCGACTGATGGAGCCTTGCGCAGGGCCAGGTTGCGGGTTCGGGCGCAGGCCGGTGGGACGGACTGCAGGAATGGAACCCGCCCCCCGTTTCGCAGGCGGTGTGCGCCCGGTGCCCGACGGCGCGCGCACCCGCGAAGGTAGGAAAAGGTGATCACGAGCATGACGAAAGCGTCTGTCGGCCGCAAGCGTGTCCGCCGGGTCTATGGCAAGATCCGCGAAGTTCTGGAAATGCCGAACCTGATCGAGGTTCAGAAATCCTCCTACGATCTGTTCCTGCGCTCGGGCGACAGCGACACCCCGCTTGATGGCGAGGGGCTGATGGGAGTGTTCCAGTCGGTATTCCCGATCAAGGATTTCAACGACACTGCGACGCTTGAGTTCGTCAAGTATTCGCTGGAAAAGCCGAAATACGACGTCGAGGAGTGCATGCAGCGCGACATGACCTATGCCGCGCCGCTGAAGGTGACGCTGCGGCTGATCGTGTTCGATGTGGACGACGACACCGGCGCGCGCAGCGTGAAGGACATCAAGGAGCAGGACGTCTACATGGGCGACCTGCCGCTGATGACCCCGAACGGCACCTTCGTCGTCAACGGCTCCGAACGGGTGGTGGTCAGCCAGATGCACCGCTCGCCCGGGGTATTCTTCGACCATGACCGCGGCAAGACGCACAGCTCGGGCAAGCTGCTGTTCCAGTGCCGGATCATCCCCTATCGCGGCTCCTGGCTGGATTTCGAGTTCGACGCCAAGGATCTGGTCTATGCGCGCATCGACCGGCGCCGCAAGCTGCCGGTCTCGACCCTGCTCTATGCGCTGGGCATGGATCAGGAAGGCATCATGGATGCCTATTACCAGACCGTCGATTACCGGCTGGAAAAGGGTCGCGGCTGGGTGACGAAGTTCTTCCCCGAGCGGCTGCGCGGCACCCGTCCGACCTTTGACCTGATCGACGCCGCCACGGGCGAGCTGATCCTGAAGGCCGGCGACAAGGCCACCCCGCGCATGGTCCGCAAATGGATCGACGAAGGCAGCGTGACCGATATCCTCGTCCCGTTCGAGCGGATCATCGGCCGCTATGTCGCCCGTGACATCATCGACGAGGAAACCGGCGCGATCTGGGTCGAGGCCGGCGACGAACTGACCTGGGAGCTTGACCGCGATGGCGAGGTCAAGGGCGGCACCGTCAAGGAGTTGATCGACAACGGTGTGACCACGATCCCGGTGCTGGATATCGACGGCGTCAACGTCGGCCCCTACATCCGCAACACCGTGGCCGCGGACAAGAACCTGAACCGCGATTCCGCGCTGATGGATATCTATCGCGTCATGCGCCCAGGCGAGCCGCCGACCGTCGAGGCCGCCTCGACCATGTTCGACGCGCTGTTCTTCGATGCCGAACGCTATGACCTGTCCGCCGTCGGCCGGGTCAAGATGAACATGCGTCTGAACCTGGATGCGCCCGACACCCAGCGCACCCTGCGGCACGAGGATATCGTCGCCTGCATCAAGGCGCTGGTGGAACTGCGCGACGGCAAGGGCGAGATCGACG
>SLBI01000029.1 GCA_007126375.1 Paracoccaceae bacterium
AGCTCCTGTCCATGTCGTGCGGGATCACGGGTCCCAAGCAACTGTTCAGGTCGTCAACGATGCAGAGTGGACCCTTGCTCCCACACGGGCTCGGGACCCAGGGGGGGGACGGGCTCCCCTCCGCAACCAAGACAGTAGCAGCGTTTCAACAGACAGGGGGGGGGCGCCTATTTTTCGGGCATCTCCGCGCTATCGCCCGAGATTTAGGCTCTCCCCGATAGCGTCAGACGGGAATGCGGTTGCGCCCGCATCAGGCGCAGCTACACCGGAGCTTCGAACGGGGCGGCGCAGGTCGTCGGGCGCCGAAGAGTTGCGTTCGACGGTCCAAGATGACAGATAGTCGCCGGATATGAGGGCGGAGCCGGCCCCGGCGGCGGCGCGCCCCGGACCGTCAGCTTGCGGATTGGGATACGAGGGACGATGGCCGAGAAAAGCGACCCGAACGCCCCGTGGATCACTCTTCCGGGGATGCTTCCCGTCGCCATAACGGCCGGGCTCTTCGTGTTCTTCTTCGGCTATCTGCCCGAGATCGCAGCCGGTGGCACGGTGCGCTGGGCCTGGGCGTGGATCCCGTCGCTCGACATCACGCTCAGCTTCTGGCTGGACGGGCTCAGCCTGATGTTCGCGCTGCTCATCACCGGCATCGGCGCGCTGGTGATGCTCTACGCCGCGCGATACCTCGCCGGACACCCGCAGTACGCCCGCTTTTCGCTCTATCTGTTCCTGTTCATGCTGTCGATGCTGGGCCTCGTGCTCGCCGACAACCTGATCGCGCTGTTCGTCTTCTGGGAACTGACGACCTTCACCTCCTATCTGCTGATCGGCTTTTCCCATGCCGACCCCAAGTCGCGCCGCAACGCGCTGCAGGCGCTGCTGCTGACGGCCGCGGGCGGGCTGGCGCTGCTGGCGGGCTTCATCCTGATCGGCATCACCCAGGGCACCTTCGAGCTGTCGGTGCTGAACGCCGCCGGCAGCCTCGCCGGCGACAGCTGGTATCTGCCGATCCTGATCCTGGTGCTGGCCGGCGCCTTCACCAAATCGGCGCAGGTGCCGTTCCACTTCTGGCTGCCCAACGCCATGGCGGCGCCGACGCCGGTGTCGGCCTACCTGCACTCGGCCACCATGGTGAAGGCGGGGGTCTATCTGCTGGCGCGGATGCACCCCAGCCTCTCGGGCTCGGATGTCTGGCTCTGGACGCTGACGCTCTTCGGCGGGGTGACGACGGTCTTCGCCTCCGTCATGGCGCTGCGCCAGATCGACCTGAAGCAGACGCTGGCCTACACCACGCTGATGGCGCTGGGCACGCTGACGATGCTGCTGGGCGGCGCCAGCGGCTATGCCATCACCGGGGCGATGGCGTTCCTGTTCGTCCATTCGCTCTACAAGGCGGCGCTGTTTCTCGTCATCGGGGTGGTGGACCATGCCACCGGAACCCGCGATGCGGATGTGCTGGGGGGGCTCGCCGGCGCCATGCCGCTGACGGCGGCGGCGGCCGGGCTGGCGGCGCTGTCGATGGCCGGCATCCCGCCCTTCCTCGGCTTCATCGCCAAGGAGGTCGCCTATGCCGGCGCCGTGGGCTCTTCGCTCTGGCCCTTCGTCATCGCCTTCGGGCTGGCGGCAAATGCGCTGATGGTGGCGGTAGCGGCGATCGTGGCGTGGCGGCCGTTCTTCGGGCCGCAGGGGCAGTTGCCGCACACCCCCCATGAGGGGCCTTGGCCGATGCTGCTCGGCCCGGCCACGCTGGCGGTACTGGGGCTCGCCTTCGGGCTGATGCCCGGCCTCGCCGCGATGCTGATCGAACCGGCCACCAATGCCGTGCTGGGCGCGCCGGACGAGGGCGGGCGGCTCAAGCTCTGGGCCGGCTTCAACCTGCCGCTCCTGCTCAGCGTGGTGACGCTCGGCCTCGGCGTGGTGCTCTACCTCCGCCATCAGGAGTTGCGCGAGCGGATGATCCGGCTGGAGGCGCAGGCGCCCGACCTCGACGCCGGCTGGGACCGGCTGCTCGACCATTTCATGGTCGGGGCGAAGTGGCAGACCCGGGTGATCCAGACCGGCGTGTTGCGGCACTACATGTTCGCCACCTTCGCGGTGCTGGTGGTCACGCTGGCGGTGACCATGATCAGCCGCGGCCCGGCCGCGCCGGAGCTGTCGCTGGCCGGGCTGTCGGTGCGCGAATGGGGACTGGCGGCGCTGATCACCGCCGGCACGGTGGCGGTGGTGCTGACCGGCTCGGTGATGACGGCCATCATCGCGCTGGGGGTGGTGGGGATCGGCGTGGCGCTGATCTTCATCGTCTATTCGGCGCCCGACGTGGCCATCACCCAGCTTCTGGTGGAACTGCTGATCGTGGTGCTGTTCGCGGTGGCGGCGCTCAAGATGCCGAAGCTCGACCCGAGCGGACGCCAGCAGCACCGGCCGCTCGACGCCGGTGTCGCGGTGGCGGCGGGCGGGCTGACGGCGGCGGTGCTGATGATGGTCACCTCCACCCCCTTCGACCGCCGGCTCAGCGATTTCTTCGAGGCCTTCAGCTACACCGAGGCCTATGGCCGCAACATCGTCAACGTGATCCTGGTCGATTTCCGCACGCTCGACACATTCGGCGAGATCGCCGTCGTGGCGGTCGCGGCCCTGGGCGCCTTTGCGCTGCTCAAGACCGTGTCGAAGAAGCGCGCGAAGGGGGAGACCGGCGAGGGAGAGCGCGAATGAATTCCATCATC
>SLBI01000056.1 GCA_007126375.1 Paracoccaceae bacterium
AGCAGGGCTTGAAGCTCAGCGCGGTCGGCGGGGCCAAGGTAAAGGCAGATGTCGGAACGTCTCATCCGCCGATCATGCCACGACGCAGCAGCGTTGGGAATCCTATGTCAGGCGGGGAACACTAGCTTCGACCAGCTTAACCATCTGCGGTTAAAATGTCAACAGATGGTGTCGGTGGGCAGGCGAGCCACAAGATGTGCCGGTGCGGCTAGGCGACCTACATCAAACAATCATCGTGCGCACCCCCACCGCCCCACACCCCGAGACATCCTCCCCGCCCCCCGAGCGCATCCTCGCGGGCAGCCCCGTCCACACCACCCGGGCCTGATCAAGGACCGCAACGGCCTCCATGCCGTCCTCTGGCAGTCCACGCCCGGCACATGGCGGGCCTCCTGTGACGAGTGGGAGTGTTGCCGGATCCTCGAAGGCCACTCCATCGTCACCGAGGACGGCGGCGCCCCCGTCCACCTGCGCCCCGGATTTACCGGCACCTGGGCGGTGGTGGAGACCACGCGCAAGGACGTCGTCATCCGCCATTGAGGCCCCGGACCGTCCACCGGATCGGCACGATCCTGCCCGCGCCGCGGTGATCTGTTGCGCGTGCGGCACGGTCGGCGGGCCGGGCAGGGGGCGCGCGGCGGATTCTCCCTTCACCTCGCGGCTGGGCCGCAATAGGGTTTCGCAACCTGGGATCGCGTGCGACGTCGCTGCCGGGGCCCCGCGCCCCAACGAGAGTCCTGCCTGCCGGCCTGTCCGGCGGCCCGCAGAGAGAGACCGTGGAATGAGAGTTTTGCTTGCCCTTCTCCTCGCCGTTCTGATGGCGCCGATGGGGGCCGACCGGGCCGAGGCACAGTACCGCATCCAGCCCGGCGATCAGGTCCGCATCGAGGTGCTGGAGGATTCCAGCCTGAACCGCGATGCGCTGGTGCTGCCCGACGGCCGCATCTCGGTACCCCTGGCCGGAAGCATCCGTGCCGCCGGGCTGACCCTGGCGCAGCTCGAGGCTGCCATCACCCGCCAGATCGCCCCCGGCTTCGCGGTGGAGCCGAGCGTGTTCGTCGCCATGACGCGGCTGAACGACCCCGATTTCAGCGGTATCCAGCGCGTGACCGTCCATGTGATCGGCGAGGCCGGCCGCACCGGCCCGATCGAGGTGCCGGCCGGCACCAACATGCTGCAGGCCTTCGCCGCGATGGGGGGCTTCGGCCGCTTTGCCGCAACCAAGCGGGTGCAGTTGCGCCGCACCGACCAGCATGGCGCCGAACGCGTGTTCACAGTGAACTATCGCGACGTGGAGCGGGGCGCGGTCATCGGCGGCAACATCATCCTGCAGGACGGCGACGTGATTCTCGTGCCGACCCGCCGCCTGTTCGAGTGAGCCTGCCGCGAAAGGACCGTACCGTGCCCTTGCGGATGCCCGTCGGCCGCAAATCTGTGTTCCTGCTGCTCTGCACCGGCCTGGCGGCGCTGCCGCTGTTGCCGGCGCAGCCCGATACCCCGCCGATGCGGCTGACCTTCGGGATCGATCAGCGCCTTTCGGTGGCGCGCAACGAACCGCTGCGGGTGCCCGCCGAAGGTGTGCGGACCCTGTCGAACACGGCGCTGTCCTTCGGCTTCGTCTCCGAAACGCCGCTGGATCGGCTCCGGATCGACGGCAGGACCGTGTTTCGGCTTGGCCGGATCGACGGCTCCGGCACCGTGTCCGAATTGCAGGATCCCCGCTTGAGCTTCTCGTACAGCCGCGAGGGGGCAGACTCGGGTATCGACCTGTCCGGCAGTTTCCGCCGCAGCCGGGTGGATTTCCTGCGCCCGCTGGAGGATTTCATCGACGAAGAGGGCGATCTGGAGCTGCCCGAAGACGATGACGAGATCCGCGGCAGCGGCCGGCGGACCGATTACAGCGCCCGCGCCCGGCTGGTGCTGGGCCGTGAGGCGGCGCCGCTGGGGGTCACGCTGGAGGCCTCTGTCAACGGCGTCGATTACTCCGAAGCCGCGACCAATCTGAACGACCGCGAGCGTCGGACCCTCGGTGCCAACTTCCGGCTGCGATTCTCGCCGGTGCTGTCCGGGCGGGTCGATCTCAGCCACAGCAGATACCGAGAAGACCGCGCCGTCGATCCGATCCGCCGGCGCACGGACCGGGCGCAGGTCGGTCTCGTCTATGCGCTCTCGCCGCGCACCCGCGTCGACACCGGGCTTGGCTGGACCCGGATCGACAGCAACCGGCCGGACGAGGATCGCCGCGGTCTCAATGCCCGCTTCGACATCGGCAGCGATCTGCCCACTGGCAGCATCGGCCTCGGTGTCAACCTGGACCAGACGATTGACGGGACACGCAGTTCGCTGGTCGCGCGGCGGGCGATGGAACTGCCGGACGGCTCGCTCTCGGCCCGGCTGGGGGTGACGCGCCTGCCCAGAAGCGGCGATGTCGGCCTCATCGGCGGGCTGGCCTGGGATCGGGCATTGCCGACCGGGCGGATACGTGTGCGCCTCGATCGCAGCGTCATCGGCGACGAAGAGCGGCGCTTCCGCACCAATTTCAGCACCTCATACGCACATGAGATCAGCGAGGTATCGTCGCTGTCGCTGCGGCTGGATCACAGCCACACGACCGGCTCCGATACACGCAACGAGGTGCGGCTGTCCAACGTACGGGCCAGCTACAGCCATCGGCTGACGCCCGACTGGTCGCTGAACTCCGGGGTCGGCTACCGGATGCGGCGTGAGGAGGGGGTGGGCCGGGCTAGTTCGCCGTCGGTGTTCGTGGGAATCGGGCGGCAGTTCGAGTTCCCGCTCTGACCCGATGTCGGCTGCTCCGGCTCAGCGCCAGAGCAGCGACCGGCCCTCGTGAAACAGATGCAGCTTGCGCGGATCGGCGGCAAGCCGCACCGGCCTGCCGCGCAGGTCCGAATGAATGCCGGGCAGTTTTGCGAGGAATTCGTCCGACCCCGCATCGCGCTCCATGTGCAGCACTGTGAGTTCGCCAAGGGCTTCGGTGATCGCCACGCGGCCCTCGTAAAGCGGCGTGTCCTCGGTAAGGCTCAGGTCCTCCGGACGCACCCCGACACGCACCTTCATGCCACGGTCGGCGTCTCGCGTGGGGATGGCGGCGAGCGCTTCGCCGCCGTTGGCAAGCCGGACGCGGGTGGTCTCGCCGGTCTCGACCACCTCGCCGTCGAGCATGTTCATCGCCGGTGAGCCGATGAATTGCGCAACGAACTCGTTCTGCGGCCGTTCGTAAAGCTCCAGCGGTGCGCCGACCTGGCTGATCCCGCCGCCGGCGAGCACGACGATGCGGGATGCCAGCGTCATCGCCTCGATCTGGTCGTGCGTCACATAGATCATGGTCGAGTCCGGCATGGATTCCTTGAGTTGCGCGATCTCGATCCGTGTGGCCACGCGCAGCGCGGCGTCGAGGTTCGAGAGCGGCTCGTCGAAGAGATAGACCTTCGGGTCGCGCACGATCGCCCGGCCGATGGCGACGCGCTGGCGCTGCCCGCCCGAAAGCTGCTTGGGGAGGCGGTCGAGCAAATTGTCGAGCTGCAACGTCTTCGCGGCCCGTTCCACGGCGGCATCGATCTCGGGCCGCGACTTTCCGGCGATCTTCAGCGCGAACGCCATGTTGTCGCGCACCGTCATGTGCGGATAGAGCGCGTAGGACTGGAACACCATGGCGATGCCGCGCTGTGCCGGCGGGATGTCGTTCATCCGCACCCCGCCGATTTCCAGCGTGCCTCCGGTAATGCGTTCCAGCCCGGCGATCATCCGCAGCAGCGTGGACTTGCCGCAGCCCGACGGGCCTACGAACACGATGAGTTCGCCCGTCTCGATCTGAAGATCGATGTCCGACAGCACCTTCACCGGGCCATAGGCCTTTTCCACGCCGGTCAGCTTCAGCTCTGCCATTCCGTCCTCCCCTTCCCGGTTCTCATCCCCGCACCGCAAGGCAGGGTTGCCACGGCCCCAGATGCACCAGCCCGTCCGGGCCCGCCCCGGCGCTGTTCAGCTCTGCCCCCACGCAGTGCCAGCGTCCTTCGGGGAGGCGCAGTTCAGCCGGCTCCTCGCTCAGGTTGAAGGCACAGAACAGCGTCTCGTCGGGCGTTGCGCGGAAAAAGCGCAGAACCTGTTCCGTGACGGCGAGGCCTTCCAGCCTGCCGCGTTTCAGCGCCGCATGGGCGTGACGAAAGGCGATGGCGCGGCGATAGTGGTGCAGGATCGCCTCGGGTGCATGCTCCTGCGTATCGACCGCGTGGTGGACATGCCCCGGCGGGATCGGAAGCCAGGGCACCCCGGTCGAGAAACCGGCATTGGCCTGACCGGCGCGCCAGACCATCGGCGTGCGGCAGCCGTCGCGGCCCTTGTATTCCGGCCAGAAGCGGATGCCGTAGGGATCGCGCAGATCCTCGAAGGCGATATCGGCCTCGGTCAGGCCCAGCTCCTCGCCCTGATAGAGGCAGACGGTGCCGCGCAGGCACATCATCAGTGTCGTGTGCGCCCGCGCCGCCGCCGGGCCAAGGTGCCAGCGGCTGACATGGCGCGGCACGTCATGGTTGGAGAAGGCCCAGCAGGACCAGCCGTCCGGTGCCGCCGTATCGAGCGCACGCAGCACCGTTTCGACCCAGGCCGCCCGCGGCGGGATCGAGGCGAGGAACTCGAAGGCGTAGCACATGTGCAGCCGGTCGCTGCCGGCCGTGTAATCTCCCATCACCTCGAGGCCGCGCTGGCTCTCGCCGACCTCGCCCACCGTGGTTGCGCCGAAGCGGTCGGTCAGCGCGCGGATGCGGCGCAGGAAATCGATGTTCTCGGGCTGGGTCTTGGAATGGATGTGGTTCTGCCAGTTGTAGGGGTTGACCGAAGGCGCGGTGAAATCGTTGCGCTCCTCGGGCGGCAGGGCCGGGTTGTCGCGCAGGTGCCGGTCGTGGAAGTAGAAGTTGACGGTGTCGAGGCGGAAGCCGTCCACCCCGCGCTCCAGCCAGAAGCGCGCGGTGTCGAGCAGCGCCTCCTGCACCGCGGGTTCGTGGAAATTGAGATCGGGCTGGCTGTCGAGGAAATTGTGCAGGAAATACTGGCAGCGGGTGGTGTCCCAGGCCCAGGCCGACCCGCCGAAGATCGACAGCCAGTTGTTCGGTGGCGTGCCGTCCGGCTTCGCATCGGCCCAGACATACCAGTTCGCGCGGGGGTTGTCGCGCGATGACCGGCTCTCGACGAACCAGCGATGCTGGTCGGAGCTGTGCGACAGGACGAGGTCGATCATCACCTTCAGCCCCAGCGCATGCGCGGTGGCGATCACCGCGTCGAAATCGGCGAGCGTGCCGAACATCGGATCGACGTCGCGGTAATCGGCGACGTCATAGCCGAAATCCTTCATCGGCGAGGTGAAGAAGGGCGAGATCCAGACCGCGTCCACCCCCAGTGCCGCCACATGCGGCAGGCGTTCGACGATGCCCAGAAGGTCACCGATTCCGTCGCCATTGCTGTCCTGGAACGACCGCGGATAGATCTGGTAGATCACCGCACCGCGCCACCATTCGCGGCCCGCGGCCGCGATCTGCCGACCGGCGGTCAGCGCGTCCGGGCGGGGTGTGTCCCTCACTTCACCGATCCCGCAAGCAGACCGCGCACCAGATAGCGTTGCATGGTGAAGAAGACGATGAGCGGCACGGCCAGCGAGACGAAGGCGGCTGCCGCGAGAATGCCCCAGTCGCCCCCGCGCGAGCCGAGCAGGTCGTCGGCGATCTTCACCGTCATCACCTGCGTGTCCGAGCCCGCGGGCAGGAACACCTTGGCCACCAGCAGGTCGTTCCATGTCCACAGGAACTGGAAGATGGCGAAGGCGGCGAGCGCCGGGAAGCTCAGCGGCAGGACGATGCGTGTGAAGATCTGGAAATCGGTAGCGCCGTCGACCCGCGCGCTCTCGATGATGTCGCGCGGCAGGCCGACCATGTAGTTGCGTAGCAGATAGATCGCCAGCGGCAGGCCGAAGCCGGTGTGCGCCAGCCAGATGCCGAGAAAGCTCTGGCCGATACCGATCTGGTTGTGCAGGTTCAGCAGCGGCACGAGCGCCAGCTGCAGCGGCACGACCAGCAGCCCGACGACACAGGCGATCAGCACCCCGCGGCCGCGGAAATCCATCCAGGCCAGCGCATAGGCGGCGAAGGCGGCGATCAGGATCGGGATGACGGTGGCCGGAATAGCCACGGTCAGGGTGTTGATGAAGGCACGGTCCATGCCGTCCGCGGTCAGCACGGTTTCATAGTTCTGTGTGGTGACGCGCGGCGGGATCCGCGCCTCGAAATAGAGCGTGACGGGGCGCTCGAATGCGTCACCGGAGCGCAACACCGCCTGTCCGTCCGCCGCGATGGTCAGTGTGCCGCCGCCGCGAAGCTCGGCTGTCGTCCCGGCGTCGAATTCGGTGGGCGCCGCGCCGCGTGTGCCGAAGCGCGTGACCTGCCCGGCGCCGCCGGGAAACCAGCGCGCGAGGCTGTCGTCCGCGAAGACCGAGGTCTCGATCACGAAGGCGCCGTCGATCTCGCGCTGGCCGTCGGCGGCGACGCGGGTGCGGAAGGTCAGATCCACCGGCAGGGGCGCGATCCACCACCCCGACTGCGAGATCTGGTCGCGGTCGCGGAAGGACGACACGAAAAGCCCCACGGTGGGGATGAGCCACAACAGCACCATGGCGGCCACGGCCAGATGCACTGCCCAGGCCACCCCCGACTTGCGCCCTGCGATGTTCTCCATCCGCCGCCTCCCTCAGCGCATTTCCTTGCGCGCCTGGGCGATGTTCCAGATCATCACCGGCAGCACGATGATCATGATGACGAAGGCCACCGCCGTCGCCCGCCCGTCGTCGCGGAACATGAAGCTCATCATGTAGCTTGGCAGGATGTGGGTGCCGAAATTGCCGCCCGTCATGGTGTAGACGATGTCGAAGACCTTGAGCACCAGAATGGTGATGGTGGTCCAGACCACGACGATCGTGCCCATGATCTGCGGCACCTTGACCTGAAAGAACAATCTGAACGGCCCCGCCCCGTCGAGGATCGCCGCCTCGATCGTCTCTTCGGGAATGCCCCGCAGGGCGGCGGACAGGATCACCATGGCAAAGCCGGTCTGGATCCAGACCATGATGAACATGATGAAGAAGTTGTTCCAGAACGGGATCTGGATCACGTCCACCGGATCGCCGGCGCCGAAGGCGGACCGGACGGCGTTGATGAGCCCGATATCTGGGTTGTTGGCATAGACGAACTTCCAGATCAGCGAGGCGCCGACGAAGCTGATCGCCATCGGCATGAAGATCAGCGATTTGGCGATGTTGCCCCAGCTGAGCCGGTCGGTCAGCTGGGCCGCCATCAGGCCGAAGCCCGTGGCCGCGGCCGGCACCACGAACAGCCAAAGGAAGTTGTTCAGCAGCGCAGTGCGGAAGCCGGGCGCGGCGAAGAGGTCGATGTAGTTGCCGAGCCCGATGAACTCGTCGCCCGCCCGGTTGTAGAGCGAGCGGATGAACGAACCCACGACCGGATAGGCGAGGTAGAGCCCGAGCGCAAAGATCGCGGGGAACAGGAAGAGCCATGGTCGCACCAGATTGGCGCGGTTGATGTTGCGGCCCGGATCGGGACCGCGGGCGGGAAAGATCACCCGGTCCAGCAGCCAGTTCGACGCGTAGAAATAGGCGACGCAGCCGAACACGCCGACAAGGATCGTGACAAGCCCCTGCAACACCGGCGGCATGCGCGCCCCTCCCTGCGACCGGGCGAAAGCCTCCCCGCTTCCGCCCCTGTGGTGCGGGCGCCGCCGGGGCGGCGCCCCGCCCTGGTCAGCGCATCGCGTCCCAGCGCGCCTGGATCGCTGCCGCCACCTCGGCGGCGTCTGCACCGGTGGTGTAGTCCACCATGCCGGTCCAGAAGGCGCCGGCGCCGATCTCGCCCGGCATCAGGTCCGATCCGTCGAAGCGGAAGGTCGTGGCCCCCAGCAGGATCTCGTTCATCGCGCGCTGCGATTCCGACGCGAAGGTATCGAGGTTGACGCCCGTGTGCGGTGTCAGGAAGCCGGACTGGGCCATCCACACCTCATGCGCGATGGGGGTCTTGAGGAACTCGATCAGCCCGCGTGCCGCCGGCGAATCCGAAGTTATCGCGAACAGCGTGCCTGCGCCCAGCACCGGGTTGCCGAGGTCCTGCGCCGCATAGGGCGGGAAGTAGAAGAAGTCGTAGTCCAGCCCGTATTCCGCGCCGTCGGGAAAGAAGGTCGGAATGAACGACGCCTGCTTGTGCATGTAGCAGCCCGGCGGGAAGGTGAAGAGCCCGGCCGGCGCGTCGCGGTAATCGGTGGTGGCCGCCGCCTGCGAGCCGCCCTGCACCCAGTCCTCGTTGCGCGCGAATTCGCCGTAGATCTCGATGGCCTCGATGACCCGGGGATCGTCGAATGGCACCGAGTTGTCCACCCAGCCGTCATAGACCTCGGGCGGCTGGGTGCGCAGCAGGATGTCTTCGATCCAGTCGGTCGCGGGCCAGCCGGTGGCCGCACCCGAACCGAGCCCGAAGCACCAGGGCGTGCCGCCATCGGCAACGATCTGTTCCGACAGGGCGGCCAGTTCCTCCATGGTGGCGGGGATCTCGTAGCCGGCCTCCTCGAACTGTTCCGGGCTGTACCAGACCAGCGATTTCACATCGACCTTGTAGAAGAAACCGAAGAGCGCCGTCTCTCCGTCCGGGCCGGCGAAGCTTCCCAGATCGACCCAGCTGTCGCCGGCCGAATAGGTCTCGCGCACCCACGCCGCGGTGTCTTCGCCGAGCGGCTCGAGGAACCCGCGCCCGGCGAGATCCGCGGCCAGACCGGGCTGCGGGAACACCGCGATATTCGGTGCCGACCCGGCCTGCGCCGAAATCACGATGTCCTGCTCGAAACTGTCCGAGCCGGTATAGCTGACCTCGGCGCCCGTGGCTGCGGTGAAATAGGCGAGGACGTTGTTGACCATTTCGGCATCGAGGCCGGTCCATGGCCCCGTGATCGTCAGCGTCGTGCCGGCAAGGTCGTGCGCAGCGGTGAATTCGTCGAAGCTCGCCCAGTTGAAGCTGTCGTCTTCGCCCGGAGCGAACAAGAGATCCTGAGCCTGCGCAGAGCCGGAAAGCAGCGCGAGCGCCGCGGCGCCCGCGGTCAGATGACGGTGCATATTCTCCCTCCCATTGTGCGCGCCCGTGGGCGCGACTCCTGGATCGAAGCGGACGGTCGGCCAAGATCAGCCCCGCGCCGACCGCCGCATCCCTATTGACGATGCAAGCCTAGTCGATCGCTTCCTTCTGTCAACGCCCATGCCAAGTGTCTGGCAGATAACATGATTTGCGGGTCGGCCGCCTCTGCCCGGCTGCGCGACAGGCTTGGTCCGGGCATCACTCCGTCTCCGGCATGGCCGTGGCGATCACCGCCAGGCAGTCCCCGGTCCGGATCAGGCCCGGGAAATGCCGCGCCGCCAGCACGCCTGATCGTTGAGCGCGGTGAACGAGCGGCATCAGCCCGGTCCGATCGGCCGGCCAGATCCGCGCCAGCGGTTGATCGGCTTCGACCATCTCGCCCAGATCGACCAGCGGTTCCGCCAGCCCCTCGGCGGTGGCGAAGTGATAGCAATCCTCGTCCGGCATATCGAGCATGACGGTCGTCTCGCGCTCGGGCGTGCCGGCGAGGATGCCGGCATGGATCAGCAGGTTGCGCGCGCCCTTGCGCGCGATCCTTGCCGAGCGTGCCGTGGCCGTGCCGCCCCCGCCCAGTTCGGTGGTGACGAACACCTTGCCCTGCGCCTCCACCGCGGTGTCGTACATCCCCACGGGGTCGATCTCGCGCAGCATCAGCGTGTAGGGCGCGTTGAAGGCGGTGACGGCGGCGACGCAGGCGGCCTGCTGCGCCGGATCGTCAAGGTGATGGGCGCAGGCGAAGGGCAGGAAATCCAGCGTCTTGCCGCCCGAGTGATAATCGAGCACCACATCGGCCATCGGCACCAGTTCGGTCTGGAAGTAGTCGGCGATCTTCTCCGTCGCGCTGCCGTCCGGGGCGCCGGGAAAGGCGCGGTTGAGATTGACGCCGTCGATGGGCGAGACGCGCGTGCCGGCGCGAAACGCCGGATAGTTCATGTAGGGAAGGATGATCACCCGCCCGGCGATCTCGCCGGCCTCCAGGTCGTGCGCGAGGCCCTGCAGCGCGATCGGCCCCTCGTATTCGTCGCCGTGGTTGGCGCCGGTCAGCAGCGCCGTCGGGCCCGGGCCGTTGCGGATGACGGTGATCGGCGTCATCACGGCGCCCCAGGCGCTCTTGTTGCGCGAATGCGGCAGGCGCAGGAAGCCGTGATGCTTGCCGTCGCAGTCGAAGGGCACGGTGGGGCGGATCGGGTTCGGGGGCATCGTCGTTCCTGCAGCTTCGGCGGCTCTGCCGCCCTGCGCCGGCGGCGGTGGGGTGGGTGG